>JBBQDU010000008.1:0-31751 GCA_038320055.1 Gemmatimonadales bacterium | reverse complement strand
TCCCGGAGCCCCTCCTTGACCGCGTCTTCGGTCAGGACCCCGCGTCCGGTGAGCCGCTGGAGCGTGTCGTTCAGTTTTTGTGACAGCTCGTCGAACATAGCCCGTAAGAGTAGCTGTGAGAGGGGCTTTGGGCAAGGCGCGAGCGGGCATGGATGTTCGACCTCGTGGCGGGAGCCGACAACTCCGGCGCAGCGTGCAGGACCTTTCTGGAGACCCTGCCGGTGCCGTGTGGGCTTACCTTTCGACGCCCCACCACCCCGAGGACATGAACGTGATTCCGCAGGTCGCCGACGCGGAGACCAAGCAGCTCCAGCTCGACCGGATGAAGCGCCGCGCCACCGGCCTGCTGGTCCTCATGGCCGGCGTGTTCGCCGCCGCCTGGGTGCTCGAGGGCGCCCATCCGTGGCTCGGCTACGTCCGCGCCACCGCGGAGGCCGGGCTGGTGGGCGGCGTGGCCGACTGGTTCGCCATCACCGCGCTCTTCCGTCGCCCCCTCAATCTCCCCATCCCTCACACCGCCATCATTCCCCAGCGGAAGGACCGCATCGGGCGCAGCCTCGGCAATTTCGTCCAGAACAACTTTCTCTCGCCCGAGGTGCTGGGCGCCAAGCTCCGCGCCGCGGGGCTGAGCCGCCGCGCCGCCGAGTGGCTGCGCGAGCCGACCAACGCGCGATCGGTGGTCGGGCACATGGCCGGGGCGCTCCGAAGCGCCTCGGCGGTGGTCCGGGACGAGGACGTCCACGCCCTGCTCGAGCGGAGCGTGATCGAGCCCCTCAAGCGCCGCCCGATCGCGCCGGTGCTCGCCGATGGGCTGGCCCTGCTCACCGTGAACGACCGACACCAGCAGGTGCTGGACCGGCTGGCGCAGGGGCTCGCCCGCATCGTAGCGGAGAACGACGGGCTCATCCGCCAGCGGATCCGGGAGGAGAGTCCCTGGTGGGTCCCCGGCTTCGTGGACGACCGGCTGCACGACCGGATCGTGGAGGGGATCGGCCGGACGCTCGACGACGTGGGCGCCGACCCGGACCATCCGCTGCGCCGGCAGCTCGACGAGTTGCTCATCGGCTGGATCGTGCAGCTCCGCGAGTCGCCCGAGACGATGGCCCGCGCCGAGCAGATCAAGCAGCAGGTGTTCGACCACCCGACCAGCGACCGGCTCACCGAGTCGCTCGGGCGTGAGCTTCGGCAGGTGCTCGAGCGGCAGGTGGACGCCGCCGGGGCCGGGATGCCCGGCGGGCTCGAGCGCGGGCTCACGGCGTTCGCCGAGGCCGCGCTCGAGGACGAGGCCCTGCTCGCCAAGCTCGACGATTGGCTCGTGGCCGCGGTGCTCCGGATCGTGGAGCAGCACCGGCACGAGGTCGGCCAGCTCATTGCGCATACGGTGAGCGCGTGGGACCCGGACGAGACCTCCCGACGCATCGAGCTGCAGATCGGCCGGGATCTTCAGTTCATCCGGATCAACGGCACTCTCGTCGGTGGCCTGGTGGGACTCGTGCTCTTCTCGCTGACCCGGCTCTTCGCCGACGCCCGGCCGTGACGGGCGTGGACCACCTGACCCTGATCCAGGGCGTCCTGACGGTCGCCGTCGGGGCCATCTCGGGCGGCATCACCAACGCCGTCGCGATCTGGATGCTGTTTCACCCGTACGAGCCGCGCGGCCTCGGGCGGCTCAGGGTGCAGGGCGCGGTCCCCAAGAACAAGGCCCGGCTGGCGCGCAGCATCGGCCGCACGGTCGGCGAACGGCTCCTCACGCCCGAGGACCTCGCCGAGCGGCTCAGCGCGCCCGCGGTCCGGCAGGCGTTCGACGAGGCGATCGAGCGGGTGCTGACCGCCGCGCTGGACCGGGATCGGGGCCCACTCCGGGAGCAGGTGAGCCCCGACGTGGCGCGCACGCTCGACGATGCGCTCGCGGCGCTCGCCCCCAAGGTCGCGTCGCGCGTCGCGCTCTATGCCCGCTCGCCGGAGTTCGAGCGGCTGGTGGTGACCTGGCTCGAGCGCATGCGCCGCGAGGTCGGCGGCCGGCCGCTGGCCGAAGCGCTGACCGACGGCCGGCGGGCGGCGCTCACGCAGACGGTGGAACGCTGGGTGGGCCGCCTTGCCGAGGACGACGACCTCGAGCGCGCGCTCCGCGCGTTCGTCGAGCGCCAGCTCGACCGGATGGCACACGACGAGGACCCCCTGCTCGACCGCCTGCCCCCCGGCATCATCGGCGCGCTCGAACAGGCGATCACCGACTACCTCCCGCTCGCGCTCGAGCGCCTGAGCGCGGTGCTGGCCGACCCCGACGCGCGTGCGCTGGTGGAGGACGCCCTTCACCAGGCGTTCGACCATTCCGTCCGCGACCTGCTGCTCCATGAGCGCGTCCTGGCGCGCCTCGTCGTCACGGACCGGACCATCGAGCGCCTGGTGGACGGGTTCGAGCGGGAGGGCTTCGATCGGTTCGCGGAGTCGCTGGCCGAGCCGCAGATCAAGGCGCAGGTGACGCGGGCCGTGAACGACGCGGTGGTCAACTTTCTGCGGCTGTCGCTCGCCGAGCGGCTCCGTCGGTTCTCGCCCGAGCGACGCGAGGCGCTGAGCGGGACGCTCGGCGACTGGCTGGTGCGGGTGGCGCGCGACCCGGCCACGCGGGGCGCCATCGCGCGCACGGTGGATGGGCTCCTCCAGGCGGCCGAGCGGCGCACGTGGGGCGACGTGTTCGACGTGGTGCCACCCGAACGGCTCGCGGAGGCCGCCGGTGAGGCCCTCGCGGGTGAGACTGGGCGCCGCTGGGTCGAGGACGCCTTCAGGGAGGTGGTCGAGCGCCTGCTCGCCCGCCCGATCGGACGGCCGGCCGAGTGGCTCGGCGCGGACACCACGTCCGCGATCCGCCAGGGGATCTCGCGCGCGGCCTGGCAGTGGGTGCAGGACCAGATTCCCCGGGCTGTCGAGCAGATCCGGGTGCCGGAGATGGTGGAGCAGAAGGTGCTCGGGTTCTCGACGGAACGTATGGAGCAGATCGTGCGGGGCGTGACCCAGCGGGAGCTGGATCTGATCGTCCGGCTCGGCTACCTGCTCGGCGGACTGGTCGGCGTGGCGGCGTTCCTGATCAGCCTGGCACTCCGGTGATGCGACACTCCCGTCACCGGACCGTCACCTCCGGCATCGACGTCCATCGCGCCCACCCGGTCGGCGCCAGCGCGTAGCGGATTGCGGGCCGTCCACCGATCGCCAGCGACCGGACCTCCGCTCGATAGCCCGGGCGCGCAGTCCGCTGGAGCGCCGGCCCGGCCGCCCTGAGAAAGCGATCCGCCGAGCGCTGATCGTCCCACACCGCGTACCACACCAGCGCCGGCCCCTCGGTGGTGCCGTACACCCGGAATTGATCCCCGCCCCAGCCGATCGGCACCACCGTCTGCACCTCGTCGGACCCCGCGAGGGCGGCCAGCAGCACCCGGATCTCGCTTTCGCCCAGGGCGTCCTCGTACACGACGCCGGTATCCGCCGCGAACGTGATCGGCACCGGCGCGTCCCCGCGCGTGTAGCGTTCGGGGTGGAGAATCTGCTCGGTGGACACCGGCATGCGCGGCCCGTACGGCAGCGTGTCCTTCGGGCCGTCCGTCGCCCACCAGTGCATGAACTGCGCGCCGTCGAGGTACGGGAAGATGAGTGCCTCGCGCACGACGAGCGGCGCGCGCGCGAACACCGGCATGGCCGACTGCTGAGTCCGCACCTGGTCGCGGTACAGCTCCCAGAACTCGGGCGTGGCGGCCACGTTCTGTCCCGGCGCGAGCACGGCGATCGAGGCCAGGGTCGCCTGCCCCTCGAGGACCGACTGCGCCGCGGTGAGCCGGTCGTTGCTGGCGGTGGACTTGAGGATGGAATCGAGCGGCAGGTACTGGCCCTGCAAGGCGTGCACGAGCTCGTGCGCGAGCACCAGCCGGAGCTGGGTCCGGTCGGCGCCGGCGACGCCGAAGAGCATGGCCGAATCGGGATCGTAGTAGCCGGCCACCTGCTCGGCGTAGAGGTCGAGCAGCAGCGCCCGGAGCGAGAGGGTGTCGGGGAGGAGACCGAAGAGCCGGTAGGCCGACTCGAGGCCGCGGAGGCGCGCCGGCGGCAGCTCCTCGTCCAGCTTGGAGATGAGATACGCCCGGACCTGCTCGGGCGAGCGAAGCGCGGACCGCGGCGGTGTCCGGAACGTGAGTCCCGTGGCGCGCTCCACAGGCGCGCGGAGGCTGTCGACCAGGTGTGCCAGCACCTGGTCCTCCGCCCCACCCCGCTCGGAGCCGCGGCACGCGACCAGGGCCAGTAGGGCACAGGCCGCTACACCGAGACGACGGGTCACGCGCCCCTCAGATAGCCGCCGTACCAGCCCAGAATGGCGGGACCCACCAGATACGTGGCAGCCGCTCCCATGGCCAGGAAGATTCCGAACGGCACCAGCTTCTTGTGGCCGAGGAGGGCGAGCGGGACGAAGATGAAGCTCCCGATCAGCGCGCCGAGAAAGACGGTGAGCAGCGTGCCCTGCCAGCCGAGGAACGCGCCGACCATCGCCATCATCTTGATGTCGCCACCGCCCATGGCCTCCTGCTTGAAGTACCATTCGCCGAGAACCGCCACCAGCCAGAGGAGCCCGAAACCGACCGCCGCGCCGAGCAGCGCGGTCCCGAGCGGCCGCACCCCGGCGGCGAGGGCGAAGAGCAGGCCAAAGGCCAGTCCGCCCAGCGAAAACTCGTCGGGAATCAGGTATGCCCGGGCATCGGTCATCGCGATGCCGAGGAGGATGGTCCCGAACGCCGCCCCGCGGAGCGCCTCCACACCGAACCCGTGGCGCCAGGCCATATACGCCCAGATCAGGGCGACGGTGAGCTCGATCAGGGGGTATTGCGGCGAGATGGGGTCGCGGCAGCCACGGCAGCGCCCCCGCAGCACCAGCCACGCGACGATGGGGATGTTCTCGAACCACCGAAGACCACGGCCGCAGCCGGGACAGCGGGAGGGCGGGCGCATCACCGACTGTTTCGGCTCCGCGCCCCAGCGCAGAATGCACACGTTGAGAAAACTGCCGATCAGCGCCCCCAGCACGCCCGCATAGGCGACGAGAATCGGATCCCTTCCCAGGTTGAGCAGATCAGGCCCCACGCGTGACCTCGTACAAAAGGATGCCGGCCGCCACGGCCACGTTGAGCGATTCCACTCCCTGCGCCAGGGGGATCCCGACCCGGTGCCGGGCGGCGGCGAGAAGCGCGGACCCCACCCCGGCCCCTTCGTTGCCCAGCACGAGCGCCAGGGGCGCGCGTCCGGACGGGTCGGCCCTCCCGGGGAGCGGACCGGCCTCGGTCGTCGCGACCCATAGGTCGACGCCCCGCACGGCGACCCACTCGAGCAACGCGCCGGCGTCGGTCGCCACGGCGGGGAGCCGGAACGCCGCGCCCATGCTGCCGCGGAGCACCTTGGGATTGGTGAGCTCGGCGGTGCCCTTGAGCGCCAGCACGCCTGTCGCGCCGAGGCCGAGCGCGGTGCGCAGCACGGTGCCGACGTTGCCCGGATCCTGCACCGCGTCGAGGACGACCACCACCGCGCCGGACGGAGTCGGCACGTCGGCGAGCGACCAGACCCGCGGCTCGACCACCGCCACCACGCCCTGCGGGTGCTCGGTATCGGCCAGCGCGTCGAGCTCGGCCGGCGCGACCTCCACGAGCCGCACCGCCCGTTTGGCAAGCGCGCTCTTGAGCGCCCGCCCACGGGGAGTACCTTCCAGCGCCGGTGACACCGCGGCGCCGCGCACCGGCACCCCCGCCGCCAGCGCCTCCTCGAGCAGCCGGACGCCTTCGGCGAGCGCGAGGCCGCGCCGCTCCCGGCCGCGGCGGCGGGCCAGATCGCGCATCATCGTCAGCAGCGCGCCGTCCTTGGAGGTGCTCACGGGATGAAGATCGCCCTCACGATCGCCGGCTCGGACTCCGGGGGCGGCGCCGGCATCCAGGCCGACCTGAAAACGTTCCAGCAGTTCGGCGTATTCGGGACGTCGGTCATCGTGGCCCTGACCGCGCAGAACACCCGCGGCGTCCGCGCCGTCGAGTCGGTGCGGGAGGCCATGGTCTCGGCGCAGCTCACCGCCCTGGCCGAGGACCTGCCGCCGGCCGCGCTCAAGACGGGGATGCTCGCCGAGGCGTCGCTCGTCCGTCTCGTCGCCAAGGCGATCCGCGAGACCGGCTGGAGCCCGCTGGTCGTCGATCCGGTCATGGTGGCCACCTCGGGCCAGCGCCTGCTCACCGCCGAGGCGGAGGAGGTGATCCGCGAACGCCTGCTCCCGCTCGCCGCGCTGGTGACGCCCAACCTGGACGAGGCCGCCGTGCTCACGGGGCGACCGGTGTACGATGTCCCCACGATGGAGCGCGCGGGTGAGACCCTGCGGCGGTTCGGCGCCGGCGCCGCGCTGGTCAAGGGCGGCCATCTGACCGAGGGGGGCGACACGCTGACCGACGTGCTCGTCACCGCGGACGGGCTCCGCCACTTCACCCGCCCGCGCCTCGCCACCACGTCGACGCACGGCACCGGCTGCACGCTGTCGGCCGCCGTGACGGCCGGGCTCGCGCTCGGCCGCCCGCTCGAGACGGCGGTGGCGGATGCGCTGGACTTCGTGCACCGCGCCATCGCCCGGGCGCCCGGGCTCGGGGCCGGCCACGGTCCGCTCGACCACACGGTCACAGCTCCGCCACCACCCCCTCGATGAGCGCGGCCAGCTCCCCGGCAATCCGGTAGGCCACCTCCATCACCTCGAGATGGTCGAGCTTGTGCGGCGTGACGCCCGCGGCCGGATTGGTGATCGCGGAGAACCCCAGGCAGCGGAGGCCCGCCGCGCGCGCGGTGATCACCTCGAGCACCGTCGACATCCCGACCGCGTCGGCGCCGAGGCGCTCGAGCATCCGGATCTCGGCGGGCGTTTCGTAGCTCGGTCCGAGCAGCCCGACGTACACGCCTTCGGCCAGCGGAATCGCGCGCCGCCGGGCGACCTCGCGCGCGAGCGCGCGAAGCTCGGGATCGTACGGCGCCGACATGTCCGGAAACCGCTCCTCGCCCGGGAGCACGCTTCCGAAGAGCCCGTTCCGGAAGGTGAGGTTGATCTGATCGGCAATGAGCATCACGGTGCCGGAGCCGAAGCTCCGCCTGATACCCCCTGCCGCGTTGGTGAGCACGAGCGTCTCCACGCCAAGCCGCGCGAACACCCGCACCGGCAGCGCGCACAGCGAGGCCGGATGGCCCTCGTACATATGGAAGCGCCCGCTCTGCACCAGCACCTCGCGCCCGGCGAGCGCGCCCGCCACCAGCTCACCGCTGTGCCCGATGACCGTCGGCGCCGGGAAGTGCGGAATGTCGGCGTACGGTACTCGCACCGCGTGCTCCAGCCGCTCCGCGAACTGCCCCAGGCCGGAGCCGAGGACGATCGCGACGCGAGGCGCGCGGCCGCCGAGCCGGGCACGAACGACGGCCGCGGCCTCCTCGATGGCCGGCGACGCCGGGGCGGCGGTCGCGGTCACAGGAGCATCCCCGCAATGGTGGCTGAGAGAAAGTTGGCGAGCGTGCCGGCGATCATCGCCCGGATGCCGAGGCGCGCGAGGTCGCGCTTCCGATCGGGCGCCAGCGCGCCGATGCCGCCGAGCTGGATGCCGACCGAGCTGAAGTTGGCGAACCCCGCCAGCGCGAACGAGGCGATCGTGAACGAGCGCGGATCGAGCTGACCCTTCAGCGGCCCGAGCTGCGCGTAGGCAATGAACTCGTTCAGCACCATCCGGGTGCCCAGCAGGCTCCCCACGGTCTCGCTGTCCCGCCACGACACGCCCATCGCCCACGCGATCGGCCGGAAGATCCAGCCCAGCACCGTCTGCATGTTCGCGGGAAACCATTCCACGTATCGGTGCACGCCCGCGAACCCCCCGTTGACCAGCGCGACCAGCGCCACGAACGACACCAGCATCGCGATCACGTTGAGCATCAGGTTCAGTCCTTCGCCGGTGCCCCGGGCCGCGGCGTCGAGCAGGTTCACGTCCTGCTTGGGCATTTCGAGCCGGACCGAGCCGTATGTCTCGGGCACGCCGGTCTCGGGCTCGAACAGCTTGGCCATCATGATCGTGCCTGGCGCGGTCATGATCACGGCGGTCAGCAGGTGCCGCGCTTCGATCCCGAATGCGATGTAGGCCACCATGATCGAGCCGGAGATGTGGGCCATGCCCGAAGTCATGACCGTCATGAGCTCGGAGTAGGTCATCTTCGACAGGAACGGGCGGATCGTGAGCGGCGCCTCGGTCTGTCCCATGAAGATCGAGGCCGCCACGTTGAGGCTTTCAGCGCCGCTCGCGCCCATCACCCGGCTCATCAGGACCGCGAAGGCCCGCACGACGAGCTGCATGACCCCGAGATAATAAAGGATGGCGAACAGCGCGCTGACGAAGATGATCGCCGGCAGGAGCTGGAAGGCGAAGATGATGCCGAGGCTCGAGTTCGGCTTGCCCAGCTCGCCGAAGACGAACTGCGAGCCGACGTAGGAGTAGTTGAGGATGCCGGTGACGACGTCGCCGAGCCAGCGGAACAGCGCCTGGCCGGCGGGAATCCGGAGGACGAAGATGGCGAACAGCACCTGCAGGCCGAGCCCCCAGGCGATCACCCGCCACCGGATGGCCCGGCGGTTGTGCGAGAACAGGATGCCCATGCCCAGGATGAGCGCGAGGCCGACGAGCCCCGAGAGCCGGCTCCAGAGCGAGATGGGTCCGGCGGCGGCCCTCGGCGCGGGCGGCGCGATCTGCGCCCCGGGAATGGTCGGAGCGGGCGCCGCCGAGTCCTGCGCGGGCGCGACCGCCGCCGGGCGCTCCATCGCGGCCAGCCCCCGCCACGCGAGCCCGGGGATCAGCCACGAGGCGGCGATCGCCGCGCCGATCAGGGCGACCGCCACGAGGGCACCGCGCAGACCTCCGGCTCCCGAACCACTGCGCATCGGCATGCGGGCTCCTGTGGGTTCTCGTACGGATTGGGAATCCTGCCCGGCCCCGGGGTCACCCGGCCGGGGTCAGCGCAGCTCGGACAACTCCTCGCCCACCTGCCGGAGCAGCGCCTGCCGCTCGGGCCATGGCAGAAAGGCGTGGGCGAAACCGTCCAGGATCAGGCGGTCGATCTCCTCGCGCGTGAAACCGAGCTGGCGGTGTGCAAGCCAGTACTCGTCGCTCAGCGTCACGCCGGTCATCAGCCACCCATCGGTGCAGAGCGTCACCGCGAGGCCCGCGTCCACGTAGCCGCGCACCGGATGCTCGGCGGCCCGGCGAACGGCCCGCGTCTGGACGTTACTGGAGATGTTGATCTCGAGCAGCAGCCGGCGGTCGCGAATATAGTCTCGCAGCACCGGATCCTCGTACAGGCGCGTCCCGTGCCCGATCCGGTCCGCGTGGCAGCGGTGCACAGCCTCCGCGATCGACGGCGCTCCAGCCGCCTCGCCCGCGTGGACGGTGATGCCGAGGCAGCCGTCGGCGGCGACGTCGAAGGCTGCCTGATGCACGCCCGGCGGTCGACCCGCCTCCCCGCCCGCGAGATCGAAGCCGACCACCCCGCGGTCGCGGTACGCCACCGACAGCCGCGCGATAGCGAGCGACACCTCCGGCGCGTAGTGGCGGAGCGAGCAGTTGAGCACCCGGGTGATGACCCCGAAGTCTCGCTCCCCGCGCGCGAAGCCGCGGAGCTCCGCCTCGAGCGCCTCTTCCATGGTGAGGCCGCGGCGCGTGCTGAGCCTGGGACAGTAGCGGACCTCCAGGTACCGGAGCCCGTCGCGGGCGGCGTCCTCCACCATCTCGTACGAGACGCGCTCGATCCCGTCCGGCGTCTGGAGCAGCGGGATCGTGTACTCGAACCGGGCGAGATAATCCTCGAGGCTGCCCGCGTCGTCCACCAGCATGAAGCGGCGGAGCGCGTCGGGATCGGTAGTCGGCAGCTCGAAGCCGGCTTCCCGCGCCAGCTCGATCATCGTCTCCGGGCGGAGCGCGCTGTCGAGATGGGTGTGGAGCTCCGCCTTGGGCAGGCGGGCAAGGAGCTCACGCGTCAGCATCGACGTCCCGCTCCCCGCGGCGCGCCCGGAGAATGACCCGGAGGATGGAACCCGCGGCGAGCGGACCGTCGAGCGCCAGCTCGACACCGCGCGCGTCTGTGACCAGCGCCGCGCCCTCGACGGCGCTCGCCTCCATGGCGGGATCGTGGGCGTGGATGGCGCCGCGCACGTCGGTGCCTTGTTCGACGTCCACGGGGACCGCGTTGATGAAGATTCGCATGGCCACGCTCAGGGGCGGGTCGAGACGAACGCCGCCGGCTGGGCGGCCTCGACCGGTTGGGGAAGTCGGTGGACGAACGCGGCCACCGCCTCGACATCGAGCACGCCCTCACGCTCGGCCGGAAAACCGGCCAGCGCCGTCAATCCGCCCGCCGCGGCCGTGGGCTCGTCTGTGGCCATGCTGTACTCGGCGTCGGCTCGGAGCCGCCGCCCGCCCTGGAACACGACGCCGCGCACGCGGCTCCCGGGGGCGGCACGCGGATCGTACCGTACCTGCGCGCCGGCGAGGTGCACGCTCGGACCGTCCGGCTCCGCGAGGATGCGCTCGAGCAACGCGGCCAGCTGCGCGCCGGTGAGGGAGAGCCGCACCAGATCGCTTCGGGCGGGCTCCACCGCACTCAGCCGGGCATACGTCACCGGACCGGCCGGCAGGTCGGCACGGATCGACTCGTTGCGGACGAGTCCCAGATCGGTGCGGAGCGCGTTCCGCCGCGCCTCCGCCAGCAGGGCGCCGAGCGGATACTGGGCTCCGCTCCGCACCAGCGGGCGCTTCATGTCGGCGAGCGGCCGCGTCATGATCGAGTCGCGCTGCCGACGGGAGCGATCGAACGCCGCACGGAAGCGCGGGTCGCCGCCCATGCGGGTGGAGTCCACCGCGACCACGCCGATCCGGAACTGCTGGGCGCCCGAAGGCGTCTTCACCAGGTCCGCCACGCCCACCAATGCGCCACCGGTTCCGGTCTCGAGAATGGGAATCCCCGCGACGCTCGTCGTCATCACCCGGTGCGTATGACCGGCGACGATCAGGCTCACGCCCCGTCCGCCCAGCTGTTCGGCAAGCCGCACGATCTCGCCCGTGCAGGCCACCGCGTCGCAGACGCCGCCGGCGTGCGCCAGGAGAATGGTGGCCAGCGGACGCCGTGCCGCCACTTCACCGAGCACGTCGTGCAGCGCCAGCTCGCCGTCGCCGAAGCGAAGCCCACGCGTGCGGTCCGCCGGCATCAAGCCCTTGGTGGACGGCGTAATGTAGCCGATCACCGCGACCGGGATGCCGCTCACGTCCACCATCCGCCAGGGCACGAGCCAGTCCGGGCGGCGGCCGGTGGCGCTGTCCACGACGTTGGCCGCCAGCCAGGGATAGGGCGACTGGCGCACGCGCCGCCGCAGCGCGTCGGCGGACCAGTCGAAGTCGTGATCGCCGGGGGCGACCGCGGCGTACCCGAGCGCCCCCAGCAGATCCATGCCGGCGGCGCCCTTCGTCTCGTTCTGGAGCGGGGAGCCCTGCGTGGCGTCGCCCGCGTCGAGCCGCACAAGAGGGCAGGCGCAGTCGTTGCCCAGGCTGTCGAGCGTGGCCGCGAGCGCACCGGCACGATCCAGGAGGCCGCCGTGCAGATCGCCCGTAGCGAGGACCCGAAGCAGGACGGTGTCGCGCGCCGCGCGGGGCAGCGGCTTCGCGGTCAGCCCGAACAGCTCGCGCACCGCACGATCCGCCATCTCGGGCACGATCTTCCAGTCGGCACTCCCGTAGCGGGCGGGGTCGATCGGGCTCGCCGCGCGTACGGCCTCGATCAGCAAGTCGGGCAGCCCCTCGCCCTTGTCGTACACGATCGGGGCGTGGCGCAGCATGTCGTATCCGCCGGCGCCGGTCTGCCGATGGCTGTTGACGGCCATCGTAAAGGTGTCCGCGGGCTCGACCGCCCTGCCCCCCACGCTCAGGCGCTGGATCCGGTCACCGACCGGGCGGCGGAGATCGATTTCGTACTGCGCGCCGGCCACTTCATCGGCATCGTAGGCCGGCACCGAGTCGTTGAGGGTAATGCGCCCGGCCGGATCGACCCGGAAGGCCCGGGCACTCCATTCGAGATACGCCTTGAGCTGCGTGCCGCTCACGCGCACCGCCCGGAGGGTGTTGTCGAACGGATACAGGGCGAGCACGTGCGCGACCCGGATGGTGTCCGCGTCGAATCCGGCCCGGAGATCGAACGCCGTCGCCGCGCTCAACTGGGCGCCGGTGTGCCGCAGCTGGACGTGGTGTACGAACCCCAGGATCGGCGCGGGCTCGGCCCGTGCCGCACCCGCGCGCATCGGAGCGAGCGCGAGACCGATCGGCGTTCGGGCCCAGGTGCGCACCGCATCCCGCGCCGGGGCAAGCCGCTTGGCGAGCACGGGAGAGGCCGCGACGTCGGCCGTGGAGACGAGGTCGGCGCGCACCCGGCCGACCCGCCATTCCCCGGCCACCCGCGCGAGCGACAAGTGCACCACCGAGACACTCGCCCCGAACGGCCGAGGCTGGACGAAATGAACGCCGCCGATGACGGAATCCCGGAGCTCGCGGTGGGAATGGCCCACGACGACGACGTCGGGACGGACCGGCAGATCGGCGAGCGCCGCGGCTTCGTCTTCGCCGCCGACGCCCGCGGTATCGTACGAGGCGGGTCCCGCCAGCCCCGAGTGCACGAGTGCCACCGTCACGTCCGCCTCGCGGCGCATCGCCGCCAGTGTGGGGGCGGCGGCCGCGGGAATCGGAGTGACGCGCGCGCGACCGGCCAGCTGGTCGCGGTCCCACACCATCACGCCCGGCGTGGTGAAGCCAGTGATGGCGATGCGCACGCCCTGGCGCTGCAGGACGCGGTACGCTGGGTACAGGAGCGCGCCGCCCGGCTCGGCGTGGATGTTGGCGCTGACGTACGCAAATCGTGACTCGCCCACGACGCGGGACAGCAACGGCAGGCCCCAATCGAAGTCGTGGTTGCCCGGCGTGGCGGCGTCGTAGCCGGCCAGGTTCATCGCTTCGACGATCGGATGCGGGTCCACGGGACGGATTCGAGCGAAGTAGGTCGCGAACGGGTCGCCCTGCAGCAGGTCGCCGGCGTCGACCACCACCACCTGACCCGGATACGCCGCGCGGAGCGAGTCCACCACCGAGGCGACCCGCACCAGTCCGCCCGCGAATGGCCGGTCCGCCACGTAATCCCAGTCGGCGACGTGCCCGTGCAGGTCCGTCGTGGCGACCAGCACCACGTGGGCCGTATCCTGCAGGGGCGCGGCGGCGAGCACGATCGCGGTGAGGAGGGAGAGCATCGGCACACAATATGGAGGCGCCGGGGGTGCCCTGTCATCGGCGCTCCGCGGGTGGCCGGCTCCGCGCCCTTGCGAACATTCGCCTGGGTGTATATCTGTTACGGCGCATATGCACCCTGCGCCCTCCAACCTCGATCTGCTGCTCACCGTCGCCGAGCCCACGCGCCTGCGGATCCTGAATTGCCTGGCGGCGGCGCCGCTGTTCGTGTCGGACCTCCAGGCCGTGCTCGACCTCCCGCAGCCCACGGTCTCGCGGCACCTCCAGGTGCTGCGCCGGGTGGAGGTGGTGCGGGACACCCCGATCGCCCAGTTCGTGCTCTATCGCCTGCGCCGGGATCCCGGCGCGCAGGGCCGCCTGCTATCGGCGATCCTCGACGCGGTGGTGCACGACGACGCCGCCATGCGCGCCGAGCGCGACCGCGCCACCGAGCGGAGCCGCTCGCACATCAGGACCCGGGTGGAAAGGCCCTCATGACGCACCGCATCCTCGTCGTCGACGATGAACCCGACATCACGGCGCTCGTCGCCTACCACCTGGCCAAGGCCGGGTTTCGCGTCTCGACCGCCAGCACCGGGCCGGACGCTCTCAAGGCCGCACGCGAGGAGCGGCCCGACATCGTCATTCTCGACCTCATGCTGCCCGGCGTCTCGGGGTACGACGTCCTGAGCGAGCTCCGGCGCCGGGACGAGACGCGGGACGTCGGCGTCATCCTCCTGACGGCGCGTCGCGAGGAGACCGACCGGATCCGGGGTCTGTCGCTCGGCGCCGACGACTACCTGACCAAGCCGTTCTCGCCACAGGAGCTCTCGCTCCGGGTGCGGGGCCTGCTCCGCCGGCTCGGCTCGCCGCCGGTGACCGCGGGCTCCACCCTGGCGGCGGGGCCGGTCTCCATCGACCGGTCGGCGCACCGCGCCAGCGTCGGCGGCCAGGAGCTCAACCTCACCGCCACCGAGTACAAGCTGCTCCTCACCCTGGTCGAGCGCCGCGGGCGGGTGCAGACGCGGCCGCAGCTCCTGGAGACCGTCTGGGAGGCCCAGCCCGACATCCAGACCCGCACGGTGGACATGCACGTGCAGCGGCTCCGGACCAAGCTGGGCGAGGCCGGCAAGCTGATCGAGACGGTCCGCGGCTTCGGCTACCGGTTCCGCACCATCGAGCGCGGGGCCCGCGCCCGGTGAGCTTTGCGGCGCGTCTGGTCCTCGGCACGGTCGGCATTCTGATTCTCGCCGTGCTCATTCTGCTCTGGGGGGCGGAGCGGTCGCTGCGTCGCGACCTCGAACAGGACATCGCCCGGGGCCTCGAAAGCGAGGGCCGGCTGATTCGCGAGGCGATCCCCGCGGACTCGCTCGGCTGGGACGCGGCCGTCCACCGCCTCGCGCTGCAGAACGATCACCGCATCACCCTGATCGATCGCACCGGACGTGTCCGCGCCGACAGCGACTTTCCCGCCGGACCGCTTCCGGCCATCGAGAACCATGCCGGCCGACCCGAGGTCCGCGAGGCCTTCGCGCGCGGGACGGGCGTCGCCACGCGCCGGAGCGAAACGGTTGGCCGGCTGCTCATGTATGTGGCGGTGCCGGGAGGGCCGGGTGTGATCCGTGTCGCCGCAGACCTGGCCCAGGTGGACCAGGTCATCGGCCGCGCCCAGGGCGCGGTGGCGGGCGCCGCGGTGGTCGCCATCCTGGTGGGGACGATGCTCGCGCTCGTGGCGGGCCGCTCGGTGGCGCAGCCCCTCACCGGCATCGCCGCCGCTGCCCGGGCGATCGCCGCGGGCGCGCCGCCCCGCTTCCCGCGCTCGGGCATTCCGGACATCGACGCGCTGGTGCAGGCGCTCCGGCAGATGCACCGCCAGCTCGGCGACCGCTTCGACGAGGTGCGTCGCGAGCAGGCCGAGTCGGCGGCGCTGGTCGATGCGATGGTCGAGGGCGTCATCGCGGCGGACGGCCGAGGGCGGGTCGTGACCGCCAATCCGGCGGCGCGCCGACTCCTGGGGTACGGCCCTGGCGATGCCTTGCCCGACCTGGCCACGCTGTTCCGGGTGAAGGCCGCCCGGGAGATCGTGGACGTCGTGCAGCGCGGCCAGCCGGTGCAGGACCGGCAGCTCGAGATGGACGACCGCCACTTCCTGGTGAACGCCCGTGCGCTCCCCACCGGTGGCGCCGTGCTGGTGCTCCACGATCTGACCGAGCTCCGCCGCCTGGAGGCGGTCCGGCGAGATTTCGTCGCCAATGTCTCGCACGAGCTCAAGACGCCGCTCACGTCGATCTCCGGCTACGCGGAGACGCTGCTCGGCGACGGAGCGGACGCGGAGACGACTCACCGCTTCGTCGGCATCATCCTGAGCAACGCGCGCCGGATGCAGCGTCTCGTGGACGACCTGCTCGACCTCTCCCGCATCGAGGCGGGGCGCTGGCAGCCGAACCGGACCGACGTGGACGTGGCGGCGGTCGCGCGGGAATCCTGGGCCGCGCTCGCGGGACGGGCCGAGGCAACGGGCGTCCGGTTCGCGCTGGACGTCGAGCCCGACGCCGCGGTGGTCGACGCGGATGCGGACGCCCTGCGCCAGGTCTGCACCAACCTGATGGACAACTCGCTCCGTCACACGCCCGCGGGCGGCACCGTGACGTGTCTGAGCCGTCGGGTGGAGGCTGGCGTCGCCGTGAGCATCCGGGACGACGGCGTCGGCATCGGCCGGGAACACCTGCCCCGCATCTTCGAGCGGTTCTATCGCGCGGACCAGTCGCGCTCGCGCGAGAAAGGCGGAACGGGGTTAGGCCTGGCCATCGTGAAGCACCTCGTCGAGGCGCACGGCGGGTGGGTGTTCGCCGAGAGCGAGCGGGGCCAGGGGACGACGGTCACGAGCGTGTTTCCCGGCCGGGCCTGAGACGGCGCCGTCCTCACACACCTCCCGATAGCTCGCATCCAGCCGGTCCAGCTCCCCCTCCCAGCTCAGGGCTTCCGCGGTCCGGCGCGCCGCCCGGGACAGCCGCCGGGTCAGCTCCCATTCGCCCACCAGCAGGACCATCGCCCGCGCCATCGCGGCGGCGTCGCCGGCCGCGCAACTGAGACCGTTGAGGCTGTCCCGCAGATGATCCCGCACGCCGCCCTCCGGCGCCGCGATCACCGGGAGTCCGCTCGCCATCGCCTCGAGGACGACAAGGCCGAGGGTCTCGGTGACGGACGAGAACAGGAAGGCATCGGAGTTGGCGTAGAGGTCGGGGAGCGCCGTTTGGCGGTCGAGGAAGCCGAGGAAGGTGACGCCGGGCGGGGCCGCCGCCTTCAGGCGGGCCTCGCAGGGCCCGGTCCCCGCGATGATGAGATGGATGACCCCGCGCGGCACCATGGTCGATGCCTGCCGGAACGCCTCGACGATCAGATCAACCTGCTTCTCGGCGGCGAGTCGCCCCACGTGGACGAACGTGAAGCGGCTGCCCATCCCCAGCGACTCGCGGAGGTGCTGGCTCCTCCTGCCCGGGTGAAAGACCGCGGTATCGACACCGCGCCCCCAGAGCTCGACCGCTTCGATCCCGAAGCCGGCAAGATCCCGGCGCGCGGCGGACGACGGGGTGTACACTCGCCTGCTCCTGGCATGGAAACGCGTCAGGTGGCTCGTCACGGCACGGCGCAGCCAGGGCACCCCGTATGCGTCGGCGTAGCGGCCCCAATCGGTATGATAGGATGAGACCAGGGGCAGGCCCGCGACCGTAGCCGCCCGTTGCCCCATGCGGCCGACGGAGAACTCGGTCGCGCAGTGGACCAGGTCCGGCCGAAAGCGGCGCGCCAGGTCCCGGAGCGGCTCCAACCCCGCGATGGCCACCCGAAGATCCGGGTACCAGGGCACCGCGATGCTCGGCAGGCTGGTGACCGGCACGGAGGCGGGGTCCGCCCCGCCGTGCGAAGCGACGTTCACCGCCTCCGGGTAGCGGGGCGCGACCACCGTGCACTCCCAGCCCCGCCGCTGCAACCCTGCCACGCTCAGCGCGGTCACGATGGACACCCCGTTGACCTGGGGCGGATAGGTATCGGTGCAGTACAACACCCTCATCGAGGCTCCGGCGGCTGCGGGCGATAGCGGCGCGCCGAGCGGGCGGCGCAACGCGGGCTTCGCACCTGAAGTTGCACGCGGCCGGTCACGGGGCCGTGACGGCCGGGTCTCGATCGATGGGGAGAGAGCGGACCGCGCGTTACGAGGTCGTGGCAGCGCGAAAACGGCGGCGAGGCTTCCGCGAGGCAGATTGCCGTGCGATGACGGTTCCCTTGCTGGGTCGGCTCGACGCCCGCGACCGCGCGCTCCTGCTCCGGTGCGTCATCGCACCGACCGCGTCACGCCGATCCCGGCTGGCGTGGACGGTGGTGACGCACCTCGGAGGCAGCGGCCCCACGGTGGCCGCCGCGGTGGTCCCCTGGTTTCAATGCTGCGCCCTGCACTCGGCATCGCGTCTGGCGCTCGCGACCCTGGTGGCCTCCCACCTCGTCGTGCAGGTGATCAAGCGCACCGTCGTCCGCAGGCGGCCCGAGGAGTCCGGCCTGCGCGCGGCCCTGGTGACCGAGCCGGACCGGTTCTCGTTTCCCTCCGGCCACGCCGCTGCCGCCATGTCGGTGGCCCTGGGCTACGGCGTCACCTTCCCGGCACTCGGGCTGCCCTTGCTCGTGTTCGCCGCACTGGTCGGCTTCTCACGGGTCCGGCTGGGGGTCCATTTTCCCGGCGACGTGCTCGCCGGCGAGCTCATCGCGCTGACCACCGGCGGGCTGGTGCTCGCCTTCGGCTAGCGGCCCTACAGCTTGCTGCCGTAGCTCACGAACTTGAACTGCCCGTCGCGCTCCACGATCAGCCCGAACAGCCGCTCCTCGACCTTCGCGCCGCCGTGCCGGAATCGCATGGCACACGGCCCCCAGACCAGGTTCGCCCCTTCGCGGCTCGGGAGCGTGTCGCAGCGGTAGCTCTGGTAGCCGAGCGGCCGTCCCCCGCGCGACGACAGCGTGCGGGCGAGCCCCTTCCCGCTGCCGGACTGCTGCATGAACCAGAGCAGTTCGGGCGCCAGATCGTACGGCGGCAGGCCCAGGGGGGCGGTGGGGTAGTAGAGGAAGGCGAATTCATCGCGGTCGAGTGCGAGCCGCTGAAGCGCCGCGGTATCGCGCGCCTCCAGCGCCCGCACGAATGCGTGCACCAGCGCGTCGCGGCTGGGCGCGCCACCTGCCAGAGTGTCGGTCGGACGGGCGGTAGCCTGAAAGCGGCGCAGCGCTTCGGCGCGTGGCAGGATGGTGTCCACATGGCTCGACGCGTGTGCGGGCGCCTCGGCGGCGGCCTGCCGCTCCCGGCAAGCACCCAAGGCGAACGTGCCGGCGACGATCAACAAGAGCAGACGGTCCATGATGTCCCTGGTATGGCGAACCCGGTCGGCGGGATACGCCGGCCGGGTCGCCTCGATGGTAGATCGGTCAGTTGATGTTGTAGGCGGTCCAGCCTTCCCACCACTTCGGCCCCGCCGGATCGGCGGCTCCGATGTAGGTGGTCTTCGGCATCTGCGCGCCGAAGAAGTTGCCGGTCCGGGCGTCGAACTGGGCCGGGACGACGGTGCTCCCGCCGGTGGTCGGATCGGGCTGGCCGGCGCTGGCCACCGGGGTCCAATCGAGGCCGGACGGATTGAGGCTGGCGACCAGCGCGGCGGCCGCCGTCCCGACCTGGTGGTTGGACGACGCGAACTTTGCCGCCTGCGCGAACCGCCGGCAGGTCTCGACATCGGCACCGCCCGTGCAGCTGCCGAGCATGTCCGCGCCGTCCGCGTCGTAGTTCGTGGGCGTGGCCGACGGCCCGTTCTCCGCCAGGATCAGGTTGGTGATGTTGAGCGAATCCCGGAGCCGGAGCGAGTCGGTGAAAGCGTCGCGCATCTGGAGCCCGGTGCCGGGAAAGCGCGCGATAATGCCGTTGAACAAGGTCCCGCCCGTACCGCGCCGGAGCACGGCCCCGTTCCCGTCGGTCGGGAAGCCGCCGAGCTGGCCGGTGCCGATGACCGTGAAGTTGGCCCAGACCGGCATCGAGAAGGGCTCGCTGGCGCCCGCGCCCGCCGGTGTGTTGGTCACGGTGCATCCGCTGCCGGGCAGCGGGTCGCAGCCGTCGCCCTCGAACCCGCGGGGGTCGGAGGAGAACACGCCCGCGCCGCTCTGCGGCGACAGCCGCTGGGTCTGGAGCGCAATGAGGAACTGACCCCGACCCCGGTAGCCCTCGGTCCAATCGTAGTGGTCGTCCCCGGACTCGTACGACACGAGATACCGGAGGTCCACGGCGCCGCCCCAGAACTCGAACGAGTCGTCGAGACCCGACATGGTCTGGATGTACTCGTACGTCGTCCCCCGCCCGACCGCGTAGCTCGAGAGCGAGTTCAGCTCCTGGCCGGCGCCGTTCGAGATGTCGTAGCCGGCGAACTCGATCCGGACGTACCGCAGCGTGCCGCTGTTGTCGTCGTTGTCGGTGCCGCCCGCGTAGTTCTCCGCCACGCCCGCCGCGCCGCCTTCGGTCAGGATGCTCGCGCCGGTGCGGTTGATGATGCCGTTGCCGAGCATGATGATCCCGCCCCAGTCCCCGGGCTTCCGGTTGCCCGGGCTCCGCGCTGACGTGAAGACGATCGGCGCACCGGCGGTGCCCTGCGCGTCGATCCTGGCGCCGCGAAGGATCCAGAGCGAGCTGCCGAGCTGGGTGGTATCGCCCACCAGCTTGGTGCCGGGCTGAACGGTGAGGGTCGCGCCGTTACCGACTTTCACGTAGCCGCTCAGCGTGTACAGGGTGTCGGCGTACAGGGTGCGGTCGGCGGTGATGGGACCGGTGACCGTCGCTTCCTTGACGCCCGTCGCGAAGCTCACCGTCGTGCTGAACGCGCTGGTGTCGGACGCCGAGACCGAGGCGACGCGATAGCTGTACGCCACGCCCTCGGCCACATCGTCGTCGAGGCTGATCCCGGTGACGACGCCCCCGCCGACCTGGGCGAAGGCGCCCGGGCTGGAAGCGTCGGCCCGCTCCACGACGTACCCCGTGGCACCCGTCGCGGCCGTCCACGAGACCCGGATGGCGGTCAGCGAGAGTTGGGTGGCGGTCACACCGGTGGGCGTGGCCGGTCCGGTCGGACCGGTGCCGCCGTTGTTGTCGCTGCTGCACGCGGCCAGGCCGAGCGCGGCGAGCACCGCGGACGTCGCAATGATCCGTCTGGTCACCTTCATCGATCCCTCAGGGGCTGGAGTGTGCCTTCACAGAGTGGCGCGGCCGGGCCGGTCGCGCGCTTGCAAACAGGCAGCGTTACGTCCGCGGCCTGCCACGTGCTCGTCACAGTCGTGTCAAACCGCCCCGGTCACGGACGCCACGTGAGTCCGAGCGAGAACACCCGGCCGAGGTGGTACTCGTGCCGGGCGACGTCGCCCTGGGTCAGGCGGTACGGGGAGTCGAGCAGATTCTTGCCGTCGAGCCGGACCGACATCTGGCTGACGACCGGGAACTGGAGCGACACATCCACCAGGTGGCGCGCTTCCTCGAACGCGTCGGGAAGACCGGCCACGCCCGCCTCGGCGATGCGCCGGCCGGCCACGTTGTACAGTGCGGTCGCGTTCCAGTTGCCGGAGGGGCTCGCCCATCCCAGGCCGGCGTTCACGACATACTCCGACTGGCCCACCATCGGCCGGTTGGCGTTGGTCAGCGCCGAGATGCCCTCGTTGCCCGGCGTGATGTCGCTCTTCATGAGCGTGGTGTTGGCGAACAGGGAGAACGGCGCGAGCGCCGGCGCCAGGATGCCGAGGCTCTTCCGGAGCTCCAGCTCCACTCCGTAGTTGCTCGCCCGGTCGGCGTTCACGTAGCTGAGCGCGGCGGCCCCGGCCGACAGAATGATGACCTTCTCGATGGGGCTGTCGAACCGCTTGGCAAAGACGCCCAGACTGATCACCTCGCCGGCGCCGGGGAACCACTCCCACCGGGCATCGTAGTTCTGGATGAGGGCGCGCCGGAGATCGGGGTTGCCGAACGTGGTGAGCAGACCCACTTGCTCGAAGTAGGGCACCGGCGAGAGCTCGCGGTACTCGGGGCGGGAGAGCGTCTGGCTGGCCGACAACCGCAGGTTCTGGTCGTCCGTCAGTCGGTAGTTGAGCGCGAGCGACGGTAGCACGTCCGTCTGGCGCGGCGTGGCGGACACCGTGCCGCCCTGGACGGTCCGGGTGTCCACATCCAGCCGCCAGCCCTCCACGCGAGCGCCACCGATCACCTGCAGCCTTGGCGTCAGCGGCCACTCGAGCTGCAGGTAGCCCGCGGCGATGCGGTCGGACGCGGTGTACCGTCCGGCGTTGGCGTTGGCGTTGAGCAGAAAGCTCGAGGCGTTCGCGTTGGCGGCGGTGAAGATCGATTCGGGGGCGTTCTGGCGCTCCGCGTCGGTGAGAGTGCGGTTGACGATGTCGTATGCCCGCGAGTCGGCGTCGCGCTCGACCGTGCGATAGGCGCCCCCGGCCTTTACCGTGGCCGGATGCTCCAGGGAGCCGAGGAACAGGCGATAGTTGCCGGCGAAGTCCCAGCTGTGCTCGTCGAGCGTGCTGAACGTGCGGGTGGCAAAGCGTGCCTGGCCGAACCACTCGACCGGCACCAGCCCGCCGCTGCCGTCCGGCTGTGCCACGTAGCCCACGTCCGAGCGGTCGGGCTGGTTCCGGGTCACGCCGGCGGAGGTGACGGCCCAGGACGCCAGGCTCCGCTGTCCCAGCAGGTGCTCGCCGGAGAGTTGGTTGGAGCGGACCGACCGCTCGGTGTAGGTGAGCCGGGTGAAGTCGAAGGTCGAGGAGAACTCCTCGTTGAAGCCCGTCAGGTCCGAGGCCTCGTTGTCGGCGCCTCGCGTATACGTGTTGTTGAACGCCAGGCGCGACGACGCGCCGATCCGGGAGCTCAGGTTGGCCAAACCACCCCACAGCACATTGTTGCTCGCGCTGGACCCCTGATAGGTGTTGAACGGCACGGTGGTGCCCGGGGTGCCGCCCAGCGCCGCGAGTCCCTCCGTCTCGTCGCGGCGCACTTCCTGACCGTACCCGTAGCTGAACGAGCCGATGTACCCGATCGGCTGTCCGAACAACGGATCCTCGCCGCCCACGGAGACGCCGAACGATCCGTTCGCCGATCCGGTGCCCGCGTTCGGACTCCACACGTTCCGGAAGGTGCCGATCAGGGCATTCTGCTGATCCTGCGTGAGGCCGGTCAGCGCACCGGCCTCGCGCAGGGCGCTCGGCAGCTCGCGCGACGAGCCGCCGAACCCCAGCCACTCCCGGCCGACGGTGGGCGCCTTCACCAGGTCCTTGCCCGTGGCCGCGTCGTTGAAGCCGGCGGACGCGGAGAAGGTCACCACGCGCCCGACCGGAAACTCCCGCGTCTTCAGATTGACCTGCGCGCCGCTGAAATCCCCGGGCTGCTCCGGCGTGAAGGTCTTCGAGGTCGTGATTCCCTCCAGCAGGCTCGAGGGGAACAGATCGAGCGGCACCACCCTGCGCTCGGGCTCCGGGCTGGGGATTCGCGCGCCGTCGAGCGAGGTGGTGGTATAGCGCTCGCCCAGGCCGCGGACGATGACGTACTTGCCCTCCTGAACGGTCACTCCGCTCACCCGCTGCACCGCCTGCCCGGCGTCGCTGTCGGGACTCTTCTCGATCTGCTCGGCGGTGACCGTGTTGATGATGTTGGGCGCGTTCCGCTGCTCCTCGAGTGCGCGGTTCACCGTACCGCGCTCGGACGCCGCGCTCACGGAGATCTCCGCCAGCTGCACCGCCTCGGCCACCATGGCCACGTCCTGCGCCGCCGTCCGGCCAGCCTCCACGACGATGCCGGTGACCACCTTCGGCGCGTAGCCGATCATGCGTACCCGCACCGACACCGGTCCGGCCGGCACGCCCTGAAGCGTGTAGCGTCCGTCGAGCGCCGAGACCGCGCGGATCGCCGTGTCGACGACCTCGACCTGCGCGCCGGCCACGGGCGCGCCCTGTCCGGCCTCGACCACCCGGCCGATGATGCGCCCCGTGCCCTGAGCCAGGCCGGGCGTCCAGACGACCGGCAGCAGCAGTGCGGTCAGCAGAATGCGTCGGGCGAGAAAGCGTCGAACGATCGGTCGCGTGGGCATCACGTGTCCCCGTCGGCGTGGGTTCCCTCCGGCCGGACGGCCGAAGCGCTGCAAAAGTGCAAGGGGCGCATGACGCTGGAGACACGGCGACGCAACGACTGCGTCACGTCGCGGCGCGGGAGGTAGCTGGTGGACGGCTTTACGGGTTCGTTACAATGGCGGGGGTCGTTCGTGACGCGCCTCGGGCTACTTATCCCGCGTTCGCGGTTCGGCGGGTAGACCCGAAGAGGAAAGGAAACGCATGGGATCGCTGGCTCGGAGGTTTTTGGGAGGAACGACCGTAGCACTCGCGGCGGGCGTGAGCGTCGCCGGCGCGCAGACGACCTACCCGAACGTCAAGCTCACCGGCCGCCTGCACGAGCAGTTCTACTACTTCGGCAACACCGACTACGCCTCCAGCGTCGGCCCCCAGAGCAATTTCTTCACCCGACGCGCTCGTCTCGAGGCCAAGGGCAATATCACGGAGAACGTGGTCGTGTACATCCAGCCCTCGTTCGAGGGTGGCCGGAACCTTTCGGGCCTGGGGACGACCTGCACCTCCTCGGCGGTCCCGGCGGGCGGCGGAACGCCCACGATCACCTGCCGCACCACCGGGCGCGGCGGCATCCGGTTGCGGGACGCGTGGGTCGACGTCCGGTTCACTCGGGAGGGCACCCCGGGGACGTTCTACCTCCGGGCCGGCCAGGAGAAGCGGCCCTACAGCCGCTACGAGCTCACCTCCTCCAACAACCTCCCGTCCATCGAGCGTGGCGGCGGTCAGGGCCTGCTCCCCCGGGCCTCGAACAACATCTTCGAGAGCGCCGGGTTCATCTCGCACGACGTCGGCGCCAGCCTCCGGTACGAGTACAAGCTCAGCGACCTCCAGCTCGTCACGGTCAAGGTCGGCGCGTACAACGGCCAGGGTGAGAGCCTGAACGACGTGAACAACAAGAAGAGCTTCGGGGCCCGCGCGACGGTCGGGGTGACGCCGAAGATCGACGTCGGCGCGTCGTGGTTCGCCCACGATGGCATCACCACGGTGGCGGGGACGCCCGACTCGAGCTTCACCAACTACGCCTGGGACGTGGACGCGCAATACGGCAAGCCGGGCGACGAGGGCCTCTACGTCCTCGGGGAGTACCTGCGCGGGACCGACGCTACATCGTCGAAGAACAGGATGCAGGGCATCCAGGGATTGGCGGCCTACAACTACCGTCTACAGAGCCCGACCTCGTGGCTCTACGCCATCGAGCCCGCCGTTCGCATCGACGTGGCCGATCCCAACACCGACGTGGACAACGACCGCGCCACCCTGCTGACCGCCGTGCTCGGCTTCTACTTGTCGAGCAAGGCGCAATTCCGCGTGGCCTACGAGCGGCAGAGCTTCCAGGGCTCCAACGTCCCCAGCATCAGCGGGGTGCGGAGTGCCCTGACGGTCAACTTCTAACTCCGACCCACGCAAGGAGCCAGCGCATGCGGGCACGACATCTCATCCCGGTTCTCGCCGTCCTCACCCTGGCGCCTCCGGCGGCGGGTCAAAGTCTGACGGGCGCCGGCGCCAGCTTTCCGAATCCCATCTACACAAAGTGGTTCGACGCCTACCACAAGCGGACGGGCGTCCAGATCAACTACCAGTCGATCGGCTCGGGCGGCGGCATCCGCCAGTTCACCGAAGGCACCGTGGACTTCGGCGCCACGGACGGACCGATGAACGAGTCGCAGATCGCAGCGGTGAACGGCAACGTGGTCCACGTGCCGACCGTGCTGGGCGCCGTCGTCGTCACCTACAACCTGCCCGGGCTCGGCGACACCCGGCTCAAGTTCGACGGCCAGGCGCTCGTGGACATTTTCATGGGCCGGCTCACCAAGTGGAACGACCGGCGCCTGGCCGCACTCAACCCCGGCGTCACCCTGCCGGCCCAGGACATCATCGTGGTGCATCGCTCCGACGGGTCGGGCACGACCTATATTTTCACCGACTATCTGAACAAGTTTTCCCGCGAGTGGAAGGACAAGATCGGGTACGCCACCTCGGTGAACTGGCCGCTCGGGCTCGGCGGCAAGGGCAACGAGGGTGTGGCGCAGCAGGTGAAGCAGACCGAAGGGGCGATCGGCTACGTCGAGCTCATCTACGCCTTGTCGAACCAGCTCGGCTACGGCGAGGTCCGGAATGCGGCCGGCAAATTCATCACGCCGTCCCTGGAGTCCGTAACCGCGGCCGCGGCCGCGGCCAAGCTCCCGAAGGACACCGATTTCCGCGTGTCGATCACCAACGCCCCGGGGGACGACGCCTACCCCATTGCGTCGTTCACCTGGCTGCTGGTCCGGAAGGATGCGAAAGACGCGGCCAAGGCGAAGATCCTCAAGGATTTTCTGACCTGGATGATCTCGCCGGAGGCGCAGGAGCTGGCCTCGGCGCTGGACTATGCGCCGCTCCCCTCCGAAGTGGTGCACCTGATCGAGTCGCGCCTCCCGACCCTGAAGGCGGGCGGCAGGGCGCTCGCGAGCAACTGATCTCCTACACTCCGCCTGGAGCGTCGCATGGCCCGCACACGGCTCACTCTCGCCTCACTCGCCCTCCTCGCCGCCCTCGGGTGCGGGGGGGATAGGACCCCCTCCCCCGCGGCCGGCGCGGCGTCGGGCACGGGGGGGAACGGCGCACGCGCGGGCACGTCGCTCACCGGCGCCGGCGCCACCTTCCCCAATCCCATCTACTCCAAGTGGTTCGACGCCTACAACAAGGAGACGGGCGTCCGGGTCAACTACCAGTCGATCGGCTCGGGGGGCGGCATCCGCCAGTTCACGGAGGGCACCGTGGACTTCGGCGCCACCGACGGGCCGATGACCGACGAGCAGATCGCCGCGGCCCGGAAGGACGTGCTGCACGTTCCCACGGTGCTCGGCGCGGTGGTCGCCACGTACAACCTTCCCTCGCTGGGCGACAAGGCGCTGCGGTTCGATGGCGCGACGCTGGCGGAGATCTTCCTCGGCCGCATCACCAAGTGGAACGACCGGCGCCTGGCAGCGCTCAATCCGGGCGTCGCCCTGCCGGCGCGGGACATCCTGGTCGTACACCGCTCCGACGGGTCGGGGACGACCTACATCTTCACCGACTTCCTGAGCAAGGTCTCGCCCGAGTGGAAGTCCCGCGTCGGGAACGCCACCTCGGTGCAGTGGCCCGTCGGATTGGGGGGCAAGGGAAACGAGGGCGTGACCCAGCAGGTCAAGCAGTCGGAGGGAGCGATCGGCTATGTCGAGCTCATTTACGCGCTCTCCAACGGCCTGCCCGCCGCCGAGATGCGGAATCCGGCGGGCCAGTTCGTCGCGCCGACGCTCAAGTCGGTGAGCGCCGCGGCCGGGGCCACCGAGCTCGCGCCCGACACGGACTTCCGGGTGTCCATCACCAACGCGCCCGGGGCCGAGGCGTATCCGATCTCCTCGTTCACCTGGCTGCTGATCCACACGACCGACGCCGAGTCGCCCAAGCAGCAGGCCCTCCGCGGCTTCCTGGCCTGGATGCTGGAGCCCGCGGCCCAGCGCATGGCCGCCGATCTCCACTACGCTCCCCTGCCGGTCCGGGTGATCGAGCTGGTCCGCCAGCGCCTCGACGCCTCGTGACCGTTCCGTTACACGTACGTGACGGACCACCGCGGCGCGGGCGGTAGACTCCCGGCATGACCGCCCTGTCCGAGCGCGAGCTCCCGACCACCGAGACCGCCCCGGCCAGGGCGTCCCTGGAGCGCAGCACCTACAGCGATCACCTCTTCAAGGGGCTGCTGACGGTGGCGGCCGTCGCCATCCCCGTGCTGCTCGCATTCCTCGTGTTCGAGCTCTGGAGCGGCGCGCGGCTGGCCATCGGGAAGTTCGGTCTCCATTTCGTCACCACGAGCACCTGGGATCCGGTGACGGAGGAGTTCGGCGCGTTTCCGTTGATCTTCGGGACCCTCGTTTCATCGCTCGTCGCCCTGGTCATCGCCGTCCCGCTGTCCCTCGGCGTCTCCATCTACCTGACGGAGTTCGCGCCGAAGGCTCTGCGACAGCCGGTGGCTTTCCTCATCAGCCTGCTCGCGGCGATCCCGAGCGTGGTCTACGGGCTGTGGGGCATCTTCGTCCTCATCCCCCTGTTACGAACGAGCGTCTTCCCGCTGCTCCGCGACGTGTTCGGCTTTCTGCCCCTGTTCCAGGGTCCGATCTACGGCCCGTCGATGCTCGCGGCCGGGATCATCCTCGCCATCATGGTCATGCCGTACATCATGTCGGTCTCGCGCGAGATCCTAATGGCGGTGCCCAACGCCCAGCGCGAGGCGTCGCTCGCGCTGGGGGCCACGCGCTGGGAGGCGGTGATCACGACGGTGGTGCCGTACGCCCGGTCGGGGATCATCGGGGCGGTCATCCTCGGGCTGGGCCGCGCCCTGGGCGAGACGATGGCGGTCACCATGCTGATCGGCAACCGGCACGAGGTGGCCGCGTCGCTCTTCGCGCCCGGCTACACCATGGCCGCGGCGATCGCGAACGAGTTTTCCGAGGCCGTGGGTGACATGCACTTGTCGGCCCTCGCGTACGTCGCCTTCGTGCTGTTCGTGGTGACCGTGCTCGTGAACGCGGGCGCCCGGCTCCTCATCTGGCGCGTGGCGCGCGGGTCCGGCGCCGGGAGCAAGGCGCTGTGAATCGCCGCTCCCTCCGGCGCGGGATCAGCAACCTGATGGTCGGGTTGATGATCGGCGCCGTCGTGGTGGCGTTGCTGCCGCTGGTCTTCATCCTGTTCAATCTGGTGCTGAAGGGCGCCGGCAGCCTATCGCTCGACTTCTTCACCCGGACGCCGGCCCCCGCCGGCGAGACCGGCGGCGGCGTGGTGCACGCCATCACCGGAACCCTCCTCATCGTGGGCGTGGCCAGCCTGATCGGCCTCCCGATCGGGATCGCCGCGGGCATCTACTGCGCCGAATATCCCGGCAGCCGGCTGACCTGGGTGACCCGGTTCGTGGCGGACGTGCTCAACGGCACGCCCTCCATCGTCGTGGGCGTGTTCGCCTGGACCTGGATCGTGGCGACCCAGAAGCACTTCTCGGCGCTGGCCGGGAGCGCCGCGCTGGCCATGCTCATGATCCCCATGGTCCTCCGCACCACGGAGGAGATGATCAAGCTGGTGCCCAACTCGCTCCGCGAGGCGGCGCTCGCGCTCGGCTACCCGCGCTGGCGCACCAGCCTCGGCGTGGTTGTGCGGACCACGCTGCCGGGCATCGTCACCGGCAGCCTCCTCGCCGTCGCGCGGATCGCCGGCGAGACGGCACCACTCCTCTTCACCGCCCTCGGCAGCCAGTACCTGAGCTTCGATCTCGACCAGCCGATGGCCGCGCTCCCGCTCACGGTGTTCACCTACGCCACCGGTCCGTACGAGGAGTGGCACCAGTACGCCTGGGCGGCGGCGCTGGTGCTCATCCTCGTGGTGTTCGTGCTGAGCCTGGGCGCCCGACTGGCCATCCGGCAGAGGTTCGAGCTCAATGGCTGAGCCCGCCCTCCGGAGCGCCGCGCCCACGGTCCACCCTCCCGGCGCGGCGGGCGCGACACCGCGCATCCGCATCGAGACCGACAAGCTCACGGCGATGTACGGCAAATTCACCGCGGTGAAGGGCGTCTCGCTCGCGTTCACGGGGAACCGGGTGCACGCGCTCATCGGTCCGTCGGGCTGCGGCAAGTCGACCTTCCTCCGGACCCTCAACCGCATGCACGAGCTGAGCGAGGATGGCTGGATCACCGGCCGCGTGCTGCTCGACGGCCAGGACATTCACGGGCCTCGCGTGAACGCGATGCAGCTCCGCCGGCGGGTGGGCATGGTGTTCCAGCGGCCCACGCCGTTTCCCACGATGTCCATCTACGACAACGTCGCGGCGGGGCTCCGGGTGCAGGGGCGGATTTCCGGGCGCCAGCTCGACGAGGCGGTCGAGCGGTCGCTGACCCAGGCGGCGCTGTGGGACGAGGTGAAGGACCGGCTCCGGGCGAGCGCCATGGCCCTGTCGGGGGGGCAGCAGCAGCGGCTCTGCATCGCGCGGACCATCGCCCCCACCCCCGACGTGGTGCTGCTGGACGAGCCGACCGCCTCGCTGGACCCGCAGGGCACCCAGCGCATCGAGGAGCTGCTCTTCGAGCTCAAGCGGGAGTTCACGATCATCATAGTGACCCACAACATGCAGCAGGCCGCCCGGGTATCGGACACCACCACGTTCTTCTACCTGGGCACCATGGTCGAGTCGGGCGCCACCCGGCAGCTGTTCACCGCGCCGCGCAACGAGCAGACCGAGGCCTACATCACCGGGAGATTCGGATGACGACCACCGCCACCCCGCGCCCGCACGCGGGCTTCGTTCCGACGCCGCGGGCCACCCTGGCGCCGCGCCCGCCCGCGCCCACGCCCGAGCTTCGGGGCGCCCCGGCGGTGGACGTCCGCGACTTCAGTTTCGCCTACGGCAGCCGGCAGGTGCTCCGCGGCCTCACCTTCGGCATCGCGCGGAAGGCGGTCACGGCCGTCATCGGGCCGTCGGGGTGCGGCAAGTCCACGTTCCTCCGCTCGATCAACCGGCTCAACGATCTGATCCCCGGCATTCGCCATACCGGGGACATCCTGGTCGAGGGGACATCGGTGTTCTCGCCGAGCACCGATCTGGTGGCGCTCCGGCAGCGGGTCGGCATGGTCTTCCAGCGGCCGAACCCCTTTCCCAAGTCCATCTTCGACAACGTGGCCTATGGGCCGTCGCTCAATCGCCTGGTCGCGAAGAGGGACTTGCCCGACCTGGTCGAGCGCTGCCTCCGGCAGGCGGCGCTCTGGGACGAGGTGAAGGACCGGCTCGACGAAAGCGGCGCGGGCCTCTCGGGCGGCCAGCAGCAGCGGCTCTGCATCGCGCGGGCGCTGGGCAACCAGCCCGAGGTCCTGCTGATGGACGAACCCTGCTCGGCGCTCGATCCGATCGCGACCCAGCGGGTGGAGGAGCTGATCGTCGAGCTCTAGCGGGACTACACGATCGTCATCGTCACGCATAACATGCAGCAGGCGGCCCGCGTGTCGGACTACACGGGCTTCTTCGATCGCGGCGAGCTCATCGAGTTCGACGACACCGAGCGGGTGTTCACGACGCCGAGCCACGAGCGCACGGAGGCCTATATCACCGGGAGGTTCGGATGAGCGTCGACGTCCATCGCCATTTTCACGACGAGCTGAGCCACGTCAAGGTGCGCCTGCTCACAATGTCGGGCGAGGCGGAAGCGGCGCTCGGCCTCGCGGTCGACGCGCTGCTGGAGCGCGACGAGGAGAAGGCCCGCCGGGTCATCGCCGGCGACCGGATCATCGACAGCATGGAGGTGGAGATCGAGGAGGAGTGCATCAACCTGCTGGCCCTCCAGCAGCCGATGGCGCGCGACCTCCGGATGCTCACCTCCGCGCTCAAGATCGCCAACGACCTCGAGCGCGTGGGCGACCACGCCGTCAACATCGCCCAGAGCGCCGAGCGACTGGCCCAGACCCGGCCGATCGCGCCGGAGCCGGAGATCGTCGACATGGCCCGGCTGGCACGCGACATGCTCTCGGACGCGCTGGAGGCATTCATCCGCGGCGACGCCGCCGCCGGCCGCGAGGTCTGCCTGCGGGACGACAAGGTGGACGCGCTCCACCGGTCGGTGTTCCGCATCCTGCTGACCCACATGATGGAGGATCCCCACATGATCGGTGCCGGCATGGAGCTGTTCCTGGTGAGCCGGAACCTGGAGCGGGTGGCCGACCTCGCCACCAACATCGGGGAGGACGTCGTGTTTCTGGTGGAAGGCAAGTCCATCAAGCATCACGCCGAGGATCGCGGCGAGTCGCGCCTCACCGGCGCGCTCACGGGCGACGCGGGGGCGTGACCGCCCGCCCCGCCGCCAAGGCCGGCGCCGCGGCCGCCAGGGCCGCCACCGATCCGTCCGCGCGCGAGCGCTTCGCCGCCATCGACGTCGGCTCCAATTCCGTCCGCCTCCTCGTGGCGGAGTACGATCCGGCCTCGGGCCTCAACGTCATCGACGAGCTCAAGGACCAGCCCCGGCTCGCGGCGGGCCTTGCCCGCACCGGCCGTCTCGACGACGCGGCCATCGAGCGCGCGCTCCAGGCGCTGGCCCGGATGCGGGAGGTCTGCCGGCGGCGGGACGTGAAGCGCATCGCCGCCGTGGCCACCGCGGCCGTGCGCGAGGCGGAGAACGGCCCCCGGTTCGTGCGCCGCGTGCGCCGCGAGCTCGAGATCCCGCTCCGCATCATCGACGCGGA
>JBBQDU010000007.1:0-33148 GCA_038320055.1 Gemmatimonadales bacterium | reverse complement strand
CGCGGAACGCGGCGAGACGCCGGTAGTCGGGGCGGAAATCGTGTCCCCACTGGCTGATGCAGTGGGCTTCGTCCACCACGAGACGCGTGGGCCGGGCGCGCTGCAGCGCCGCGCGAAAGGTGGCGCTGGCCAAGCGCTCCGGCGCGACGTACACGAGCGAGAGGCGGCCCGCGGCCAGGTCCGCCTCGGCGGCGGCTCGCTCGGAGGGGGTGAGGCCGGAATGCAGGGCAGCCGCCGCGATGCCGCGTGCGCGCAACCCATCCACCTGATCCTTCATGAGCGCGATGAGCGGCGAGACGACGACGGTCGGACCGTCGAGCAGCAGCGCGGGAAGCTGGAAGCAGAGGGATTTCCCGGCGCCCGTGGGCATGACCGCGACGAGATCGCGGCCCTCGAGCACCGCGCACGCGGCGTCCCGCTGGCCCGGCCGAAAGGCGTGGAGGCCGAACCGCTCGTGGAGCGTACGCTCGAGCGCGGAGCGCTCGGAGTCGAGAGTGGGAGATGCACCGGACACCCGGCTAATCTACTGCCGCTAGGGTCCGATCGAGAGGCACGGAATGACGCAGGTGGGGGCTACCCGCCGCCGATCAACGACAAGCCCCCGCCGAGGCTTGTGGCTGAGCAGGGGCGTTCGGGACTTCGACCAGAGCGGGCGACCGGACTCGAACCGGCGACGTCCAGCTTGGGAAGCTGGCATTCTACCACTGAATTACGCCCGCGGCACTCGGAGGTGAAGTTGAGCCCCCGCCTGCCCGGTGTCAACGGGTCATTTGGCCCGGGAGGCCTCCAGAAAGCTGCACAGATCCGGCTCGCTCACGAGTGGCTCGCCCTGCGAGACGTTGTCCAGGCGACCCTCTCGTATCCAGACCTCCAGCGTGCCCACCAGCTCGAAGAGGTGGTCGAAGGAGTCCACGACGAAGAGCAGGGGTTGATAGCGATCGATCTCGAAATACTGATTGACGACCCACTCGAGCTGCATCGGGTATCGCTGGACCAGGGGCGAGTCGACCGCGTGCGCGATTTCGCCGTGCGAGCTGAGCAGCCCGCTCCCGTAGACCTTGATCCCCTGGCTGTCGGGACCCCGCATCAGGCCGAACTCGATGGTGAACCAGAAGAACCGGGCGAGCGCCTTGAAGATGCTGGTGACGCGCCGGATCTGTTCCTTCTCGTCCTTGATCCCCGCCACGATCTCCGCGGCCGTATGCGCGCAGTCGCCGAATCGGACCAGCGTGTCGGCGAAGGCCCGGTCCGTGTGCATCGGCACATGGCCCGCGATGTCGTGGAAGATGTCGGGCTCGGGCAGGTAGTCCAGCGTACCGCCGTCCCGGATGGTGATGGTCGTCGGAAATTCGCGGTTGCGCAGCGAGTCGAAAAACAGGAAGGAGGGGACGTACCCGCTCACCGGCTTTGCCGTGAAGCCGGTGAGCGGGCTCAGAAAGCGATTGACGTCCTCCAGGCTCGGCACCCGCTCCGGGTCGAGGCAGAGATTGTCGATGCCTTGCAGAAATCTCGGGTTGGCGTAGCGGCGCCAGCGATCTTCCATCCGGGTGAACAGCCGCCGCCAGGCGTCGTGGTTCTCCGCCGAATAGAGTTCGTAGGGCTGCGTGATGTAGAGCCGGCCTTCGGCCTGCGCCTGCTCGATGAACGGTGCCCGGGTCGTGGTCAAACCCTCGCCGGTGGTCCGCTCCGCATGAACTCCCGCCATGACCGCTGCCTCCCGTCCCAATACGCCGTTCGTGTGGCCCAACCTGCTCGCCGCCCTACTTGCGCTTGTAGCGCCATGCGGTGATTCCCGCCCCCTGCCCCGCCAGCTTGACGTCCTGCGACGCCCCTGGGGCCAGCTTGGGGACCACCGCGTCCTGCGAGGCAATTACCGCGCCGGTGCCATTCAGGAACTCGACGGTGATGGGCACCGCGGTCGAGGGGATCGCCTTGCCACCGGGCGTCTGCGCGGCGCGGCCGGTGGCGGACAGTGTCAGCGTCGCGCCGGCCGGCGTCGCGCTGAACTCGCCCGGAGTGACGTCCACGGGCAGCGCCAGCACCAGTTCCGCGGTCTTCACAGCCTCGTCCACGTTGGCGCTCTGCTTGTAGCCCTCGCCCCGCAGCTTGAGGGCGGTCTCGCTCAGCGGCTCGATCGCCACCAGCTTGTCCGCGGTGGCCGCCAGCTTCGGGCCGTTCTTCATGGAGAGATAGGTGTTGCTGAGGTTCGAGAGCGCGTCGCGATTGTACGGCTCCGCCGCCACGAGCTTCTCGAACGCCGCCGCCGCATCGGCGAATTTCTTGTCGTTGTACGCGTTCACGCCGGCGGACATGAGATCCTGCGAGGCAGACGCGCCCGCGGCGCCGCGCGCCCCGCCGGCGGCCACGATCTCCTTTTCGAGGGCTTGAGCCTGGGCCACCTTGCCGGTGTTCCGGTAGGCGGTGGCGAGCCCCCGCTTGGCCTCGTTGTCCGTCGGCGCCCACTTGAGATACTGCTCGAACACCACGACGGCCTGGTCATACTTCTTGGCGTTGAGCAGGAGCGCGCCCTGGTTGAACGCCGAGCGGTTCCGATACTTCTGGTCCGTGGTATCGGTCGACGTGGCTGCGACCGCCGCCGCCTGGCCGAAGTAATAGGCCGCGCTGTCCGCCTGGCCCTTGTCGTTCAGGATCGACGCGGTCTGGTAGAACGAGATCGGCGAGCCGCGGTAAATGCCACCGGCCTGCCGGTACAGCACGAGCGCGGAGTCGGTGTTCTTGTCCTCTTCGAACTTGGTGCCCGCCTTGATCAGCGCGACCCATGCGTTCCGGCGGTACCCGTCGATGTCCTTCGCGCAGTCCGGGGCCAGTTGCTCCGCGCGCGTGAGCGCCGAATCGGCGGGGGCCAGATTGCCCTGCTGCAGATAGATCCGGCCCAGGTAGTACCAGGCTGCCGGGTTCTTGTCCTGCCCGTTCTCCTTGATGGCCTCCAGCACGACCTTCTCGCCCTGGCCCAGGATGCGGGTCCGGCTCTCGGGGACATCCGTCTCGATGGCGGACTTCAGATAGCCGGCGGCACTCCCCACCTTGAAGTGACCCGGCTTGATGTCGCAGTCCGCCGCGAGATATTGAGTGGGCATCGACTTCGCCACGCGGTCGTTGAGGACCGCCTGCTGCGCGTTGGCGGCGGCGGCACTCAGAGACAGCAGCAGGACGGCCGACGCGATCTGTGCGTTCACTCGTCACGACTCCTTGTTCGGGGTCTGGATCCCGGCGGCACCCTCGGCGCTCACCAGGCGAAAAGCCTTCTCACGCAAGTCCCTTGCCACCTCATGGGCAGGCCGCCCCGTGCGCAAGGCAAGCGCCGCCACGTCCTCGTACTCCGGCTTCATCCGGGGGCCGTCCGGCGCATCCAGCACCTTGACCCGAACGCGCGTGCCGTCTCCCGCCTCCACCTGGACTTCCCGGCGGCTCAGCGTGAGCCGCTCGGCCGCCTGCCGGCGTACGCCCGCGGTAGTGCTGTGACGAAAGAACGCGTCCGACAGCCGGTCCGCATCCGCGGCGACTGCCATCGCCTCCACGCGAAAGCCGATCCGTCCCTTCTTCATGTGCGTGGACCAGACCTGGACGTCCAGCGCGCCGGCCGCCACCAGGGCCTGGCGCAGCGGGTCCACGTACTCCGGGCTCAGATCGTCCAGGTCGGTGGAGATCAGGACCACGTCTCCCGCCTCCGAGACCGGATCGGCCAGGATGAGGCGGAGCGCATTCGGGTAGGCGGCGGGATCGCGGGTGCCGGCGCCCCAGGCCCCGGCCATCACCGGGCGCCAGCGGGGTGGAGGGGCGCCTTCGGACAGCACCCGGAGCAGCACGGCTCCCGTCGGCGTCACGGCCTCGCCCGACAGCGGACCGTCCGGTCCGATCTCGATGCCCTCGAGCAGGATCGCGGTGGCCGGCGCCGGGATGGGGAGCACGCCGTGCGCCGCCCGGACCCACCCGCGGCCCACGCCGACGGGCCGGTTGCAGATGCGGGTGATGCCGAGTCGCTCGAAGCCCTCGATGGCCCCCACGATGTCCACGAGGGCATCTACGGCGCCCAACTCGTGGAGGGCGACCTTCTCCGCCGGCATTCCGTGAACCCGGCCCTCCGCCGCTCCCAGGAGCTCGAACGCGCGAACGGCCCGCTGCCGTACCCAGGCGGAGAGCGGCGCACGTTCCACCGACGCTATCAGCTCGCCGATGTGGCGGTGGGGGCCGTGGGGATGCGTCGGGCCGGGCTGATGCGCGTGGCTGGCGCCCTGGTGGGAGACCCACTCGGATGGCAGCTCCTGCTCTCCACCCGGCAGGATGACGCTCACTTTGGTCGAGGCGACCCCGCACCGCTCGACCGGGGCGATCGACACGCTCACGTCGGGAAGGCCGAGCCGGGCGGGAAGTTGGTGCAGCCAGTCGGCCGGCGCCCCCGCGGCCACGAGGGCGCCGAGGAGCATGTCGCCGCTGATGCCGGCGGCCGGATCGATGATGGCAAAACGTCCATCAGTCATAGACTTATAAATATGGCCGAGGCTCAGGCCGGAGGCAAACCCCCGGGATCCCGATACAGCCAGCCGGCGCCCGTGTTGAAGGCCACCACCCGGTCGCCGCGTCCGAGGGCCCCGCGCCGACGAAGCACCTCGGCCGCGGCCAGCGCCGCCCCGCCCTCGGGCGAAAAATCCACGCCCGTTTCCATCGTCGCCAATGTGGCGTGGGCCTCGAGCTCCGCATCGTCGACTGCCACGGCCCCACCGCCGCTTTCCCGGAGCGCTCTCAGCATGAGTGGTCCCCCGAGGGGCGCGGGAACGCGGAGCCCGCTCGCCACCGTCCACGGATTCTTCCATGGCTCGCACGCGTCGAGCCCGGCGCCGAAGGCCTTCACCACGGGCGCGCAGCCCGAGCTCTGGACGCTGTACATGCGCGGGAGCGGTCCCTGCACCCAGCCGGCCGCACGCAGCTCGGCGAACGCTTTCCACATGCCGATCAAACCGGTCCCACCGCCCGTGGGATAAATGATGGCGTCGGGCAGGGTCCAGTCGAGCTGGAGCGCCAGCTCGAGGCCCAGCGTCTTCTTCCCTTCGATGCGATAGGGCTCGCGCAGCGTGGAGAGATCCACCGCTCCGTTCTCGGTTGCGTAGGCCCGAGAGGCCTGACCGCAATCGCCGATGTGTCCGTCTACGAGCACGAGGTCACCGCCGAAGGCGCGGATCTGTGACAGGATGGTGCGTGGGGTCGACTGCGGCGCGTAGATGCGGACCGGCACCCCCGCGCGTGCCCCGAATGCCGCGGCCGCGACGCCGGCGTTTCCGGCGGTGGGCAAGACGAACCGTTCGGCCCCGGCCGCCACGGCTCGTGTGACCGCCGGGCCGATCCCGCGCGCCTTGAACGAGCCGGTGGGATTGGCTCCCTCGTCCTTGAGCCACAGGTCGTCCAGGCCCAGCCGCGCGCCGGTGCGCTCGAGACGCAGGAGCGGCGTGTCGCCCTCACCGAGGGTGATCGGCTCCTCGCCGGGCAGGAGTGGCAGGAAGGGACGGAAGCGCCACATGCCGTGGCGCCGGCGGAGCGCCGCGCGGTCGACCAGCGTGGGCACGCGGTCCGGGTAGCGCACGAGCCACGGCATGCCGCAGGCGCCGCACACGGTCGCCAGCCCCGCAGGGTCGCGCGTGAGCCCGCAGTTCGAGCACTCCAGGATCCAATCGTACACCGGGGTCTTCATCCCGCCGAATGCAGATGGGTGAGAACCCGCTCGGCCAGCCGCGTCGAGAAGCCGGGCACGGTCGCCAGTTCCGCGATCGACGCCGACTTCACACCGGCCAGGCTTCCGAAACGCTCCAGGAGCTGGCGGCGGCGATTGGGGCCCACGCCGGGGATGTTGAGGAGCTCCGAGGTGATCGTCCGCGTGGTTCGGCGCTGGCGATTGTAGGCCAGGCCGAAGCGATGGGCTTCGTCGCGCGCGCGCTGGAGGAGCCGGAGGGAGGGGCTTCGCCGGGAGAGGCGAAGACTTTCCGCCCGGCCCGGCACGAACACCTCCTCGTCGCGCTTGGCGAGACTCACCATCGGCACGGCGGCGACACCCGTCTTCTCCATCGCATCGAGCGCCGCGTTGAGCTGGCCCTTGCCGCCGTCGATGACGAACAGATCCGGCAGCGGCAACGCCTCGTCGCGCCGCCGGGTCACATACCGGGTGATGACTTCATGGATGGCCGCGAAGTCGTCCTGCTGGCCCAGGCCCTGGATCTTGAACTTCCGGTACTCGCCCTTCTTCGGCCGCCCCGCCTCGAACCAGACCAGCGAGCCGACCGTATCCCGGCCCTGGTTGTGCGAGATATCCACGCACACGAGGCTCCGCGGCACGACACTGAGCCCGAGGTCGCGGCCGAGGGCATAGACCGGATCTTCGGCCCGTTCCTCGGTCTCGAACGATTCGATGCGGAGGCTCTCGAGCAGGTGGCGGGCGTTGTGATCGGCCAGCTCGAGCCAGCGGACGGCGGTGCCGCGCTGCGGCACGGTCCAATCGGCCCCCGGCAGGAGCTCGCGGAGGGCGTCCCAGTCGTCCGGCGGAAACGGCACGACCACGCGCCGCACCCGATCCTGGGCGGGCACGTAATAGCGGACCAGGAACGCACTCAGCACCGCCCCGTCCTGCTCCTCCTCCAGTCCCTCGAGGAAGCGGTGCTCCCGTCCGACGACGGCGCCGTCCCGAACGCGAATCAGGACGCCCACCGCGTCGTCGCCGTCCCGCGCGTAGCCGATCACGTCAGCGTCCCCCGTGCCGATCACCTCGACGCTGGCGGGCTCCTCCAGCCGCTCCAGCCAGCGCAGCGCGTCGCGCATCTCGCGGGCGCGCTCGAAGTCCTCTCCGGCACTCGCGGCGAGCATGGCGTGGCGGACCTTCTGCCGCACATCTCCGGTCCGGCCCTCGAGGAACTCGACCACGTCCGCCATCATCCGTCGGTAGTCGTCCTGCCCCTGCCAGCCGACGCAGGGCGCACGGCACCGGCCGATGTGATAGTCGAGGCACGGCCGGTCGCGGCGCTCGCGGGGCAGGTCGTCGGGGCAGCTCCGGACCGTATACAGCCGGCGGATGATGGCGAGCGTCCGGCGCAGCTGGCCCACATCGGTGTATGGCCCGTAGTAGCGCGCCCCTGGAATGTCGCGCCGGCGGGTGACGAGCACGCGCGGGAAGGGGTCGCCCAGGGTGACCGCGATCGAGGGGTAGCTCTTGTCGTCCTTCAGCCGGACGTTGAAGCGCGGTCGGTATTCCTTGATGAGGTTGTTCTCGAGAATGAGCGACTGGGCCTCGGAGGGCACCACGATCGTCTCGACGTCGGCGATGAGCCGCTGGAGCAGACGGTTCTTGGGGCTGCTGTCGAAATCGGCGGCAAAGTAGCTCCGCACGCGGCTCTTGAGCCGCTTCGCCTTCCCCACGTAGAGGATCTCCCCGCTCGCCTCCTTCCACAGGTAGACGCCGGGGCCTTCGGGCAGGGTGTCGAGCTTGCGCTGAAGCGCGTCGGGAAGACGGGGTGCGGTCATCGAACTCATCGCCGACGGTTAACCGCTGGCTCCGGCACCGGGTTCCCGCGGCCGAAGGCGGCGCAGCACCGCCGAGGCCTCCGGTACGCCCAGGCGGTCCGTGCAGAAAAAATACACCGCCCCATAGGCCGTGAGCAGCACGACGGCGGTTGCGATCGGATGCGTCGCTGGAAGCACGGTGCGGAGCCCCCAGGCGACCGCTGCGCCGAGGGCCGCGGCCGCCCAGAGCCGCAGGGCGAGCGCGCCCGGCAATCCGGTCTCGCCGATCCGCCGGTTCAGCGCTCGGCGCAGCAGCACGAACTCGATCCACCCGGCGATCCCCGCGGAGGCGGTGAGCCCGGCCGCTCCCCACCGTTGGTCGATGCCGAGCGCGCCCGGGAGCGGCAGCGCGAAGAGATAGCCGAGCCCGATGGTGAGCGTGACGCGCACCAGGGCAAAGCGAAGCGGCGTCCGCGTATCGTGCAGCGCGTAGTAGGTGGAGGCGTAGAGCCGGCCCATCGTGGACGCCAGGAGCCCGACGGCGGAGCCGGCCAGGATACCCCAGACGTAGAGCGTCATGGCGCGGGTGAACGCGCCGGACTGATAGAGCGCGCCGGCGACCACGTCGCCCAGCGCCAGAAACGCCATCGCCGACGGGATGACGAAGAAGGCGATCTGCCGCAGCCCGGCCCCGAGGCGCCCGCGCAGATACGCCGCCCGCTCCGCGTCGCTCCCGACCGCGCTCGCCATCGCCGGCAGCTCGGCGGCCGAGACGGACATGCCGAACAGGCTCACCGGTAGCGTGTAGAGAACCTGGGCGTAGGACAAGGCGGCGACGGCGCCCGTGGGTAGCAGGCTGGCCAGCACGGTATCGACGTACGCGCTGATCTGGACGACGCCCCGGCCGAGGAACACGGGGGCGAAGTTGCGCAGCACTTCGCGCACGTGGGCCGATCCGCGGACGAGGCTCGGCCACGTACCCTCCAGCAGCCGGGCGACCGTCGGCAGCTGCACGCCGAGCTGCAGCAGGCTCCCCGCCACCGAACCCCATGCGGCCGCCTCGGCCAGCCGGTAGTGCGCCGCGCGCTGACCGAACCACAGGAGCGTGGCGATGATGGCCAGATTCCACAGGACGGGAGCGGCGTAACTCAGGAAGAACCGCCGGTGGCTGTTCAGGACTCCGAGACACCACGCCGACAGGACGAGGAGCCCAGCGCCCGGAAACAGGATTCTGACGAGGCGGATGGTGGCCTCGCGCTTCTCGCCGGCGAAGCCGGGGGCGATGACCGCGATGAGCCATGGGGTGAGCAGCACGCCGAGGAGCACCAGCACGGCCGCCGCCAGCCCCAGCAGCGCAGCGACCGCCCCCGCGACGCGGCGGGCCTCCGCGTCGTCGCCGCGCGCGCGCAGGCCGGCGTACACCGGGATGAAGGAGGCCGACAGGACCCCTTCGCCGAATAGATTCTGGAGGAAATTGGGAATGCGGAACGCCGCGTTGAACGCATCGGCGGCGTCGGAGGTGCCGAAGTAGTGCGCGAAGACCCGGTTCCGGACGAGGCCGACGATCCGGCTGAGGAAGATTCCCGCAGCCACCTTCGCCGCCGGCCCCGGGGTGCGGCGCGCGGCGGGGGTCAGGACTCGGGCGGCGGCTGCAGGGTGGCGCGCGACGAAGGATCGGCGAGCAGCCGCTGCAGGAACGCGTTCTCGTCCTGGAGGGTCTGCATGCCGCGAGCGAGGTCGTCCACTTCCGCCTCGAGCAGCTCGACGCGCTTGGCGAGCGCGACGACGTCGGGTGGAAGGTCCTGTGGGCCTTCGAGCCGCCGCGCGAGCGCGCGCCCGATCGGTGAGTCCACGACGATCCCCAGGATCGGAATGAGCAGGGCCACCAGCAGGAACAATGCGATCACCGACATGAATCGAGTCTACGCCGGTTCCGAGCGCCCTTCAAGTCCGTCGCGGTACCACGTCTCGATGGCGAGGGCCAGGTTCTGCAACAGCTCCGGCCCGTATTTGGCCAGGAAGGGGGCCAGCGTCACGACCCGCTCCTGCGGTTTGCCGCCGGGAACCAGGGACGCGCGCGCGCGGGCGAGCTGGCCCAGCTCGGTGTCCTGCCGGCGCTTCAGGTGCTGCACCAGCTTCTTCTCGATGTCCTCCATGCCGGCCAGCGCCTGCTGCCGCACGGTCCGGGTCGGCCGGGCGAGCGTGGGGTCGATCTCCATGGCGGCGTGCTCGAGTGCCGCGTAGCCCTCGTCCAGGGCGGTGCGCAGGTGCGCGAACGCCTCGACGGCCTCCGGCGGCAGCTGGGAGCGCACCAGCCGAGCCTCGAGCGGTCCCGGCGGAGCCGAGAGCTCCGGGAGCGTCACGGCGAATTTCTCGAGCATGCGGTCCACCCTCGGCTCCACCACCACACCTGACCACCGCGGAAGCGGGAGCTGGCGCGGGATCTGGAGGCGGTCGTAGATCGGGGGCGTGAGGCCCAGATATTGGAGCTCTCCCGGGCCTCCGAGGTACGCGACGGTGGGGAGCAGCGCGCTCTCGACCGCCGGCCGGAGCAGCACGTTCGGGGAAAGGCGGGACGGCTCGGCCGCCGCGATGCGCTCGAGCTCGGCCAGGTCGAAGGACTCGCGGCTCCGGCGGGTCACGAACTGCTCGCCGTCGCGCACCAGGCGGTCGCGGCCGAGCGAGGCCTCGAGCATCACGAGCGTTGCGCCGTCCCCTCCCGTGATGCCGGCGGTGCGCGCCGTGGCCTCGTTCGCCGCGGCCCAGCGCGCGAGATCGTCATCCAGCGCGCCGGCCAGGTGAAGGGCGCGCACCAGATGCGGGGCGGCGGCGCGCTTGGCCGCGGGATGGGTGCTGTCGAAGCAGAGCACGCCGAACGGGCCCACCACCTCGGCCAGCGCACCGGCGAAGCTGTCGGCGATGGTGGCCTCCGGCCGGTAGTGGCGCTCCAGCCAGGCGAGTGCGGCGTCTCGGAACTCCGAGGTCGGCAGACCTCCCGCCAGCATCTCGAGCGCCGCGACCACGCCGTCGCCCAGCGGCTGACGATACATGGGGGTGAGCGGCGCGTCGGGTGCGCGGGGCGGCAGCGACGCAGTGACGAGACTCCCGTCCGCCCCGATCCACGATGCGGAGCCCGCCTCCGCGAAATCGTGGTCGTCGCCCGCGAGCCAGAAGACCGGAACGACGGGCCGGCCCCAGCGTCGCTCGAGCTCGCCCGCGAGCGCCGCGGTGCTGAGCGCCTTGTGGATGGTGTACAGCGGTCCGGTGAACAGCCCGGGCTGCTGGCCGGTCGTGACGGCGAGCGCCCCGGGCGACTGGAGCCGTTGGAGCTGCGCATCGCGCGTGGGCGACGCGACGAACGCGTCGGCGAGCGTGGGGTCCAGCGCACCGGGCCGAGGGGCCGGGAGCTGGAGCGGACGGTCGAGCGGCGTGGCGACGAAGCGAAGCGCGCTCACGCCTTCTGCCCGAGGAGGATGGTTCGGGGCGAGGCGAGGAGGAGCGGCGAGGCGTCGTAGTCGCCGAAGCGTTCCCGCACCTCGACGCCGGCGGTGCCGAGCATCGTTTCGATCTCCTCGACGCCGAAGAGCCGCACCCGCTCGGTGAACCGCCGCCCTCCCTTCGCCTCGATCGTCTTGCACACGTAGCGGCCGTCCGGGGACACCGAGCGGTCCACCTGGACGTCCGCGCCGTTCATGCGTCGCGTCTCGCGCGGCACCAGGCCGGCCTGCACCGCACGCGCGTTCAGAAAGTCGATCACGAACCATCCATGGGGTCGGAGCGTGGCGACCATCTCGCGGAGCGCCGCGGCGTGCTCCACGTCGCGCTCGAAATAGCCGAAGCTGGTGAACAGATTCACGGTCAGATCCATCGAGGCGGCGCGCACCGGCAGCGCCCGCATGTCGGCGCGTACCAGCGGCGCCCGCGTCACGCCCCGAGCGACCCGAAGCAGCGCGGCCGAGAGGTCGAGCCCGACGCAGCGCGCGCCCGCGTCCTCGAAGGCGCGGGCGTGGCGCCCGGCCCCGCAGGCAACGTCCAGGACGCGCCAGCCCGGCGCGAAGCCGGTGCGCTCGACGATGAGCGCCACCGCCCGCGCCGCCTCGGCGAGGTCGCGATGGGGGTAGAGGTCGAGGTACTCCTCACCGAACCATTCCTCGAACCATTCCGTCATCCGCGGTCTCCGGCGCCCTTGTGGTATGGCTGCCCGCGGAGAATGGTGCTCGCCCGGTAGAGCTGCTCGACCACCACGACTCGGGCGAGCTCGTGGGGCAGGGTGAGCGGACCGAGGCTCCAGCGGTCGGACGCGCTCGCGAGCACCTCCGGCGCCAGGCCATGCGAGCCGCCGATGGCGAGCGCTACCGGACGGGCTTCGCGCATCCAGCGTTCGAGGCGACGGGCCACTTCCTCGCTGCTCCAGCCCGACCCCTCCCGTGCCACCGCCACGAGACGCGATCCGTCGGGGCGCCGTGCCAGGAGTCGCGCCGCCTCCTCCGCCCGGCGCGCCGGGACCGTGGGCGCGCGCGCGGCCTCGCGCACCTCGATCTCGCGCACCGTGAGGGTCCGCCCGAGCCGCCGGAGGTAGTCGTCGGCGATCTCCCGGTAACCCGGCCGGAGCTTTCCGACGGCCAGCAGCACCAGCTCCACCCTGCCCTACGCGTACATGCCGCGGAGCCGGTGCACCGCGGCGACCCGCTCGATCGCCTGCATGTACGCGCCGGTCCGCAGGTTGCTGCCGTGCTTGCCGGCCATGGCCACCACTTCCTCGAACGATTGCACCATGATGCGCTCGAGCCGCTCGTTCACCGTCGCCTCGTCCCAGAAATAGCCGCCCCGATCCTGGACCCACTCGAAGTAGCTGACCGTCACCCCGCCCGCGTTCGCCAGGATGTCGGGGATGACGAACACGCCCTTCTCCTCCAGGATCGTGTCGGCGTTCGCGGTGGTGGGTCCGTTGGCACCCTCGCAGATGATCCGGGCCTTGATGTCCTGCGCGTTGTGCCTGGTGATCACATTCTCCAGCGCCGCCGGAACCAGCACGTCGCAGTCGACCGTGAGCAGCTGCTCGTTGGTGATATGCTCCGCCGACTTGTACTCGCTCAGGTAGCGATACTGCTTGACGTGCTGCTGCACCTCGGTGATCCGGAGCCCGCTCGGATTGTAGATCGCACCCGACTTGTCGCTCACGGCCACCACCATCAGGCCCAGCTCCTCCATGAGCTGCGCGGCGATCGAGCCCACGTTGCCGAACCCCTGCACGGCGACCCGGGTCCCCGTGATCGGCATGCGCAGCTTCTTGAGCGCTTCCCGCGTCACGAACATGCAGCCCCGGCCCGTGGCCTCGCGACGGCCCAGGGAGCCGCCCATTTCGACCGGCTTGCCGGTCACCACGGCCGTCACGGTATGGCGCTTGTGCATGGAATACGTGTCCATGATCCACGCCATCATGCGCTCGTTGGTGTTCACGTCCGGGGCGGGAACGTCGGAATCGGGGCCCAGCGTTTCGATGATGGCCGAGGTATAGCGGCGCGTGAGGCGCTCCAGCTCGGCGAGCGACATCGCCGACGGATCGCAGATCACCCCGCCCTTGGAGCCGCCGAACGGGATGTTGACGACGGCGCACTTCCACGTCATCCACGCCGCGAGCGCCTTCACCTCATCGAGGGTCACGTTGAGGTCGAAGCGAATGCCCCCCTTGGCCGGCCCCCGGCTGGTGTTGTAGAGCACGCGGTAGCCCGTGTAGACCTCCACGTCGCCGGCGTCGCGCAGCACGGGGACGCTGACGATGATCTGCTTTTCCGGGCTTCGCAGCACCTTGTAGAGTCCCGGATCGAGGCTCAGACGCTCCGCCGCATGGTCGAAGCGCAGCATCATCGCCTCGAATGGATTGTCCTCGTTGAGAAAGGTGTCCTTCTCCGGGCGGATGACGAGAGGCGCGGGGCGGCTCGTGGTGCTCATAGGGTGTCCAGGGTGCTCCGTCAAGGGGTCACAGACCTTCCACGGGAGTGACGACGGCATCCAGCACGGCGGCCATACGGTCGCCGCCTTCTTCCCAGCTCAGATCGAGCAACGCCACCAGCGGCTCGGGCGCCGCCGCGGGCCAGCGGTCGCGGAGCTTGACCGCATCCTTCTGCGTGATGACCACATGGTCCGCGCGACGGGCCGCGTGCGCCAGCCAGGCCACGTCTTCCGGACGGTAGTCGTGGTGGTCCTTCCAGGTGGCGACCTGCACCGCCGCGCCGGTGGCCTTGGTCTGCGCCACGAACGCATCCGGGTCGGCGATGCCCGAGGCCGCCACGACCCGCTTCCCCGCGAGTGTCGAGGCCGGACGGCGGGTGCCACTCACCAGGCCCTCCAGCGTGCCGAGCCCGAGGTGGGCCACGGCCACGGGCCCCGGGACACGGCGCTCGATCTCCCTGGCCAGTGTGTACGCGGCCTCCGGGGTGGCACGCTTCCGGGTCACGATCACGGCGTCCGCCCGGGCCAAGGCGTCCCAGCCCTCGCGCCAGGGGCCCGCGGGGAGCGGCCACCGCACCGCCCGCGTCGTCTCCGCGCTCATTACCAGGATGTTGAGGTCGCGACGCACGTCGAGTCGCTGGTAGGCGTCGTCCAGCACCAGCACCTGGGCCCCGTTGGCCAGCGCGCGCTCGGCGCCGGCCGCACGGTCGGGGTCGGCGACGACCACCGCTTCCGGGACCGAATGCTGGTGCACGAGGGCTTCGTCGCCGCCATAGCCCCGGAGCAGAATGCCGGGCCGAAAGCCGCGTTCGAGGTAGTGGCGCGCGACCCAGATGGCGATCGGCGTCTTGCCCGACCCACCGACCGTGAGGTTGCCCACGGCCACGGAGGGGAGCGGAAGATCGTGCACCGCCAGCCAGCCCCGCCGGTAGGCCAGGCGTCGCGTGTCCATCACCACCCGCCACAGTCCCGAGACCGGCAACAGTGCCAGGCGCGCCAGGCGGGCGTCTGGACGCCGACTGGTCCACAGCCAGCGAACCATGCGATGCGTATCGCCCCGGCGGCCCATCAGTCGTCCCCCGCGATCTCTCGCAGTCGCGCCTCCGCGTCCACCAGCCCCGCCGCCAGTCCTTCGGCGCCCGGCGCCACCTCGAATGGGCGCCCGTACACGATCCGCACGCGAGCCCCGGGTTTCGGGATCACCAATCGGTCCCAGGAATCTAACCGCCACGCCCGGTCCGCCTCCGCGTGGAGTGGCACGATGGTCCCGCCGCCGCGCTGGGCCGCGGCCACCACGCCCGGCTTGAGCTCGCGCCGGGGGCCGCGTGGCCCATCGGGGGTGAACGCCACCGCGGATCCCGCCTGGAGGTCGCGCACCGCGCGGAGCAGAGCGCGGGCGCCACCACGGGTGCTCGACCCCCGGACCGCACGGTAGCCGAGCGACGCGGCGAAGTCGGCCAGGTACTGGCCGTCGCGCGCCTCGCTGACGACGATGACGATCGACTGCCGTCGGTGTTGCCAAAGGAGCGGCAGCAGCACCTCGTGCCAGAGCAGAAAGATGTGCGGTCGCCTGGCCTCGTAGAGCGGTCGCCACCGCGCCTCATCCACCGTACGGATCCTCCACGACGCCGCTAGCACGCGGAGGGCAGGTCCCGCCAGCACCCGTGCCGCGGCCGGCGGCACCTTGAGCTTCACGGCGTCACGGGCCGAGCAACTCGTCCACGAGCGACAGGACCCTGGTCGCGGCCCCGGGCTGACCCAGTCGGTCCCGCACCAGCGCGAGTCCCTCGCGCTGCGCCACGGTCCGGGGGTCGCCGGGATCCAGCAGCGGCCTGAGCGCCTCGGCGAGCGGCCCGGCTTCCGCCCGATCCTGGAGCATTTCCGGCACGACCTCCCGCTCCGCGACGAGATTCACCAGGCTCACCCATTCGACCGTGCGGAGCCGCTGGAACGTGTGCCAGGTGAGCGGATGGACCTTGTACGCCACCACCATCGGGACATCCGCCAGCGCCGCCTCGAGCGTCGTCGTGCCCGACTTGGCGAGGGCCGCGTCGGCCGCCGCGAAGACGGGGATCGGATCGCCGCGAAGGATTCTGAGGGGACCGGGTTCCGGATACGTGCCGTCGGCGGTTCCGGCCACGAGCACCTGATCACAGCGGCCCTCCCGGAGCAACTGGAGCGCCGCATCGCGGAAGGGCTCCCAGAGGCGCCGCACCTCCTGGGGCCGGCTGCCGGGAAAGACCCCCAGCACGCGGCTCTCGAGCGGAATGCCCAGACCCGCCCGGGCCTCGGCGCGCGTGGGCCACGCGCCCCGGTCCACCAGCGGATGGCCGACATATTCGCTCCGGAGCCCCAGTGCCCCGAAGAAGCGCTGCTCGAAGGGCAGCACCACGGCCAGCCGGTCCACGGCCGAGGCGAAGCGGCGGGCCCGCCCCGGACGCCAGGCCCAGAGCTGGGGCGCGATGTAGTACAACACCTTGGTGCCCGTCTTCCGTGCCGCCTCCGCGACGCGCACGTGAAATCCGGGGTAATCGATGAGGATGACGAGATCGTAGCGGTGGGCCCGGAAGTCCTCCCGGAGCGCGCGGAGCAGCTTGAGGTGCGCCCCGAGCTTGGTGACCACCTCGACCAGTCCGAAGGCCGCGAGTCCTTCCATCGGATAGCGGATCACGGCGCCCGCCGCCGCCATGCGCGGCCCGCCCACGACCTCGACGAGAATCCCCGGGTGCCGGGCACGAAGCGCGCGGACCAGGCCGGCGCCGTGAAGATCGCCCGAGGGCTCGCCGGCGGAGATGAAGATGCGGGGCGCGGGCCGGGCGATCATCCGCCGGCGGGAACGGCGAGCGGCGAGAGCCGCACGGCGTCCGTCACGCGGAGGGCGAGGACGAGGGCGGCCCGGCCTTCCTCACCGCTCACGACGACTTGCCGCTGGCCGCGCACCGCGTGCACGAAACTCCGGAGCTCGAGCTGGAGCGCGTCCGCCTCGGGCGCCGCGAGCTCGATGCGCTCGACGACGTCCGAGAGCGCCTGCCCGGTACCGGGCTGCCAGTCGCCACGCACCCGCATGAATTCACCGTTCCCGCTGGCCAGATCGAGCGACAGATAGCCGTTCGGCTGGAACAGCCGGAGCCGCCGGACCCGCTCGCGCGACACCCGGCTGGCCGTGGCGAGCGCCACGGCGCCGTTGGCGAACTCGACCCGCGCGTTGGCCAGGTCCAGGTGCGAGCTCAGGAGCGAGAGCCCCGACGCCCGGACTTCGACGGCCTCCGCGCCGCCGGTGAGATGCAGCACGAGATCGAGATCGTGGATCATGAGGTCGAGCACCACGGCCACGTCGGTCCCGCGCGGCTGAAACGGGGCGAGCCGCAGGCTTTCGATGTAGCGAGGCCCGTTCAGATAGGGTTCGGCGGCGCGGAGCACCCGATTGTACCGTTCGATGTGACCCACCTGGAGCTGCACTCCCCCGCGAGCCGCCGCCGCCACGAGCGCGTCGGCCTCCTCGACCGAGGCGGCCAGCGGCTTCTCCATCAGCACCGGAACGCCGCGGTCGAGGGCGCGGAGCCCCACGGCCGCGTGCGCGGGCGTCGGCACCGCCACGGTGACGGCCTTGACGCGCTGCAACAGCGCGTCGAGGTCGGCGAAGGCCGTCGTTCCGAACTCGTCGGCCATCGCGCGGGCGCGCGCGGAATCGAGATCGAACACCCCGACGAGTTGGGCCTCCTCGAGCTGCGCCAGGTGGCGCACATGGTGCCGGCCGAGCGCGCCGACTCCCACCACGCCGACCGGGAGCCGGCCGGTCATGCCGGCACGCCTCGCTCGGACGACTGCACGAACGCCAGAAATCGCTCGACCTCGGGAGAGGCCGGCAGATCGCGGCGCGCCCGCTCCAACGCCTGCGACAGATTGAGCTCGGAGTTGAAGAAGAGCCGATAGGCGCGCTTGAGCGCGGCGATCGTCTCGCCCGAGAACCCCGCTCGCTGCAGGCCGATCGAATTGAGGCCGTACAGCTCCATCGGATTGCCCACGGCCTTCACGTACGGGGGAATGTCCTGATTGACCCGGGAGCCGCCGCCGACGAACGCATAGGCGCCGATGGTGACGAACTGGTGGACCGCGTTGAGGCCGCTCAGGACCGCCCGGTCGTGAATCGTGACGTGGCCGGCGCACTGCGTGCCGTTGGCGATCGTGACCTCGTCCCCGACGTGGCAGTCGTGGGCCAGGTGCACGTAGGTCATGATGAAGCACCGCGCGCCGACGACGGTGCGGAAGCTGTGGGAGGTCGCGCGGTTGATCGTGGAGTATTCGCGGATGATCGTCCCGGCGCCGATCTCGACCCAGGTCTCCTCCCCCCGGAACTTGAGGTCCTGCGGATCCCCGCCGAGGATCGAGCCGTCGCCCACGCTCACGTCCTCGGCCAGGCGCACGTTTCTCACGAGCCGCGCGCGGGGCCCGAGGCGGCACCGGTCGCCGATCGTGACCTGGGGGCCGATCATCACCCAGGGACCGACGTCCACATCCTGCCCGAGGCGGGCGGCGGGATCGACGATCGCCGTCGGGTGCACGACCGTGGTCACCGGTCCACCACGCGCGCCATCATCTCCGCTTCGCACACGACGTTGCCGTCGACGTAGGCGACGCCCTTCATCCGGCAGGTCCGGCCCCGGTTCTGGATCATCTCGAGCTCGCAGCGCAACTGGTCGCCCGGCAGCACGGGCCGCCGGAACTTCACGTTGTCGAGCGACATGAAGTACACGACCTTCTGGTCCGGATCCTCGATGGTGCCGAGCAGGAGCATGCCGCCCACCTGGGCCATCGCTTCGATGATGAGCACGCCGGGCATGATGGGATGCCCCGGAAAGTGACCCTGGAAGAACGGTTCGTTGATCGTGACATTCTTGATGCCGACGATACGCTTGGTGCCCTCCACCTCCAGGATACGGTCCACGAGCAGGAACGGGTATCGGTGGGGTATCACGTCCAGGATCCGGCCGATGTCCATCGCCACGCCTCCGGTGCGCTGCGCCGTGCGGGTGAGCCAGCGGGCCAGCGCAATGTTGCCCTGGTGGCTCGGCTTCGAAGCGGTCACGTGTGCCAGGATCCGGCCGCCACAGAGCGCGAGATCGCCCAGGATGTCGGCCGTCTTGTGGCGGACGAACTCGTCGGGCCAGCGCAGCGTCGCGCCGCCCACGAGGCCGTCCTCGCTCAGGACGAGGGTCGAATCGAGCGCGGCGCCGAGTGCCAGGCCGCGCGCCCGGAGTGCCTCCGCCTCGTGCAGGAACCCGAACGTTCGCGCGCCGGCCAGCTCGCGCGTGAACTCCTCGGGCGTGATGTCGTAGGTCCCGGTCTGTCGGCCGATCAGTGGATGCGGCCACTCGATCGTGGTGGTGAGCCGGAGCGATGGAGCCGGCTCCACGACGTAGCTCGAGTCGCCTTCGGCCAGCGTGAAGGGCGCGGTGACCCGATACACCACCGGCTCGCCCGCTGCCTCCGCCGTCCCCGCGCCGGCCAGCGCCGCCAGGAACGGCGTGAACGACCCGTCGCCGATCGGGGGCTCAGGCCCGTCCAACTCCACCAGCAAGTCGTCGAGGCCCAGCGCGGCCGCAGCGGCCAGCAGATGCTCCACGGTTTGCACGGAGGCATCACCGTCGCCGAGCGCGGTGCGACGCTCGGTGGACTGCACGCCGCCAAGGCGCGCCGGGATGCGTGGCGCGCCGGGCAGGTCCGTCCGCTGGAACACGATGCCGTGGCCGGATGGCGCACCCAGGCACCGGGCCGTGACCTGCCGGCCGGTGTGCAACCCCGTGCCCTGAACGACGGCAGGCCCGGCCAGGGTGCGCCTAGGCATCGCGACTCCTGGGCGCTAGCCGCTCGAGTGCGGCGATGATCGGCGCCACCCGGTAGAGGGCCGCCTGCGCCCGGAGAAACTGCCGGTGCGGGCGAGCGGGGTGGCCGCCGAAGGATGCCCCGGCGGGAACGTCGCCGAAGACCGCGCTCTTGGCGGCGATCCGCGCGCGGTCGCCGATCAGTAGATGATCGGTGACGCCCACGTGTCCCGCCAGGATGACGTCGTCGCCGATGTGCGTGCTCCCCGCGATGCCCACGCCCGCCATCAGCAGGCAGCGCCGGCCGATGCGCACGTTGTGGCCGACATGGACGAGGTTGTCGAGTTTGGTGCCGTGGCCGATGATCGTATCGTCGAAGCTGCCGCGGTCAACGCACGAGTTCGAGCCGATCTCCACTTCATCCTCGAGGATGCATCCCCCGACATGGGGAATCCGGTGGTGGCCCGAGGCGTCCGCGAGGTAGCCGAAGCCGGCGCCGCCGAGGACGGCGCCGGCCTTGATCACCACCCGGCTTCCGACGCGGGCGCCCTCGTAGCACACGGCACGGGGTCCGATGACGGTGTCCTCGCCCACGGTCACCCCGTCGCCAATCGACACACCCGCGTCCACCTGGGTGCGATCCCCCAGGCGGACCCCCCGTCCGAGCACCACGTAGGGGCCGACGCTCACCTCCGCACCGAGCACGCAGCCCTCACCTACGCGAGCGGTGGGATCCACGCCCGGCGGCGGGCTGGCGGGCGGAAACAGCGCGCCGATGACCCGGACGAGCGCCGCGTAGGGATCCCGTACGACGATTCGCGCCCCGCCCGCCGGAGGGGCCTCGGCGAGGTCGTCCGGCACCAGCACCGCGCCCGCCCGGGACGCACGGAGGTCGGCCGCGTACCGGGGGGAGACGGCGAGCGAGATCGCCTCCGGCCCCGCGCGGTCGAGCGCGCGGACCGCGCGGACGACCACCGTTCCATCACCAAGCAGGCGGCCGCCGACGAGGTCGGCGACCGCCTGCGCGGTGAGGCCTGCCGGAGTCACGATCTCAGGTGCCCGATTTGAGCTGCTGGATGACTTTCGGCGTGAGGTCCAACGATTTGTCGGCGGTCACGATGCCGCTGTTCGGCGCGCTCACGTCGAAGATCATCGCGTAGTTGCCCGAAGCGCGCATGCCCTCAATGACGCTGTTGACCTTGGACTGGATCGGGTCGAGCAGCTCGCGCTCGCGGGTGGCGGCGCGCGTCTGCAACTCCTGGGTGCGCTGCTCGAGCTTCTGCTGCTGCCCCTCGAGGTCCTTGCGCTTGGCCGCGCGCTGCGTCGGGCTCAGCAGGACCGACTGCTGGTCGAAATCAGAGGCTGCCGAATCCAGGCTGGACTGCAGCTTCTGGACTTCGCCCCGGTAGGTCTGCAGCTCCTTGGCGAAGGTCGACTCGGCCTGGGCGTACCCGGGCGTCGCCTTCAGGATCGCCTGCGTGTTGACGAAGGCGACCTTGGCCCCTCCGCCCTGCTGCGCGGCGAGCGGTGCGCCGGTCCAGACGAGGGCGGCAAGAGCGACCCAGATTCCCACGGCGGACAGCTTCATGCGTTGCTCCCGATGAAGAAAGGTGCGGTCCAGCGGCTAAAAGAAATTGCCGAGCTTGAAGTGGAGCTGCCATCCGGGATCGGGGCGGCCCCGGCCATCGACGCGATCGAAGCCGTAGCCGAGGTCCACGCCGATCGGCCCCAGCGGCGAGATCACGGCGGCGCCGAAGCCGGCACCGCGGAACAGGCGCGTCGGATCCCACTGTCGCGAGCTCCGATAGACGTTGCCCGCGTCGAAGAACGTGCTCAGGTACAGCGACTGGCTGATCCGCGCGCCGGCCTCGACCGTGAACGCGGCGAACGACTTGCCGAACGCGTCTGGACTCGCCTGGTTGCCGCTGGCCGACGGGTCGAAGCCGTTCGGCGTGATCGAGAACTCGTCGTAGCCCCGGAGCGGCACGCCGTACTGGACGCCGCCCAGCGAGTAGAGCTCGGTGAAGAACGGGCCGGCGTCCCCGAAGATGAACCCCGACTTGGCGGTGAGACCTAGCACGAACTGTACCCCGGCGCCCAGCTGGCCTCCGCCGCCCAGCGTGCCGAGAGGCGCGTACCAGCGGCCCTCGAGGCCCACTTTCCGGTAGTTGCCGGTGCCGCCCAGGAACCCGCCGTTGAGCTCCGCGCTCACATTCGTCAGCGAGCCGCCCACCGCGAAGGGGAGGCCGACCCGAGTGTCGCGCAGCACGCTCGTGCCGATCGACGAGCGGCTGCACGCGCTGCAGCTGAACCGGGCGCGCAGGTCCGCGGAGCCTTCGGTGTAGCGCACCCGCTGATAGGAATACGAGGTGAAGAAGCGCGTGTACCGGGAGCCGAGGAACGGGAAGCCCAGCTGGACGCTGCCGCCGGTCTGCTTCCGGCGCCCCAGGTCGCCGATCGTGTACCGTGCGCGCGAGTCAAACAGCGAGACGGTACCGGAGATCCGGCTCTCCTGGATGGCGGGGTCGGTGTAGCTCAGCGTGAAGTCGTTGATGTTCTTGCCGAACTGCCACTGCAGCTTGCCGCGCTTGCCCCGGCCGAACAGGTTCGGCTCCTCCAGCCCCAGAAAGCCGCCGACCCCGGTGCCCTGCCCCAGCGACGCACCGACGTTGATGTTGCCGGTGCGGCGCTCCTCAACGCGGAAAACGATGTCCACATCGACGCCGTTGGACGACGGCTTGACGTCCGGGCTCGGGACCGGCTGCTGGAAGTAGCCGAGGTTGGAGACGTTCTGATAAGATCGGATCAGCCGCTCGCGGCTGAACAGGTCGCCGGGGAGGAGGACGATCGCTTCGCGAATGACCCGCTCGTGGGTCACGTCGTTGCCGACGATCTCCACCTTGTTGATCGTCGCCGGAGCACCCTCGCGAATGGCCCAGCGCAGATCGACGACCGGCCGGCCGTCGCGCCCGGTGCGGCGGGTCTCGCTGGGCTCCACCTGGGCGTAGATGTAGCCGTTGTTGGCGTAGAGGTTCTGCAGCTTTTCGGTGGCGCCGTCCCATTCCGACCGACTGAACGGACGAGCCGGACCCTGCGGGGCGCCGGTCGGGCCCACGGGCCCGAATGGATAGAACGCCTGCAGCTCCTCGGTGGAGAAGCGTCGGTTCCCCGCGATGTCGAACGTACCCACCCGATAGGGCTGGCCCTCGGCCACGGTCAGGTGCAGCACCGCCTTGCCGCCGGCGGAATCCGCCACCAGGGAATCGTGGGTCACCTGAAAATCGACATAGCCGTTGTCGGCGTACCAGCGCGGCAGGCGCTCGCGCACGTCCTGGTCCACCTTGCGCTCGTCGTACTCGCCTTTCTGGAACCACCAGAAACCCTCGGGACGGGTGGCCATGTGGCCCACCACCTGCTTGTCCGAGAAGCGCCGGTTGCCCTCGACCACCACCTGGCTGATGGCCACGCGCTGCCCCTCGTTGACGTCGAACACGACCCGCACCTGGCCGTTGTCCTGCGCCAGCTCGAGCGTCTTCACCTGGGCCCGGTAGTACCCATCGTGCTTGTAGAGCGAGTCGATGGCGGCGCGGGACTGCTCGACCGCGTTCCGGTCGAGCGGCCGGCCCTGGGTCACCTTCACGCGCCCCCGGACCTCACCCTCGGACACCTTCGCGACGCCGCGCACCGCCCATTTCTCGAGCAGCGGGCGCTCCTTCACGCGAATGAGCAGCAGCAGGCCGTCTCCGGAGGGCTGCTGCTCGACGAGGACGTCGTCGAACTGGCCGGTCCGAAACAGGGCCGTGATGGCGCGCTGGACGTCGCGGTAGTTGACCGGCTGCTTCACGATGAGGCCGGAGGTCCCGATGATCTGGGACGCGGTCAGCCGCCCATTCCCGACGACGGCGATGCTGTCGACGGTGGGCGGCTGGTCGTCCTGGGCGGCGAGGGCCGCCGGAAGCCCCAGGAGGAGCGCTACGGCGGCGACACACGGAAAGAAGCGCTGCATCCGCACTCGATGGGAGGTGGGCGCGCCGGCTCCCCAGGAAGCCGGCGCGGAGCCGCCCTAGGCCTGGGTGCCGGTCAGCGCCCGGAACACCAGCCGCTCACCGTCCGGCGCGACGTCCACCTCGATCTCGTCGCCGCGACCGAACTCGCCCAACAGGATCTTTTCGCTGAGCGGATCCTCGATGTAGCGCTGAATCGACCGCTTGAGCGGCCGGGCGCCGTAACTCTGGTCGTAACCGTGATCGACCAGGAAGGTCACCGCCGCGGGGGTGAGCCGGACCTCGTCGCCGAGGCGGCGCTGCACCTCGCGCAGCAGGATGGTGACGATCTGCGCGATGTGGTCCTTGGCCAGCGGGTGGAACACGATCACGTCGTCCAGCCGGTTCAGGAACTCGGGATTGAACACCTTGTTCATCTCGTCCTTCACCGTTTCCTGCATCTTCTCGAAGTTGCCCTTCGTGTCCACGCCGTGGAAGCCGAGCGTCTTGCCCTGCATGATGTCGCGGGCCCCGACGTTCGAGGTCATGATCACGACGGTATTCTTGAAGTCGATGACCCGGCCGTAGTTGTCGGTCAGGTGCCCTTCGTCGAGCACCTGCAGCAGGATGTTGAACACGTCGGGGTGCGCCTTCTCGATCTCGTCCAGAAGGACGACCGAGTAGGGCTTCCGCCGCACAGCCTTGGTCAGAGTGCCCGAATCCTCGTATCCCACGTAGCCCGGGGGGGCGCCGATGAGTCGGGACACGGAGAACTTCTCCATGTACTCCGACATGTCCACCCGGATGAGCGCCGACGCGTCGGCGAAGAGGAACTTGGCCAGCGACCGCGCCAATTCCGTCTTTCCGACGCCCGTGGGCCCGGAGAAGATGAAGGAGCCGATCGGCCGGTTGGGATCCTTGAGCCCCGCGCGGGACCGCCGGATGGCCCGGGAGACGGCCTTGATGGCTTCGTCCTGCCCCACGACGGAGGCGTGGATTTCGTCCTCCATGCGCATGAGCCGGGCGGTCTCCGCTTCCTGCAGGCGGGTGACCGGAATCCCGGTCCAGCGCGAGACGATGAAGGCGATGTGCTCTTCGTCGATGACCGGGCGGCGGGTCTGGCGCTCCTTTTCCCACTCCTCCTGCTTGAGCCGGATCTGGTTCTGTAGATCGCGCTCCTGATCCCGGAGCGACGCGGCGCGCTCGAAGTTCTGGTCGCGGACGGCGTCTTCCTTCTGGACATTCACCTTCTCGAGCGCGGCCTTCAGCTCCGCCACCTCGGCGGGCGGGACTTGGGAGGCCAGGCGCGCGCGCGCGCCGGCCTCGTCGATCACGTCGATGGCCTTGTCCGGCAGGAAACGATCGGTGATGTAGCGCTCGGAGAGCTCCGCCGCCGCTCTGAGCGTGGGGTCCGGGATGCTGATCCGGTGGTGGTCCTCGTACTTCTTCCGGAGGCCCTTGAGGATCTCGACCGTTTCCTCGACCGTGGGCGGCTCGACCACCACCGTCTGGAAGCGACGCTCGAGCGCCCCGTCCTTTTCGATGTACTTCCGGTACTCGTTGAGCGTGGACGCGCCCACGCACTGCAGCTCGCCGCGCGCGAGCGCGGGCTTGAGCATGTTGGAGGCGTCGATGGCGCCTTCCGCCGCGCCGGCCCCGACCAGCGTATGCAGCTCGTCGATGAACAGGATGATCTGCTTGTTCTGGGCGATCTCGTTCATGACCGCCTTGAGCCGCTCCTCGAACTGGCCCCGGTACTTGGTGCCGGCGATGACCGCGGCCATGTCGAGCGAGAGCACGCGATGATCCCGCAGCACGTCCGGACAGAGACCGCTGGCGATCAGCAGCGCCAGCCCCTCGACGATGGCGGTCTTGCCAACGCCCGGCTCGCCGATGAGTACCGGATTGTTCTTCTTCCGGCGCGCCAGGATTTCCATGACGCGCTCGATTTCCTTGGCGCGTCCGATGGTCGGATCGAGCTGGCCCTCCGCCCCAAGCTGGGTCAGGTCGCGGCAGAAGTGGTCGAGGGCGGGTGTCTTGGACTTCTTCTCGGACTTGGGCGTGGCGCTCGGCTGGCTGCCGCCGGCCCCGCCGGCCGATGCCTGGGGCATGTCGCTCCCGAGGAGCCGCAGCGTCTCCGCGCGGCTCTGCTCGAGGTTCACGCCGGCATCCGTGAGCACCTGGGCTGCGATGCCCTTCTCCTCGCGCAACAGGCCGAGCAGCAGGTGCTCGGTGCCGACGTAGGAGTGATTGAGCTCGCGGGCTTCGGTCATGGCGAGCTCGAGCACCTTCTTGGCGCGGGAGGTGTAGGGCAGGTCGGGTCCGGCGGCAGCGGCCGCCTTTCCCTTCTTGACCGTCTCCTCGATCTTCTGCTGGATGTCCTCGAGGTCCACGTTCAAATTCGTCAGCACCGCCGCGGCCACTCCCTCGCCCTCGCGGATGAGGCCGAGCAGAATGTGCTCGGTGCCGACGTACTCGTGGTGGAGACGGGCCGCCTCTTCGCGGGCCATCTGCAGGACCTTTCGGACACGATCGGTGAAGTTATAGCCGTTCATCGCGATACCCTACGTTGCTCCGAAGGCCGCCGCCGCGGCCTATCCGCGACGTCCCACTTCGGATTCCAACACTTTTCGCACGAACCGTGCCCGCCGGAGTGGCAGGTCGGTGTCGTCGGGAGAAATGCCTTCCGCCACCGCCAGGTGGGCAGGCTGCGTATAGATCAGCAGCTTGTTGAGCGTATACATGGCGAGGTCGGGGACCAGACCCACCCCCACACCCAGCCGAACGCCGCTGAGCAGGTTCATGGCCTCCTCGAACGACAGCGAGCGGGCGTAGCGAAGCAGACCGTAAGCGCGCCACACCTTGTCCTCGAGGACTGTGGGCGCGTCCCGCATCAGCACCTGCCGGGCCTGCTCCTCGTAGTCCATCACCTGGCGGACCATCTTGCCCAGGTGATCGAGCAACTCGCGCTCCGAGCTTCCGAGCGTGGTCTGATTCGACAGCTGGAAGAAGTTGCCGACGACTTCACTGCCCTCGCCGTAGAGCCCGCGATGGGTCAGTCCGACCTGCGCCAACCCCTGCAGGACCTTGCTGATTTCCTTGGTGAGGACGAGCCCGGGCAGGTGGATCAGCACCGAGGCGCGCAGCCCCGTCCCGACGTTGGTCGGACACGAGGTAAGATAACCGAACTCAGCGTGAAATGCGAAAGCAAGTCGTTGTCCCAGTTCGGAGTCCAGGCGATCTACCTCGGCGTAGGTCTCGTCCAGCGCGAACCCGGAATGGAGGCCCTGGATCCGCAGGTGATCCTCTTCGTTCAGCATCACCCCGATTCGCTCCTGGATCAGGATCGACGCTCCCGAGCGCACCCGTCCCTCGACCTCGAGTCCCGCCAATTCCTTGCTGACCAGATGGCGCTCGTGGAGCAACTGGCGGTCGATCCGCTCGAGTCGGTCGAGGCGGTAGCGGGTGGCGCGGCGCAGCAATACCGACTCGCGGGCCGCCCGCTCGACCGAGTCGAGGATCTCCTCCCGCTCGGTTTCGGAGTTCCGGCCCTGAAAGACGTGCCCGGCGAGGTTCCGGGCCAGCCGGATCCTGGTCGAGAGCACCAGATGGCTGGACGGGCCGCTGGCGTCGAGCCACCCGACGCCCCCGTCGGCGAGCAGGCTCAGGTCGATCATTCCAGCACCCGCAGCCGGTCGCGCAACTCCGCGGCCAGCTCGAAGTTCTCCGTTTCCACCGCCAGCCGGAGTTGCTCCCGGAGCTCCGCCGCCTGGGTGCCCGGCGTCGCGGACGCCGGCTCGTGCTCGGCGTACCGTTCGCCCAGGTGATGGGTGGAGCCGTGGAGCCGGCGCAGCAGGTCGCGGAGGGGCGGCTCGAAGGCCCGGTAGCAGTCGGAGCAGCCGAGCCGACCGGTCTCGCGGAAATCCTGGAAGCTGCCCCCGCAACGGCTGCAGGTCTCGCCCGTGCGGGGCGCCGGCACCTGCTCGGGGCCGTTGCCCATGGCCGCCAGGAAGCTCCCCAGGGGCGTCTTCACGGCGGACCCGGGGCTCTCCACCCCCTTCTCCGCCGCGCACTTTTCGCAGAGGTGGAGGGTCGTCACCTGCTCGTTGACGATCTGCGTGAGGTGAATGACCGCCTCGCGCTCGCGACACTGGTCGCACGACATCAGGGCATCGACTCCACGCCGGACAGCGGCACCAAGCGGCCCCCCTCGAGGGAGAGCACGCGGTCGGCGCGGCCGGCCAGCAGACGGTTGTGCGTCACCACCACCAGGGCGGTCTCGAACTCGCGGGCGAGGCCCGAGAACAGCTCGTGCAGCCGCTCGCTGTTGGCGTAGTCCAGGTTGCCGGACGGCTCATCGGCCAGCACCACGAGCGGATCGATGGCCAGGGCCCGGGCCACCGCGGCCCGCTGTTGCTCGCCGCCCGAGAGCTGCGAGGGCCTGTGCGTCATCCGCCCTGCGAGCCCGACCGTGGTGAGCAGCTCCTCGCCCCGGGCTCGAGCCCGCCCCTCGTCCTCGCCGGCGATCAGGAGCGGCATCATAACGTTCTCGAGCGCGCTGAACTCCCGCAGCAGGTGATGAAACTGGAACACGAACCCGATCTTCCGGTTCCGCACCGCCGCCAGGGCCGTGGGCCCCTGCTCCCCGTAGGTCAGCCCGTCAAGCCGAACGCTGCCCGCCGAGGGCGTGTCGAGCGCGCCCAGGAGATGCAGCAGCGTGCTCTTCCCCGAGCCGCTCGCGCCGACGATCGCGACGAACTCGCCACGGCCGACGGCCATGTCCACGCCGGAGAGCACGTCGATCGGCGCGCCATCGCCGCCCCGATACTGCTTCCGCAGGCCCTCCGCTTCGAGGATCGCGGTCATTCGTGCCGGATCGCGTCGACCGGCGTGAGGCCCGACGCGGCGCGCGACGGGTACACGGTAGCCAGCAGTGCGATGGCCAGGCTGGCGAGCACGACCACCAGGACGTCTGATGCCTCTACGTGGACCGGGAGATGATCGATGAAGTAGACGGCTGGATTGATGCGTATCCATCCCGACTTGTCCACCACGTAGGCCACCACCAGCCCGCCCATCAGCCCCAGCGCGGTGCCGACGCCGCCGATGACCGCGCCCTGCAGGAGGAAGACCCTGGCGACGGCGGGGGCGGTCAGGCCCATCGCGCGGAGGATGCCGATCTCCCGCGTCTTGTCGGCCACCACCATGGTGAGGGTGCCCACGATGTTGAACGCCGCCACCACCATGATGAAGAAGATAATCAGGCCCATGGCCAGCTTCTCGAGCTGCAGGGCGCTGAAAAGGCTCGCATTCTGGGTCTGCCAGTCGAGCGAGCGATAGGGATAGCCGAGTCGCTGCTCGATCGCCTCGCCGATCGCGGGAGCGCGATCGGGGTCGTCGACCCTGACGGCGATTCCCGAGACCGCGTCCCCGAGCCCCGTGAAGCGCTGCGCCACCTCCAGCTTGACCACGACGAACTGGTTGTCATACTGAAACATGCCCGTGTCGAACAGACCGGTCACCTCGAACCGCCAGAATCGCGGCACCGCGACACCAAGGGCCGGGTTCACCTTCGCCTGCGTCACCGGCACCAGGGTCACCACATCGCCCGGATAGACCGACAGCCGATTGGCGAGCCGCGCCCCGAGCAGGATACCCCCGTCCACGTCGGGCTTGGTCGTTCGAAAGGAGAGGTCGCCCTTCTGGATCGACTGCGGGAGCGAGGTGACCGAGCGGGTCCCCGTGTCCGCATCGAAGCCGACGAGGTTGACCCCTTCCCCGTAGTCCTGTCCCGCCGTGATGCCGGCCTGGCTGATCACCTCCGGTGCAGCGGCCACGACGCCGGGCTGCCGGCGGATGGTCTCGAGCGCCTTCCGCCAGTCGTCCATGCGAAGCCCGGCGCCGAACGTCAGGACGCGCAGGTGGGGGTTGGCGACGAGAATCCGCTCGCGCAGATCGTTCCGGAGTCCGTTCATCACGCCCAGCACCACGATGAGCGCCATCACACCGACCGCCACGCCGCCCGTGGAGATCACCGTGTTGAGCGACGCGGCGCTCGAGCTCCGGCGGCTCCTCAGGTATCGCCGGGCGATCCGCCATTCCAGATGCGACGGCCATCGGAGGATTGAGCGGATGTCCGCCCGCTCGGACTGCACGCCGGTGCCCATCTATCCCTCCGGCCGCATGGCGGGAAACAGAATCACATCCCGAATCGAAGGCTGATCGGCGATCAACATGATCAGGCGGTCGATGCCGAGGCCGACGCCTCCGGCGGGCGGCATGCCGTACTCGAGCGCCCGGATGTAATCGCTGTCGTACGGCTGCGCCTCGTCGTTGCCCGCCGCCTTCTGCCGGCCCTGGTCCTCGAACCGACGCCGCTGGTCGTCGGGATCGTTGAGCTCGCTGAACGCGTTGGCCAGCTCGCGGCCGCCGATGAACAGCTCGAACCGCTCGGTGAGCGCCGGGTCCGACCGGTGCTCCTTGGCCAGGGGCGAGAGCGGCTTCGGGTAGTCGAGCACGAAGGTGGGTTGAATGAGCTCGGGCTCGAGGACCATCTTGAAGACCTCGTCCTGCAGCCGGCCGCCGCTCAGACCGGCGGCGGCGTCCGGCTCGGCACCGCGCCCACGGAGCAATGCCCGCATCTCGTCGTCTGTCGCGGTGCGGAGGTCGAGTCCCGACCGCTCCCGGATGCCTTCGATGAACGGCACCCGCGCGAACGGCGGCGTGAAGTCGAGCGTGGTTCCGTGCCGCTCGATCCGGCGGGTGCCCAGGCAATGGAAGATCACCCCGCCCACGAGGTCCTCCACGAGGGCCATCATGTCGCCGTAGTCGGCATAGGCCTGGTAGGCCTCCAGCATGGTGAACTCGGGATTGTGCGTCCGGTCCATCCCTTCGTTCCGGAAGTCATGGCCGATCTCGTACACCCGTTCGAGACCGCCGACCAGGAGCCGCTTGAGATACAGCTCATCGGCGATCCGGAGGTAGAGCGGCATGTCGAGCGCGTTATGGTGGGTAACGAACGGGCGCGCCGCCGCCCCGCCGTACAACGGCTGGAGGATTGGCGTCTCGACCTCCAGGAATCCCCGCTCGTCCAGCAGGCGACGGATCCAGCTCACCGCCTGCGACCGCAGCCGGAACACCGTGCGGACCTCCGGGTGCACGGCCAGGTCGGCGTAGCGCTGCCGGTAGCGCAGCTCGGGATCCTGCAGCCCGCCGTGGGTCACCGGCCCGTCGGGCCCCGCCTGCGTCTTGCCGCGCGGCAGCGGGCGGAGCGACTTGGCCAGCAGGGTCAGCCGGGTCGCGCGCACCGTGATCTCGCCCGCGCGCGTCCGAAACACGACCCCGGCCACGCCCAGATGGTCGTCGAGATCGAGTCGGTCGAGCAGGGCGTAGGCGTCGCCCAACTGGTCTCGCCGGAGATAGACCTGCACGCGGCCCGAGCCGTCCTCGAGGTGCAGGAACGTCGTCTTCCCCTGCGACCGGAGCGCCGCGATCCGGCCGGCCACGGTGATCGCGGGGCCGGCGTCGGCCATCGTGTCGTCGTAGGCCGCGAGCGCCTCGGCCGCGGAGTGCGAGCGCTCGAAGCGATAGGCATACGCCGGGACGCCCGCCGCCTCGAGGGCGGCGCGCTTGTCGCGGCGCGCGGCTTCGACAAACGACCGGTCCTCGTCGCCCACGCCACCGGTCACGCCGCTTTCCCCCCGAAGCGCTTCAGGTAGGCCTGGATAAACTCGTCCAGGTCGCCATCCATGACGCGCTGCACGTCGCCCACCTTCACCTCGGTGCGATGATCGTTGACCATGGTGTACGGCTGGAAGACGTAGGACCGGATCTGATTGCCCCACGAATTGTCGGTCTTGGTGGCCTCCACCACCGCCCGCGCCACCTCCTGCTCCTCCAGCTTCTTCTGGTAGATGGCGGCCCGCAACATCTTCATGGCCGTCGCGCGGTTCTTCGTCTGGCTGCGCTCCTGCTGGCACGAGACCACGGTGTCGGTGGGCACGTGCGTGAGGCGGACCGCGGACGAGGTCTTGTTGACGTGCTGCCCGCCGGCGCCCGAGGCGCGGAAGACGTCCATCCGGATGTCCTCCTCGCGCAGGTCGATCTCGATCGTGTCGTCCACGTCCGGATACACGAAGACCGATGCGAACGACGTGTGCCGGCGCGCCTGCGAGTCGTAGGGGGAGATGCGCACCAGGCGGTGCACGCCCTTCTCTGCCTTGAGATAGCCGTAGGCGTATTCGCCCTTGATCTGGATCGAGACCGACTTGATCCCCGCCTCTTCACCCGGCAGCAGATCGAGGACCGTGACCTGAAAGCCGTGCCGCTCCGCCCACCGGACGTACATCCGCATCAGCATCTCGGCCCAGTCCTGGGACTCCGTGCCGCCGGCGCCGGGATGGATGGTGAGTAGCGCGTCGCGGCCGTCGTCGGGACCCTGCAGCATCGCCTGCAGCTCGAAGGCCTCCACGGCACCCGTGAGCGAGTCGGTCTCCCGGGCCACCTCCTCCTGCATGCCCGTGTCCGGCTCGAGCGCGAGCAGCTCGGCCATCTCCAGCGTTCCGGTGAGGCGGCCATGCAGATTATCCCAGGGCGTCACCCAGCCCTTGAGGGTCTTCATTTCCAGCACCGTGGCCCGCGCCTGCTCCGCATTGGCCCAGAACCCCGCCTCCGTCTGCGCCGCCTCCAGCGTCTTGAGGCGGTCCGCCTTGGCGGTCAGGTCAAAGAAAGTCTCGGAGTTCGGTCACACGATGCTGCAACTCGGTCAGGCGCTCGACGAGTTCGGTCATGCCATCACTCCCACAGTGAGAGTTGGGGGTGTCCGGGAAGAAAGAGCGAGCCGCTCGCCCGCCCGATGGGGCGGAGGAACGGCTCGGAGGGTGGAATATAGCCCGGCTCAGAAGATCTGGCGACCGCCGGCCAGAATCTCGTTCAGCGCTTCCTTGAAATACGGCGTGCTGTCGGCCACGTCCTTCCCCACCTGGTCGGCATACTCCTCCCAGCTCTTCCGGATCTCCTCCTCGAACACTTCCTTGAGGTTGCCGTCCCGGATCCCGTCCTGACGCTTGGCCGGATGGTAGACCACCATATCGGAGATGAGCGCGCGCGCGAGTCGCCGAGCCTTGAGCGCCGGGTCCTGCGACAGGAAGGGATTGGCCGGACGCGCACCGGACGATGCCGCGGGCCGGGGCGTGGGCGCCGGCATCGGGGGCGGTGGTGCCACTGAAGCGGGAGCGCGCGGGGGTGCCAGCGGCGGCGCCGGCGGGGGTGCGGCACTCGCCGATGGGGCAAAGGCGGGTGCGGCCGGAGCGCGGGGCGCGAACGGCGCGGGCGGGACGCCGGGAGCCCTGGGCGCCGCCATCGGGACCGCCGGTGGCAGCGGGTGCACCGGCCGGGGGGCCGCGAGCGGTGGAGCGGAGGCCGGCGGCATCGTCGGAGCGGGACCCGCCGCCGGCCGCATCGGCTCGGCGCCGGTCGCGGGGGCGGGCTGGGCTGGCGACGGTGCGGGGGGCGAGGGTGAAGCCGTGACGCCAGGTCCGGCCGCCGCCGGCGCGGAGGCGGCGCTCGGTACGGCGGTGGCACGGGCCGCCGGATCTCCGTCGCGGTTTACGGCGAACACCGCGCTGCAGATGGTGCACCGTGCGCGCACGCCGGCCTCCGGCACCTTCAATGGATCGACGCGGTAGACGGTGGCGCAGTTGGGACAGGTTACGTTCATCGCTCCATCCTCAGGGCTGTTCTCTGGACGCCGCCCCCGACCGTTCCTCGCCGTTGGTGGCCTGCCGGCGATCCACCACAAAGACCGAGCCGGGCAAGGTCTTGGCGTAGCTCTTCATTTCGGTGGCAAGCTCGCTCACTTGGGCCGGATGCGCAAACCGGCGGTGCCGGTTC
>JBBQDU010000006.1:0-35026 GCA_038320055.1 Gemmatimonadales bacterium | reverse complement strand
TGCAGCAGGGCGCGGTGTCGGCCCGCTCGCGCGGCCGGCGCCCGTTCGTCCCGCGCTCGTGCAGCTCGGGCAAGCGCTGGCGTTCGACAAGATCCTGAGCGGCAACAAGGACATCTCGTGCATGACGTGCCACCTGCCGGGCCTCGGCACGGGCGACGGCCGGAGCCTCTCGATCGGCCAGGGGGCCAGCGGGCTCGGCACCGCGCGCGTGCACCCGCAGGGGGCCTTCATCCCGCGCAACGCGCCGCCGGCGTTCAACCTGTTCGCCAACAAGACGCTGTTCTGGGACGGGCGGGTCGAGGTGAACGAGCAGGGGAAGCTGGTGACGCCGGCCGCCAACCGCATCACGCCCCACATGGCGCGGGCGTTCGAGTTCGGCGCGCTCTCGGCGCTGCCGATGTTTCCGGTGCTCTCGCGCGAGGAGATGCGGGCCGCGGACGGCAACGAGCTGGCGGACATCAAGAACAAGGCGCCGCAGCAGGTGTGGCGCGCGCTGATGGACCGGCTGGGCCGGATCCCGGCCTACCGCCGGATGTTCGAGGCGGCCTACCCGGGCACACGCTTCGACCAGATGGAGTTCAGCCACGCGAGCAACGCGATTGCCGGCTTCCTCATCGACCAGCTCGCGTTCAACGACACGCCCTGGGATCGCTTCCTGGCCGGCAACGACGCGGCGCTGACCGACCTGCAGCTGCGCGGGGCCAAGGACTTCATGAGCGCGCGCTGCTCCATCTGTCATAACGGCGCCACCTTCTCGGATGGCAAGTTCCACAACGTGGCGGTGGCCCAGATCGGGCCCGGCGACGGCGACGGCACCGGCGGGCGCGACGACTTCGGCCGCATGCGGGTGACCGGCCGGCCCGAGGACCGCTACGCCTTCCGCTCGCCGCCGCTCCGGAACGTGGAGCTGACGGCGCCGTACGGGCACGACGGCGCGTTCACCGATCTCCGGGCGTTCGTGGACCACTACAGCGAATCCGACGTGAAGCTCCGCCGCTTCACCTCGGCGCACCTCGAGCCGCTCCTGCAGCCGACCATGCAGGCCACGTTCGAGCAGATCCTGGCCACGCGCGACCCGCTGCTCCAGGGCGTGGTGTTTCCCGACGAGACCATCGACGAGGTCACCGCCTTCATGATGGCCCTCACCGACCCCGCCGCGCGAAACCTGGCGCACGTGGTGCCGGCGTCGGTGCCGAGCGGGCTCTCGATCGACGGGCCGTAGCGCCGCCCCGTTCCGGCCGGGCGATTTTCGGGTATCCTTGTGGATGCTCATCACCATTTCGCGGCAGTACGGCGCCGGGGGCTCGGAAGTCGCGCGGCGGGTGGCGACGGCCCTCGGCTGGCGTCTGGTGGACAACGAGCTGGTCGAGCAGGTGGCGGCGCGCGCGGGGCTCCCCGCCGAGCGGGTGGCGGAGCGCGAGGAGCGGGTGCCGACATTCGTGGAGCGCCTGGCCCGGACGCTCGCGGCGTCGTCGCCGGAGCTGTTTCCGCCCACCCACGCGGCCGACGCGGTGGTCGGCCTGCCGGAGGCCGAGCTGGTGCGGATCACCGAGCGGGTCGTCGCGGAGCTGGCGGCGGAGGGGCGGGTGGTAGTCGTCGGCCGGGCGGCGCCGGCGGTGCTGGCCCGGGAGGCCGCGGCGCTCCACGTGCGGCTGGTGGCGCCGCGGCCGTTCCGGATCCAGGCGGCCGCCGAGCGCCTGGGCCGCCCCGCGGAGGAGGCGGCCGCGGTCATGGACGAGTGCGACGAGATGCGGGAGCGGTACAGCCGGGAGTACTACCGGCGGGACTGGAACGATCCGGTCAACTTCCACATGGTGCTCAACACCGGCGCCCTCGGCTTCGAGGGCGCGGCGGCGGTCGTGGTGGGGCGGGCCAGGGCGCTGGGGTGGTGAGCGCGCGGGCGGTGGTGAGCGGCGCTCAGCCGAACGAGACGCCGCCCTTGCCGTAGCCCGGCTCCCGCCGCTCGGGCTTCATGCGGGTGTAGCCCAGCTCCTCGCTCCGGCTGATCCGCTTGTGGGCCGCGAGCCCCTCGAGCACCAGCTCGCACGCGGACACGACCCGCGCGTGGTCGGCGGCGGGCGACAGGCCGAACTCGCTCACGGCGTCCACCAGCCCCGGCACCACGCTGAATCCCTGGAAGCACAGCTCCGCCCGCTCGTCGCCCGGCACCTTGAGCGCGCCCCCCTGATCGAACCACGCCACGATCTTGCCGAGGTCGGCCCCGCCCATCCGCTCGTCGAGCACCTTGCCGGCCGCCCGGCGGATGAGCTCGCGCGCGATCGCGTCGCCGCCCTGCAGTTCGCCCTCGTACTCCAGCTCCAGCTTGCCGGTGATGGACGGCACCGCCGCGTAGACGTCGCTCACCCGCGGCACGATCCGCTCCTCGGACAGCAGGGCCGTGCGCTGCTCGGCGTTGGAGACGGCGCTCTCGAGCACGCTGATCGGCAGCCGCTGGCTCACGCCCGAGCGCTTGTCCACCCGCTTGTCCTCGCGCGCCTCGAACGCCACCCGCTCCACCAGCTCGAGCACGAAGTCGGGAATGTCGAGCGGGCGCGCACCCCGGTCGGTCCAGGCCTCCTGCGCCGTGATCTCCATGCCGAGCTGCACAGTGCGCGGATAGTGGGTGATGACCTCCGAGCCGATTCGGTCCTTGAGCGGCGTGATGATCTTGCCGCGCGCGGTGTAGTCCTCGGGATTCGCGGTGAAGGCCATGAGCACGTCCAGCGGGAGACGGACGGGGTAGCCTTTGATCTGGACGTCGCCCTCCTGCATGATGTTGAAGAGGCCGACCTGGACCTTGCCGCTCAGGTCGGGCAGCTCGTTGATGGCGAAGATGCCGCGGTTGGCGCGCGGCAGCAGGCCGAAGTGCATGGTCAGCTCGTCGGAGAGCAGGTGGCCGCCCCGCGCGGCCTTGATCGGGTCGAGGTCGCCGATGAGGTCGGCGATGGTGACGTCCGGCGTCGCCAGCTTCTCGACGTAGCGCTGGTCGCGGCCCAGCCAGCCGATCGGCGTCGCGTCGCCGCACTCGGCCAGCCGCTCACGCGCGAACTTGGAGATGGGCGCGAACGGATCGTCGTTCACCTCGCTGCCGGCGACGATCGGAATCCGCTCGTCGAGGAGACCGGTGAGCTCGCGCATGATGCGGCTCTTGGCCTGGCCGCGGAGGCCGAGGAGGATGAAGTGGTGGCGGGCGAGGAGGGCGTTGACGATCTGCGGCAGGATGGTGTCGTCGTAGCCCACGATCCCGGTGAAGAGCGGGGCGCCGGTCCCCAGCCGGGCCAGCACGTTGGCCCGGATCTCGTCCCGGACGGTCCGGCCCCGGAGCGGGGCCTCCGCCCAGGGGCTGTTCTTGAGGTCGCCTAAGGTGCGTGGTTGGTTCATATCGGTCACCGCTCGTCGGTTCTCGGAAGATGAGTCGTGGAAATGGCTTAGGCCGTCCTTGCGGGCCCCGTCAACCCCTCTGCCGGAGCCCCTTCGCCTTGACAAACGCTTGCCCGGGCTTAGGTTCGGCGCCGTACCCCCCGGCGGCCGTGTGCTCGTGGCCCACAGGCTCGGTGCCTAACCTTTCAGCATACTCGGAGCAACGATGAAGAAGATCATGATGGTGGCTGCAGCCCTCGTGCTGGTCGGCTGTGGTGAGAAGAAGGCCGACGGAATGGCCGCCGACACGGCCGCGATGGCGCCGATGTCCGCGGATACCGGCATGGGCATGGACAACATGGCGCACGACAGCATGTCGATGTCCGATACGACCATGGCGCGCGACAAGGCCAAGTAAGCGGCAGGTTCTACCGCCGTACCGGGCCCCGGGCATCTCGCCCGGGGCCCGGTGTCGTTCGGTCACCCGTCCAGCTCGTCCGCGCCGAAGGGGAGCCCCACGACGCGAGCCCGCCGGCCGCCGGCGGTCACCTGTTCGCCCGGCGCGATCTCGCGGCACAGCACGCCGAGGCCGAGCACGCGATCCTCGAGCGTGAGCGTGCTGCGCACGCTCCCGACGTCCTTCTCCCCGTGCACGACCGAGCGCCCGTCGAGCGGCTCGGCGTCGCTCCAGTGGAGGCCGCGAAGCTCGCGGTTGGTGTGGCCGCGGAAGTGGAGGCGGGCCACGGTCTCCTGCCCGGTGTAGCAGCCCTTCGTGTAGGATACCCCACCGATCTCGTCGTACCGCACTTCCTGCGGAAGGGTCCGCTCGTCGATCTCGGCGCCGAGAGCGGGCCAGCCGGAGAGGACGCGCGCGGCGTGGAGGTCGGACTCCTCGCCCGGGGCCGCGCCCGCCGCCGTCAGGCGGCCGACGATCGGCGCCACGGCGGGCGCGAGCCCTACCGCGAGGGCGACGAACGGGGCCGACTCGGGCGCGAGCGCGATGGCGACCGGGCTCAGCTCGCCGCCGACCGACACCACCCGTCCCGCCGACTCGGGCGCCCCCACGCCCGACTTCGCCAGCACCTGGAAGCCGTGGGCGCCGAGCAGCCAGGCGACGGTGGCTTCGCCGGTGAGATCGGTCGTCCGGGCCAGGCGCGGCGGGAGCTGCCGGGTGAAGAGCTCCATCACCGCCTCGCGCCCGCTCGGGGGCACGATCAGCATGAAGGTGTCGCCCTGCCGGATGACCCACGCATCCACCACGATCATGCCCTTGGGGGTGAGCAGCGCGCCGTAGACGAGGCTTCCGTCGCCGGGCTTCTCGAGATCGTTGGTGAGGAGCCCCTGCAGGCACGCGAGCGCGCCGGGGCCGGTGACGCGGAGAACCGTGGGCGAGGTGGAGACGATCGTGGCGCCGTGGCGAACGCGGTCGAGGCGCGCGCGGTCGAGTCGGAGGTCCAGCTCAGCCATGGGCCCAGGGCAGCTCGGCGGGGTCGTGCCCGGTGAAGTCACGCCAGACGAGGTCGGCGCCGACGCACGCCTCCTCGCCGTGCGACGTGGCGAGCATGGCGCAGCGAAGCCCCGCCGACCGCGCCGCGGCGAGGCCGGGCAGCGAGTCCTCGATGACCATGCAGCGCCCCGGCGCGATCTCGAGCTGCGCGCGGGCGCGGTTGTAGCCCTGGGGGTCCGGCTTGCACGCGCTCACGTCTTCGGCCGCGACGATCTCGCTGAAGTGCGGGCGGAGGCCGGCCAGGTCGAGCACCAGCTCGATCTCCCGCCGCAGCGCGCCGCTCACGATGGCGAGCTGGAAGCCGTCCAGCGCGGCGCTCTCGATGAAGTCCGTGGCGCCCGGCACCAGCCGCATGGACGCCCGCACCGCCTGCTCGTAGTGGACGTTCTTCAGCTCGACGGCCTCGAGGAGCGCGGGCTCATCCGTGGCGCGCCCCATCCGGGTGAACGAGAACCGGAAACACTCGCGATCGTCGAAGCCGAGATACTCGCGGTAGTAGGTGTCGCGGTCGAGGTCGAAGCCGTACTCGCCGAGGGTGGCGATGAGCGCGTCGCAGTGCTGCGGCTCGTCATCGACGATGACGCCGTTGAAGTCGAACAGGATGGCAGCGGTCATGTCGGAAGGTACACTTAGCGGCGCGGCTCGCGCTCGTCGTACACCCCGCCTACCCGGTAGCTCTCGTCCAGCAGCTCGACCGGATGCGCCACCCGGATCGGGAGCCCCGCGGCCCGGACTCCGGCGCCGATCTGCATCAGGCAGCCGGGATTGCCCGTCGCCACCACCTGGGGCACCGGGGCCGCGGCGGCGAGGCTTTCGATCTTGAGGTCGAGCACCGCGCGCGCCATGGCCGGCCGCAGGATCGAGTAGATGCCCGCGCTGCCGCAGCACTTGTCCGAGCTGGGCAGGACCCGGAGCCGGAGCGACGGGATGGCGCCGAGCACCGCGAGCGGTGCGGCCTGCACCCGCTGCGCGTGCTGGAGATGGCAGGGCGCGTCGTAGGCTACGTCGAGCGGCAGCGCGCCCCCGCGTCTGGGGCCCCGCTCGGCCAGGAGCTCGGAGACGTCGCGGACGCGGGCAGCGAGCGCGGCGGCGGGAGCGGCGTTGGCGTCGTCGCCCTCGAGCAGGTGGCCGTAGCCGCGGAGCAGCGCGCCGCAGCCCGCGCTGTTGACGACCACGTAGTCCGCCGCGTCCGCGAGCGCGGCGACGTTCCGGCGCGCCAGCGCCTCCGCGGACGCGCGGTCGCCCGCGTGCTCGTGGAGCGCGCCGCAGCAGGCCTGCCCCTCGGGCTCGACTACGGTATAGCCGTTGGCTTCGAGGGTGCGCCGGGTGGCGTCGGTGATGTGGCCGAACAGGGTGTCCATGACGCAGCCGCGGAAGAGGGCGACGGTCGGCGCGGGCGAAGCGGTGGCGGGCGCCGGTGCCGAGGCCGATCCCGCCGGCGCTCCGCTCGGCCAGGCGTCGCCCGTGTGCGGGGGCGCCGCATTCCGCGCCTTTCCGCTGGCCGCCAGCATGCCCATGCCGAAGCCCATGCGTCCCGGGCCCGCGAGGAGCCCGGGGATGCCGGTAGCCCGGAGCACGCGGCTCAGCGTGAACAGCGGACGCCAGAGCCACTCGCGCCGAAACACGCCGAGCACCAGTGTCGCCAGGGGCGGCAGCCGCCGCGCGGCGAAGAGCTGCTCGCGCGCGGTCTGGATGCCCTTGCCGTATCCCACGCCCGAAGGGCACGCGGGCTCGCAGCCGAGGCAGCCCAGGCAGGCGTCGAGGTGCTGGGCCAGCGCCTCGTCATCGGGGCGGAGCTCGCCGCGCTCGAACGCGCGCATGAGCACGATGCGGCCGCGCGGGCTGTCGGCCTCGTCTCCCGTGGCCAGGTAGGTGGGGCAGGCGGGGAGGCAGAAGCCGCAGTGGACGCAGGGATCGAGCGACGAGTAGTCGGGGCCGCCCGCGACGAGCGCCGTCTCGGGCTCGGGCGGCGCGGTGTTGCTATTCACCAGCGTCCCCGGCCTCCCCGGCGTCGCCGGCGCCCTCGAGCGCCACCTGCAGGCATTGGCCCGGGTCGAAGGTGTCGCGGAGGCGTCCGACGATCTGCCCGATACCTTCGCGGTACGCGCCGAAGTGTCCGAGCGCCCGCCGGACGGGCCACGTGGCGCGCTCGAGCGTCATGGGAATCTCGCGCGCCGCGGCCGCGCGGCGGACGGCCCGGAGCCGTTCGACGGGCGCGTCGCCGGTCCAGCGGATCATGCCGGCGCCGGCACCGGCGGAGAGCAGCGCTTCGTCGAGATCGTGCGCCAGCAGGTCGATCGCGTCGTCCACGCCGTCGCCGAGGACGCCGAGGCGGATCGTGATCGGGCCGCCCTGGCTGCCGCGCGCCACCAGGCCCCAGAACGCGGCCGTCCGGTCGGCCGGGAGCGGCTGCCAGGACAGGCCGGCGATCGGGGCGAGCCGGCGCACGTCGCCCTGGACGGCGGCGTCGGTTCCGAGGAAGCGCGCGGCCAGGGTCCAGTCGGCCTCCGCGGCCAGCGCGGGCGAGAGCAGCTCGAGCGCCGCCGGGACCAGCTCGGCGGCCATCACGTCGCGCGCGGCGGAGGTGAGGGTGTCGCGCGTGCCGTGGGTGACGAGCGTGACATCGGCGCGGGGAAGCGCCCGGAGCCGGAGATGCACGTCCGCGATGATCCCGAAGCCCCCGAAGCCGCCCACTTGCAGCTTGGTCAGGTCGTAGCCCGCGACGTTCTTCACCACCCGGCCGCCGGGCTGCACCACCCGGCCGTCGCCGGTGGCGACGGTGCAGCCGAGCACGTGGTCGCGCACCGGGCCGAAGCCGTGGCGCAGCGGGCCGGCGGTGGCGGTGGCCACGATCGAGCCGAGGCTCCGCTCGGGGCGCCCCGGCGGATCGAGCGCGAGCCACATCCCGTCGTCGGCCAACCGGCGGCGCAGCGCCTCGAGCGGCGTCCCCGCCTGCACGGTGGCGACGAGATCGGCGGGACTCACCGACAGCACCTGGTCGAGTGCCCGGGTGCTGACGGCGAGGTCGGCGGGCGCGTCGGCGGCGAGCCAGGTGCCGTGGCCCTCGACCCGGATCTTCCACCCCTCGTCGTGCGCCAGCCGGCAGACGAGCGACAGGGCGTCGGTGGTGTCGGGAATGGCGCGCGGGAGGCCCGCCGGGTCGCGCTCCACTCCCGCGGTGCCAAGGAGGGCCCGGAGGCGGCCGTGGACGACGTCGCTCATCGCGCGCTCCGGGCCGCGCGCCACTCGCGGCAGGCGTGGACGGGCAGCACCTTGCCGGGGTTGGCGCGCTCCTCGGGATCGAACACCCGGCGCACGGCGCGCATGGCGCCCAGCGTGTCGGCGTCGAAGATCCACGGCATGTAGTCGAGCTTGTCGGAGCCGACGCCGTGCTCGCCGGTGATGCTGCCGCCCGCCTCGACGCACGCGGCCATGATCTCGCGGCAGGCGACGTGGACCCGGTGCGCCACGTCGGGATCGCGGCGGTCGAAGGAGATGTTGGGGTGCAGGTTCCCGTCGCCCGCGTGGAAGACGTTGCTGATGCTGAGCCGGTGGCGGTCGCGGATGTCCGCGATCCGGTCCATGATGTCGGGCAGCGCGGACCGCGGCACCACGGCGTCCTGCACCGCGAGGTCGGGGGCGATCCGGCCCATCGCCCCGAACGCCTTCTTCCGGCCCTGCCAGAGGCGGGCGCGATCGGCCGCGCTCGACGCGCTCCGGACCGCGCGCGCGCCGCGCTCGAGCAGCAGCGCCTCGACGGTGCACGCCTCGGCGTCCACGGCGTCCGGCTGACCGTCGAGCTCGATCAGCAGCACGGCGGCGGCGTCGGTCGGATAGCCCGCGGCGTAGATGGACGCCTCGACCGCGGCGACGCAGGCGCGGTCCATCATCTCCATCGCCGCGGGCACGATGCCGGTGGCGATCACCGCGGACACCGCCTCGCTCGCGGCGCGGACGGTGGGGAAGTCGGCCAGCATCGTGCGCACGCTGGGCGGCAGCGGTTCCAGGCGCACGGTGATCGCGGTGACGATGCCGAACATCCCCTCGCTGCCGACGAACAGGCCGACGAGGTCGGGGCCCCACGGCTCGCCGTGGGGCGAGCCGAGCACGACGACCGAGCCGTCGGGCAGCACGACCTCGAGCTGGGCGATGTGATTGGTGGTGACGCCGTACTTGAGACAGTGGGGGCCGCCCGCGTTCTCGGCGACGTTGCCGCCGACGGTGCAGGCGGCCTGGCTCGACGGATCGGGCACGTAGTGGAGGCCGAGCGGCGCCACCGCCTCGGAGAGCCGCGCGTTCACCACGCCCGGCTGCACCACCGCGCGCCGGCGCACCGGGTCCACGTCGAGAATGCGATTCATGCGCGTGAGCGTGACCAGCACGGCTTCGCCGTCGGCCACCGCCCCGCCGGAGAGCCCGGTGCCCGCGCCGCGCGCGACGAACGGCACCGCAACCAGGTGCAGCAGGCGGACGATCTCGCGCACCTCGGCCGCGGTGCCGGGCATGACCACGAGGCCGGGATACGACTCCCGGGTCGGCAGGCCGTCCATGGTGTAGGTCTTGAGCTCGGCCCGGCGGTGGCGGACCCAGCGGGGCCCCACGATGCGCCCGAGCGCCTCGACCAGCGCGGGCACCATCATGTGGTGGGCAGGTCCGGCCGCGCGTGCCCGCGTCCGTTGCCCTGCGCTCGCCGGTGGACCGCGAGCGCCTCCTCGATCGCCCCGCTCAGCGGCGGCAGGACGCGAAGCAGGGCTTCGACGCGGCGCGCGGTGGAGCGCTCCGCGAGCAGCCGCAGCTTGACCGCGGTCTCGACCTCGATCGCGGCGGCCACGTGAAAGGAGAGTCCGAGCGGCTCGGCGGGCAGGTCGGGCTCGTCGGGGGCGACGTCGCTCAGCTCGCGCACCAGGGTCGCGTAGCGGGTGAACGCGGAGCGGAGCTCGGTCGCGCGCTCGGCGGCGGGCTCGGTGTCGGGATCCTCGTCGAACGGGTCCACCCGCGCCACGTGGTACGGCAGCGGCTCGTCGAGCATGTCGGCCACGACGAAGCGCTCGCCGCCGAGCACCACGACGTTGGCGCGGCCGTCCGGCAACTCCTCGTTGACCCGCACTTCCGCGGTGCAGCCCACCATCCCCGCGTCCGGCGCCTCGCGCACGGTGCCCGTGGGCGTGATGCCGAAGCGGCGATCGCCGGCGAGGCAGTCGGCCAGCATCTGCCGGTAGCGCGGCTCGAAGATGTGGAGCGGCAGCGGGGTGCCGGGGAAGAGAACGACGGACAGTGGAAAGACCGGAAGACGCATGGTTGGCAATCTAGCTAGGGCGTGGTTGGTCGGCGGGGCCGGTGCGGCGGGGGCGACGCGGCCACGGGCGTCACGCCGGTCGCTGCAGTGCGCTTCGATGGTGGGGATCGCGCAGGGAATTAAAGGCGCACTGACGCTCCCTCTGTGACACCCGTGGCCGCGCCGCCCCTGTCGGGGTCCGGGCTGTGCCGAGGGGTCGAACGCGGCGGGTCGATGTGCCGGCCGGGGGCTGATGCTCGCGGGCCTGGTGCGGCGGCCCCGGCCAGATGCTCGGGGGCCTGGTGCGGCCGACCCCGGCCCGATGCTCGGGGGCGCGGGCGGAGCGCGGTGCCCTCAGAGCGAGCGTCAGGCCGCGTTTAATTCCCTGCGCGATCCCCGCCGCCGAAGCGGCCTGCAGCGAGCGGCGAGGGCGCTGCGCTCCGCCCGCGCCCCGGGTCGACGATCTCCGCGGCGCCAGGGGCCGAAACGACGGAACGGCGCCGAAATCGGCGCCGTTCGTCGGGTGTGCGTGGCCGGTGGGTGGTCCGCCGCCCTAGGCCGCTCCCCAGAACCCCCGGAGCGAGCGCACGTCCGGCGAGTCGCGCAGCTTCTCGAAGGCCCGCTCCCGGATCTGCCGGATCCGCTCGCGGGTGACGCCGAGGAGCTCGCCGATGCGCTCGAGGGTGAGCGCCTCGGAGCCTTCCTCAAGCCCGTAGTAGAGCGACAGGATCTTGCGCTCGCGTGGAGTGAGGTGCCGCTCGAAGATGCGATCGATGAACTCGCGCTGGAGGCGGGAGTCGGTCATCTCCTCGATCTCGCCGCCGCCGGTGCCGGCCACCCTCTCGCCGAACGTGCTGGCGCTCCGGTCCTGACGCTCGACCGGGGCGTCGAGCGACACCTCCGTCGAGGTCATGCGGCGGGCGCTGCGGATGTTGTCGAGGGTGTCGTTCAGGGCGGTGGCGATCTCCTGGTCGGTCGGCTCGCGGCCGAGCTCCTGCGCCAGAAAGCTCTGCGCGCGGGCCATGCGCACCAGGGCCGAGTTCTGGTTGAGCGGGATCCGGACGCTGCGGGTCTGCTCGGCCAGCGCCTTGAGGACCGCCTGGCGCACCCACCAGACCGCGTACGAGATGAATTTCACGCCGTGGTCGGGATCGAACTTCTTGACCGCCTTGAGCAGCCCTTCGTTGCCGATGGCCACCAGCTCCGAGAGGTCGAGCCCATGCCCCTGGTACTTCTTCACGTAGGAGATCACGAACCGGAGATTGGCGGTGACCAGCCGCTCGGCCGCCGTCTCGTCGCCCGCGAGGGCCCGCCGCGCCAGACGCTTCTCCTCCTCGGGATCCGAGATCATCGGGAGCTTCTGGATGTCGAGGAGGTACTGATCGAAGGCGCCCGTCGGCGCGGCACGGACCAGCATACGGGCTTTCGTACGGACGTGGGCCATAGACAACCCCGGGGGTGAGTTGAAAGACGGCTGATTTGGACGAATGGGCGGCCGGCTGGGCCGAGGTAAGCGGCACTCAATATAGGATTTGGCGGGTAGGCGGTCAAGCAATCCTGAGTATCCACATCACAAATTGTTTAGTTCGTGACGGTTCCCATGTTTATCCACTTGACGTGCGTTCGTCGGGACGGGCCGGGCCCGGGCCGGAGAGTGTGGAGAATTGCAGCAAGCCGTTCGATTGGAGCCACTTGAGGGCTAGGCGATCGCCGTCAGCGCCTCCCGGATCGCGGTCTCGGATGCCTCGCGGGTCCACCGGTCGCCACCGTCCATGGCGCCGAGTTCGCGGGGCAGGGCAAACCGGACCTGCGCGGACCGATTCTTCTTGTCGCTGCCCATGGCCTGGGTGAGGCGCTCCGCCGCAACCGGCTCGGCGAGCCTGACCGGAAGGCCGAGGCGGGAGAGCAGCCGGGCGACCCGCGCCCCCAGTCCCGCGCTCGCCACCCCGAGCGACTCGGCCAGCGCGCATTCGGCGACCAGGCCGAGCGCCACCGCCTCGCCATGCGGCACCCCGTACCCGGTGGCCCGCTCGAGCGCGTGGGCCACGGTATGGCCCGCGTTCAGGATGGCGCGCCGGCCGGCCTCGCGCTCGTCCTCGCTCACCACGTGCGCCTTGATCCCGACGCTCCGGCGGACCAGCCGGGTCAGCGCCGCCTCGTCCCGCGCCAGAAGCGCGCCCGCCTCGCGCTCCATCCACTCGAAGTATTCCGCGTCCGCGATCAGCCCGTGCTTCACGGCCTCCGCCATCCCGCCGCGATAGTCCCGCTCGGGCAGGGTGGCGAGCGCGCGCGGATCGGCGAGCACCGCCACGGGCGGATGAAACGCGCCGATCAGATTCTTGCCCTGCGGCGTATCGACGCCGGTCTTTCCGCCGACCGAGGCGTCGAGCATCGCCAGCAGCGAGGTGGGGACCTGCACGCAGGGCAGCCCGCGCATGTAGGTGGCGGCGACGAAGCCGGCCAGGTCGCCCGCGACCCCGCCGCCGAAGGCGACGATGCCGCTGTCCCGGCCATACCCCTCGTCGAGCAGCGCGTCCGTGAGGCGCGCCCACTGCTCGCGGGTCTTGGACGCCTCGCCCGCGGGGAACGTGAGCGACCGGCCCACCCACGGCTCGCGGCCCAGGCGGCCCGACTGCAGCAGCGCGTGGACCGATGCGTCCGCGATCATCGCGACGCGTGCGCCGCCGAGATGCTCGGCCACGAGCGCCTCGAGCCGGCCGAGCAGGCCCGGCTCGACGTACACCGGATAGCGGCCGAGCCCGTGCGAGACGACGACGGGAGCCGACGCGGTCCCCGGACCTACCACGTCACGTCCCCCGTGCCGTCGCGGTGGTTGGCCAGCCGGGCCAGCGTGAACAGCAGGTCCGAGAGCCGGTTCAGGTAGACGACGAACGGGCCGGGCACCGGGTCCGACGCGGCCAGGTGCACGACGCTTCGCTCCGCTCGGCGGCACACGGTGCGCGCCAGGTGGAGGGCCGCCGCTTTCGCGGTGCCGGCCGGCAGCACGAAGGCCCGGAGCGGCGGCAACTCTCCGTCGGCCAGATCCATGATGCGCTCGAATTCCGGCACGCGCTCCTCCGCCAGGGTGGCCTTTTCCAGCGCCTTGGCCACCTTGACGGGATCGGGCGTGGCGAGGTGGCCTCCGATCGAGAACAGGTCGCGCTGCACCGACTCGAGGAGTGGGTCGAAGAACGGCAGCGGCGGGGTTGCGCGGACGACGCCGATGGCGGAGTTGAGCTCGTCCACGTCACCGTACGCGGCGACGCGCGGGTGGTCCTTGGGCACGCGCCCGCCGCCGAAGAGGCCGGTCTCGCCCTCGTCGCCGGTCCGGGTGTAGATCTTCATCGACATGGTCCGTCCACCTCCGCTGCGGCCACCACGACGTTTCCGCGCGGCTGCACGATGCCCCAGCGCACGCTCCCGTCGCGAACGTCCACCTGCTCCATCCACAGATTGTCGCGCGGGTAGGCAAAGTCGCTGATCGGCTGGAGCCGGCGCCAGTAGATGGGGCGCTCCCGCGAGTCCCGGGGCGCGAGTCGGCCGCTCCGGAGCCGGAGCAGCGTGGGGCGGAAGATGTCCTGCCGCCACGCGCCCGCGCTATCCCACACCATGACCGCGGTGCCGACGAGCGTGTCGCCGCGCGCGCTCAGCCGGCGCGCGCGGAGGGAGACGGCGTAGCGGATGCGCTCGTCGGCGACTCGGAAGGCGACCACGTCCGCCGCGTCCACGTCGGCCAGGGTGTTGATCTCCAGCCGCGCGCGCGGGTCCGGCGCGAGGGCGAGCGAGCGGTAGCCGGCGGCGAGGGTGCTGTCGAGGGCACGCTCGGTCCGGCCGACCAGCTCGCCGGCCAGCGCGGCCGACGGCTCGGGTGCGGGGTCGCGCCGCAGCAGGCCGCGCTCCGGGACCCGTCCGGCGGCCGCGCCCGTGCGGAGCGAGCCGAGCACCGGTCCCCGAAGCGGCGGATCGCCGCGGAGCCGCTCGTCGGCGACGATCAGCTCGGCCTGCGCCCCGCGCGCGCCGCAGCCCCGGCCGCCGCTCCGGAGCAGCACCGCCTCGACCTGCACGTCGGTGTGACCGAGGGGCGAGGCGACCACCGCCGTTTCCACCTGCGGCCCCGGCCCGCCGACCGTCCGCCGCGCCCCGCCGCCGAGCGTCACGACCCGCTCGCGCGCGAGCGCCGCCCAGGGGTCGGGCGCCGAGGCGAGGTCGGCGCGATAGCGGCGGAGGAGCGCCGCGATGAAGGCGGTGTCGCTCGAGAGGAGGTGCACCGCCCGGCTGGTACCCTCGCCGACGAAGCTGCCGGCCAGGCGGCCGGCGGAGTCGATCCTGGCGTCGCTCGCGAGCGGGAGCGAATCGAGCGGCGCAGGGGGCCGCTCCTTGAGCAGCTCACCCAGAAAGCGCCCCGCGCCCCGGCAGCCGCCCGCCGCGATGCCGCCGAGCAGGAGGAGGACCACCAGGGCGAAGGGCGGGGTAGCACCCCGGTGCGGTCGCGACATGGCGGGCAATGTGTTGGCTCACCGGGCCGAGGGGAAGGGGAATCCGGGGTGGGGGCATGACACGGGCGGCAATTTTTATACATTCCACCGCTTGTTCCCGAAACGTGCACCGCTCACGCAGGAGCCGACGTGGCTGAGCAGGAAATGAAGGACATCTCGATCATCGGCGGCGGGCCCACCGGGCTCTTCGCGGCGTTCTATGCCGGCATGCGGGGCGCGTCGGCCCGCATCATCGACGCCCTGCCCGCGCTCGGCGGCCAGCTCATGGCCCTCTATCCGGAGAAGTACATCTTCGACGTCGCGGGCTTTCCGAAGGTGCTGGCCAAGGACCTGGTGCGCGACATGACCACCCAGGCGCTGCAGTTCGGCACCACGACGCATCTGGGCGAGATCGTCACCGGCCTCCGGCGCGTCGAGGACGGGAACGGCGGCCACTTCCTGCTGGAGACCGACGGCGGCGACTATCCGTCGCGCACCATCGTCATCGCGGCGGGGATCGGCGCGTTCGAGGCGCGGCGGCTCGGCATCGAGGGCGAGGACGCCTACGAGGAACAGGGGCTCTACTTCAAGGTGCTCGACCCCAAGGCGTTCCAGGGACGGCGCGTGCTGCTGGTCGGCGGCGGCGACTCGGCCTTCGACTGGGCGGTCAACCTGCAGGGCGTGGCCGAGTCGATCATGCTGATTCACCGGCGCGACGGCTTCCGGGCGCACGCGGCCACGATCAACCAGGTGCAGGAGCTGACCCGGCAGGGCCGCTGCGACTTCCGCACCTTCTGGGAAGTCCGGAAGATCGAGGGCACCGGCCGGGTGGAGCGGGTCACCATCTTCAACAGCAAGACGAAGGAGGAGGAGACCCTCGAGCTGGACGCCATCATTCCGCTGCTCGGCTTCCACTCCGACCTCGGCGCCATCAAGGAGTGGGGGCTCGACACCGAGAAGGCCGACATCAAGGTCAACCAGCTGATGGAGACCAACGTCCCCGGCATCTACGCCGCGGGCGACATCACCGCGTATCCGGGGAAGCTCAAGCTGATCGCCACGGGGGCGTCGGAGGCGTGCATCGCGGTGAACAACGCGGTGCACCTCATCAATCCCAAGGCCAAGGTGAACCCCGGGCACTCGTCGAACCTGGCCATCTTCGGCCAGAAGGACGACTAGCGGGCAGAGCGGGCGCTCCGCCCGCTCACACCATTTTGGGCCGCAGGAAGAACCGCAGCTCGCCCGCGCCGGGCGCGGGCCGCGCCAGATCGATCCCCATCACGCCGGCCTTCGGGAAATCCATCCGAAGGCTCCCCGCCGACCCCGCCAGCAGGAGCGTGGCCAGCTCCTCGATCCACGGAGAGTGACCCACCAGGGCGACGATGGCGTCCGTCCCCGGCTCCCCGATGTCGTCGGCGAGACGCACGAGGTCCGGCTCGGCGGCCAGCGCCTCGACCGGAATGGCCGGGGCGCGGAGACCGAGCTCCGTCACCAGCACCGCGGCGGTCTCCAGGGCGCGGGCCCAGGGACTGGTCAGCACCCGCGCCGGCACGAGGTCGAGCTTGGCGAGTGCCCGGGCGACCCTGCGCTGGGTCTTCCGCCCCTTGTCGGTGAGCGGGCGGTCGCGGTCGTCGGGCCAGCGGTCGGGGTCGCGGTCGCCGGCGTGGGCGTGGCGGACGAGGAGCAGGAGCATGGGGGACGCGCCGAGTGCAGGGTGAATGAGTGCGGTGGACGTCAGCTACTTCCCGGTGCTGCCCATCTCCGCCACCAGGCTGTCGATCTGCGTGATGACCGCCCGGCCGGACTGCGCGTGGTGATTGGCCTGCACGGAGAAGGTGAGCACCCGGCCGTCGGGGCGCTCGATGAAGCCGGACAGCGAGTTCACGCCGCCGATGCTCCCGTCCTTGGCCCGGACGCGGCCGGCGAGCGGAGTGCGCACGAACCGGCTCTTGAGCGAGCCGACGCCGCCCGACTGGGGCAGACCCGCCATGAACGTCTGCGCTCGTGGATGGGAGCGTATGTAGCGCAGGATCCTGGTGAACGCGAGCGGCGTGATCAGATTTCCGGTGGCGAGGCCCGAGCCGTCCACCAGCGAGAACTCCGTCGAGTCCACCCGGACCGAATCGATCAGGAACCGCCGCTCCACCGCCAGGCCCTCGGCCCACGACCCGCCGCGGCCGAACTGGCGCCCGAGCTGCTTGAGCACCATCTCGGCAAACCAGTTCTGGCTGCGGTTGAGGATCGGAAAGATCCACTCCCTGAGCGGGCGCGACCGGATCTCGGCGAGCGGCGGCGCCGCGCGGGCCTGGCGATAGCGCATGGAGTCGGTGGTGGAGCGCGTGGTCCCCGTGACGGCGATGCCCGCCTCCTCGAGCACCTGCCGGAGCGCCCGGGCGGTGAACAGGTTCGGGTCCGGCAGCGCGAAGGACTCGGTCCGCGGCGGCTGGTCGAGCGCCGCGGTGCCTTCGGCCCAGACGTTCAGCGTGCCCGGCTCGCGGAAGAAGCGGTCGCCGATGTCGGAGGGGCCGCGCGGCGGGACCGTCACCGTCCGGTTCTCGAAGGCGACGTCGCCGAGATCGGGCGACATCGTGATCACGGCCGGCGTGCCGGGCGCGGTGCCCGGGCCCCAGACGAAGTCCACACTGTTGTCGTTGAAGCCGAGCGCGGAGACGGGCGCCGCGTACCACCAGTTGAGGTCGAACGCTTCCCAGCTTCCGTGGACCAGCTGCGGCTCGAAGTAGCTCCCGTCGCCCACCAGGTCGCCGTGGACCTCGCGGATGCCGCGCGCGCGGAGCCCCTCGGCCAGCTCGCGGAGCCGGGTGAACGAGTCGGTCTCGCAGGCGCCCTCGCGGAGCGTGTCGGTCGCGAAGCAGCGCTTGCCGAAGGTCGGGTCGCCGCGGCCGTAGAGCACGAGGTCGCCGGCCAGCACGCCGTTGGCGACCGGACCGGCGGCGTAGAGACTGGTCTTGACCGTCCAGTCGGGCGCCAGCAGCGCGGACGCCACGGCGGCTACGACGATCTTCGTGTTGCTGGCGGGAATGAAGAGCTGGCGCGGGTTCCGGCCGTAGAGGAGCGTGCCCCTGTCGTCCACCAGCGCCACGCCCCAGAGCTGGCGGTCAAACGGCGCCGCCGAGAGGCGGGCGTCGAGGCGCTTGGGGAGCGATTGGGCGGTTGCGACGGGCGGGAGCAGTGCCGTCATCCCGAGCAGAGCGAGGGAGCTGCGCCACCGGGTCCGGCGCCGGAACAGGCAGGTCCCTCGGTCGCTGGCGCTCACTCGGGATGACGGCGGGGCCGCGTCAGTCATGCGCCATCCTCATCGTCCACCCGCTGGTCCACGCGTCCACCCGTCGGAGCGAATGTTGACATGAAGGCGTAAGGTGGTCAAACTACCGGGCTTAGAGCATGCCGTCAATCTCGCGCCTACCCCCACCCGCCCCTCGACGCCCGGCCCAGGTGCCCCAGTGAGGGGCGGGGTCGCACTGGCGCTCGCCTGGCTGCTCGCGGCCGCGGCGCCGATGGGGGCGCAGGACGCGCCGAGGATCGTGCGCAAGCTCGCGTTCGAAGGCAACCGGTCGATCAGCAACGAGGTGCTCGCCAGCGCCATCAGCACGACCAACTCGAGCTGGTTCGCGCGTGCGTTCCTCATCCGCTCGCTCGGCCTCGGGGAGAAGCGCACCTTCGACGAGCAGGAGTTCAAGCGCGACGTCGTCCGGCTCGGCGTGCTCTACCGCCGGAGCGGCTACCCCCAGGCCCAGATCGACACGGTGCTCCGGCGGAAGCCCGAGAACATCTACATCACCTTCCGCATTACGGAGGGCGAGCCGATCCGGGTAACGACCCTGGATGTCCTCGGCCTCGACACGCTGCCCGAAAAGGTGCGCCGCGAAACGCTGGTGGACCTGCCGCTCCAGGTGGGCGATCCGTTCAACCGGTTCATCATGCAGGCCACTGCGGACACGATCGCGCGGCGGCTGCGCGACCGCGCCCGTCCGTCGGCCCGGGTGTTCACCGGTTTCGAGACCAACACGGACGCCGAGACGGCGGTCGTCACCTTCGACGTCGCGCCGGGCCGGCGCGCGGTCATCGGGGACGTGAGCGTGACGGGCACCAAACGGATCGAGCCACAGCTGGTCCGGAACCTGCTCATCGCGAGCCCGGGCAGGCCCTACTCTCAGGACGAGCTGTTCCAGAGCCAGCGCAATCTCTACAGCGCCGACCTCTTCCGCTTCGCGACCGTCAACATCGACTCCACCAGGTTCCAGCCGACGGCGGATTCGGTGCCGCTCATCGTCCAGGTGAGCGAGGCCAGGCGGCGGCGCATCCGCGGCGGCCTCGGCTACGGCACCGACGACTGCTTCCGCGGCTCGCTCGGGTGGACCACGCGCAACTTCCTCGGCAGCGGCGGCCGCATCCTGGACCTCACGAGCCGGCTCTCGAAGGTCGGCGTGGGCCGGCCGTTCGACTGGGGACTCGACAACAGCATCTGCGGCAACTCGCGGGAGGACTCGGTCGGCTCGGCCAAGGTCAATTTCAGCCTGGGCGCGTCGATCCGGCGGCCCGCCTTTCTCTCGCCGAACAACACGATCGCCGTCTCGTTGTTCACCGAGCGGCGCTCGGAGTTCAAGGTGTACCTGCGGCAGGAGACCGGCACCACCGTCACCCTCCGCCGCGAGACGCCCCGCCGCCGGATCCCGCTGTCCCTCGCGTACACGCTGTCCTACGGCCGGACCGAGGCGACCGCGGAGAGCTTCTGCGCGTCGTTCAACGCCTGCACCCCCGACGTCGTATCGCTACTGCGGCAGAACCGCGTACTGGCGACCCTCACGGCCGCCGGCACGCTCCCCCGGGTCAACAACGCGCTCGATCCGTCGCGCGGCTCGCTGGCCTCGGCCGAGGTCACCTGGAGCTCGCGGTTCCTGGGGTCGAGCTCGTTTCAGCAGTTCGTGCGGGCGGTGGCGGACTACTCGTGGTACCGGCCGCTCGCGCGCGACGTCGTGTTCAGCTGGCGGGTGCGGGGCGGGGCCATCTTCGCGCCGACTGTGGACGTCGCCACCCAGAGCGGCAACTTCATCCCTCCCGAGCAGCGGTTCTACGCCGGCGGTCCCAACGACGTCCGCGGCTTCGAGCGGAACGAGCTCGGGCCGGTGGTCTACGTCGTGCCCAAGGGCGAGGCGGACACCGCCGCCCTCCAGGGGCGCCCCATCAACCCCGACCGGGTGACGGTGGCCGCCACCGGCGGCAACACGCTCGCGGTGGGCAACGTCGAGCTGCGCGTCCCGAGCCCGGTGTTCAGCTCGCGGCTCCGTCTGGCGGCCTTCGTGGACGCCGGCGGTGTGTGGCAGCGCGGCGCCGACATCTCCGCGGCGGTCATCCGCGTCACCCCCGGCATCGGCCTTCGCCTGGCCACGCCGCTCGGGCCCGCCCGGCTGGATGTCGCCTACAATCCCTACCGGCTGCAGGCGGGGACGTTGTTCCAGGTGGACCAGAGCGGGGCGCTGTCGCCGGTGCCCGGGCAGGACTCGTACGTCCTGGGCCGGAGCCGCAAGTTCACCTATCACGTCGCGGTGGGGCAGGCCTTCTGATGCGGCGGCGGATCGCGCGGTTCTTCTTCGTCTTCCTGCTCGGCACCGCGGCGATGGTGCTGGGCGTGGTGACGTCGATGACGCTGACGCCGCCGGGCCGGAACCTGCTGGCGCGGACGGTGTCGCGCTTTCTCGACCGCATCGTCATCGGGCAGATCAAGGTCGGCGCCATCTCGGGCTCGTTCCTCTACGACCTGACGCTCGAGAACTTGGTGGTGCGGGACACCGCCGGCGCGCTCCTCGCCGACCTGCCGCGCGCGCGCGTCACCTACCGCCTGCCCAATCTGCTCGCCGGCCAGGTGCTGTTGAGCGGCGTGCAGCTCGACCATCCGACCATCCAGCTCATCAAGCTGCGGAGCGGGCGGATGAACTTCGAGGAGGTGCTGGGCCTCGGGAAGGGCAAGGGCGGCGGGGCCTCGCCCCTGATCGATTTCCACGACGTGAAGGTGATCGGCGGGACGCTCCGGATCGGGCTCCCGTGGAACGCCGACCGCTCGCTCCGCACCGATGCCCAGCGCGACTCCGCCCTCGCGGCCGAGCGGGCCAAGCCCGGACGCATCATCGAGGAGGGGTCCGACGGCTACCGGCGGGTGATCCTCCTCTCCGATCTCGATGCCCAGTTCGCGCGCCTCCGCATCGCGACGCCCGACCGGCTGCCGTTCACCGCGGACATCGACTCGCTCGCGATGCGCGTGAACGACCCCGCGGTCACCTTTCGCGATGCCGCCGGCCGCGTCCGGCTCCACGGCGACAGCGCCATCTTCAGCCTCTCGCGCGGCGCGCTCCCCGACACCCGCTTCTCGGGCGGCGGGGCCGTCACCTGGCCGCACGACACGACGCTGTTCGACCTCCAGGTCACCTCGTCCCACGTCAACCTCGACGATCTGCACTGGGTCTCGCCCGACTTCCCCGCCATGACGGGCACGGGCGTGCTGTCGGCCAAGTCCGAGACCGGCGCCCGCACCGCGTACGACATCCGCAACCTGCATCTCGAAAACGGCAACCAGCGGATCGACGGCGACCTCGTGGCCATCACGGACCGGCGGCGAGGGCTCGGCTTCCGCGACATGAAGGTGACGCTCCGGCAGCTCGACCTCGACGCCGCCCGCGCCTACGTCGATTCGCTGCCCTTCTTCGGCACGCTGAGCGGCACCCTGTCGGGGGCGGGCTTCCTCGACGCGATGGATGTCTCGCTCGACTGGGCGTTCGCCGACGCGCGGGTGCCGGGGCGGCCGGTGACGCGGGTCGCGGGGAACGGCATCGTGGGATCCACCCGGGACAGCGGTCTCACGTTCACGAGCTTCGAGCTGAGGCGCTCGGACATCGACCTTCGGACCGTGCGGCTGCTGGCGCCGGCGGTCATCCTCGAAGGCCGGCTGGCGGCCCAGGGCACGCTGGACGGGCCGCTCCGGAACGTGACTTTCCGGGGCACGGTGCGGCACCAGGATGGAGACCGGCCTTCCAGCACGATGACCGGGACGGTGCACCTCGACAGCCGCCGGGACTCGCTCGCGCTCGCGACCGACGTCGCCCTCGAGCCGCTGTCCTTCGAAGGGATTCGCCGTGCCTTTCCGTCGCTCAAGAGCAAGGGCGAGCTCCGCGGGCGCTTCCGCGGCGAGGGGACGCTGGCCCGGCTGGCCGTCGAGGCCGACCTGACCGGCGACCTGGGAGTCGTGCGCGCCCGGGGGACGGTGAGCCTGCAGCCGCCGCGGTGGGCGGCCGAGGGGCTGCTGCTCCAGTTCTCGCGCCTCGATCTGGCGACCCTCACCGGCGGCAACCTCTCCACCACCCTCGCGGGCGAGCTCCGCGCCACGGGGAGCATCGACACGCTCCGCGCCCCCGAGGGCGAGCTCGAGCTCGCCCTCACCCGAAGTCGCGTGCGGGAGTGGACGATCGACAGTCTGTTCGGCCGGGGCGGGGTGCACGACAGCGTGATCCGCGTGGACACCGCCTACGCCGAGTGGAAGGGCGCGCGCGCCTCGGGCGGCGGCACCCTCGGCTGGCGCGCGCCGCACGATGGCCGCATGCGGTTCGCGCTCGCCGCGGACAGCCTGATCGGCTTCGACTCGCTGCTGCTGGCATCCACGGGGCAGGTGCGGGACACCAGCGCCGACGCGCGTCCCCTCGGCGGCCGCGCGATGGGACAAGTCGATCTGGCGGGGAGTCTCGACTCCCTGCAAGCCGAGGCGCGCATGGAGGTGGCCGGCTTCGAGTGGCAGCGGATCCGCTCGCCGAGGATGACCGGCGCGCTGAGCTGGCTCGGCGGCGCGCGGCCGCGGCTCACCGCCCGCGCGGCCGCGGACACGCTCCAGGTGCAGCGCTGGCTGCTCCATTCGGCCGGCGGCTCGGTGAGCGGGTTCGCCGACTCGCTGGACTGGCGCGCCGGCACCGACCTGGGCGAGACGTCGCGCTTCGACGCCGGTGGCCGCTGGTTCGCCAAGGGCGACGCCCGGACCCTCTGGCTCGACCAGCTGCTGGCCAAGCTGGCCGTGCGGCGGTACCGGCTGGAGGAGCCGGTGGAGATGTCGCTCGCCGATTCGGCGATCTCGCTGAGCCCGCTCCGCCTCCTGGCGCTCGATGGCTCGAGCGTGCTCGAGGCCGCCGGGCGGATTCCGGGCAAGGCCGCCGGCGATCTCCACCTGCAACTGCTGGGGCTCGATCTGCACGATTTCTACGGCCTGCTCCAGCGCGACACGCTCGGTGTGGCCGGCGAGATCGAGCTCGACCTCCGGGTCGGCGGCACCGCGGCGGCGCCCACGATTCGCGGACTTACCCGCCTGGCCGATGGCCGGTTCGGTGACTTCCAGGCCCCCTTCGTCCAGGGCGTGCTCAATTACCAGGACCGCCGGCTGGACGCCAACCTCGACCTCTGGCGCACCGGCGAGAATCTGCTGCAGGTCGAGGGCCACGTGCCGGTCGATCTCGCGTTCACCGGCGTCGAGAAGCGGCAGCTCGACGGCCCGCTCTCGGTCCGGGCGCACAGCGACAGCGTCCCGCTCGGGCTGCTCGAGGCGATCACGCCGGCCGTCACCGGCGTCGGCGGCACGCTGGCCGCCGACGTGCAGGTGGAAGGGACCTGGGAGCGGCCGCGGCTGGCGGGCTCGGTCCAGGTGCGGCGGGGCAGCATGTCGCTGCCGGGGCTGGGGGTGCGGTTCGGGAGCGTGACCGGCGGGGCCCAGCTCACGGGCGACTCCATCGTGCTGCGCGACGTGCTGCTGACGAGCGGCGGCGGCAAGCTCGCCGTCGCGGGGTCGGTGCGGCTGGAGAATCTCTCCCGGCCGGTGCTGTCGCTCGATGTCCGGGCCGACCAGTTCCGGGCGATCGACGTGCGGAGCTTCCTGACGCTGGTCGGCACGGGCGACCTGCAGTTGCGCGGGCCGGTCTTCGGGTCCACGCTCACCGGGAGCCTCCTGGCCAACAGCGGGGTGCTCTATTTCGCCGACCTGGTGAACAAGCGAATCATCGACCTCGAGGACCCGGCCATCGCCGACCTGGTGGACACGACCCTCATCCGCCGGGAGAACCTCGGCGCCAAGTTCCAGAACCGGTTCCTCGACTCCCTCAGGATCTCGGACCTGCGGATGGAGATGGGATCGGACGTGTGGCTCCGCTCGGCGGAGGCCAACATCCAGCTGGAGGGGCGGGTGCAGGTGAGCAAGACGGGCGCGACCTACAATCCGATCGGCATCCTGGGCGCGCCGCGGGGGAACTACACCCTCAAGATCGGGCCCGTGAGCCGCGATTTTACCGTGAGCCGCGGCCAGGTGACCTACACAGGCGACCTCAACGCGGGGCTCGACATCCAGGCTCAGCACGACGTGCGAAGCGTACGCGGAGACGAGATCCCGGTCATCGCGAACATCACCGGAACGCTGTACGCGCCCAAGCTCGCGCTGTCGAGCACCGTGCGGCCGCCGATCTCGGAGACCGACCTGGTCTCGTATCTCATCACGGGCTATCCGGCCAACGAAGCCACGCTGCTGGGGCAGGGAAGCGCGCTCCAGACGGGGCTCTCGTACTTCTCGAGCGCGCTCTCGAGCGAGCTGGAGCGCGCGCTGATCCAGGACATCGGCGTTCCCATCGACCTGATCGAGATCCGGCCGGGCGTCACGACCGGCGCCACCGGCGCGGGCACCCTCACGCAGCTCGCGGCCGGGTGGCAGATCGGGAAGAAGACCTTCCTGACGTTCAATGCCGGGTTCTGCCCCGATTTCAGCCAGCTCAGCTACAAGAACCTCGGCGCCAGCCTGGAGTTCCGCTTCAGCAAGGAGTGGAAGCTGCAGACCGCGGTCGAGCCGACGGTCCAGTCGTGCGGTAATTTCGGGATCACCAACCGCCTCGGCAACAGCAGCCTGTACCAGATCGGCTTCGACATCCTGTGGGAGCGCGAGTTCTAGTGACACGCGCGCTGGTGATCACCAACCCCGCCGCCGCGCGCACCCGCCCCGCGAGCGTGGACGCCGTCATGCGCACCATCGAGGCGGCCGGCTGGAGCACGGACCTCGCGGCCACCACCGGCCCGGGCGACGCGCGCCGGCTGGCCGCCGAAGGCGTGGCCCTCGGGGTGGACGTGGTGGCCGTGTTCGGCGGCGACGGCACCACCATGCAGGCCGCGGCGTCGCTGGTGGGCACCGACGTAGCCCTGGGCGTCATTCCCGGCGGCACCGGCAATCTGCTGGCGGGCAACCTCCGCATCCCCTCCGCGCCGGCCCGGGCCGCCCGGGCGCTGGTCTCCGCGACACCCCGGCGCTTCGACCTCGGCCGGATGGAACGGGCCGATGGCCTGCATTACTTCGCCGTCGCCTGCGGCGCGGGATACGACGCGCGCGTCATGGCGGGCACCTTGAGCGAGCAGAAGCGACGCTGGGGCATGGGCGCCTACGTCGCGACCACGCTCCGGCTGATCGGCGAGATCCGGAGCACCGCGCACGTCATCACCATCGACGGCGTCGAATACGACGCCAACGCCGCCATGGTGCTGGTGGCCAACTGCGGCGAGGTCATTCCGCCGTATGTCCGCCTCGGCGCCGGCATCCGGCCCGACGACGGGCTGCTGGACGTGATCGTGGTGCGGGCCAACAGCTTCGCGCAGAGCGTCCGGGCGGTGTGGGACCTCCTCCGGATGGCCCCCGACGTCGAAGGACTCGACACCTACGTGGGGTACGCCCGCGGCCGGGAGATCCGGGTCGAGAGCCACCCGGTGCACCCCGTTCAACTCGACGGGGAGCCCGGAGGCGAGACGCCGTTCACGGCCACGGTCGTGCCCCAGGCGATTTCCATCATGGTGCCGGGCGGAGCAGGTGGCGGTTGAGCACGGACTGACTAATTTCTGACTGTCGTCCCGAGGGAGCGTCGCTGCCGCGGGACCCACTCACAGCCCAAGGCCCCCCGCATGGCAGGATCCGTCCTCCTCATCGACGACGATGTCGACGTGCTGCGCAGCATCGGGAACTACTTCGAGCGGCTGAGCTACGAGGTCACCCGCGAGCTGAGCGGTGAGGCCGGCCTGGCCACCTTCGACCGGCTCCGTCCCGAAGTCGTCATCCTCGACCTCCGGCTGCCCGGCATGGACGGGATGGAGGTGCTCGAGCACCTGCGGCAGCGCGACGCGGCCGTTATCCTGCTCACCGGCGAGGGCGACGTCGCGACCGCCGTCCGGGCCATGCAGCTTGGCGCCGAGAACTTCCTCACCAAGCCCGTCGACATGGAGCACCTCGCCGCGGCCACCGCGCGCGTGGCCGACAAGGCCCGGCTGCGCCGCATCAACGAGGCGCTGCTGGGACAGAGCGCGCCGGGACACGGGCTCGATTCGCTCGGCAACTCCACGGGCATGCAGGAGTTCGCGCATCAGGTCGGGCTGCTGGCACAGAGCGAGCGAACCACGGTTCTCCTGACCGGCGAGAGCGGGACGGGGAAGGGATGGGTGGCGCGGATGATCCACGATCTGAGCCCGCGCGGCCGGGCGCCGTTCGTGGAGGTCAACTGCGCCGGCCTCAACGCGACCTTCCTCGATTCCGAGCTCTTCGGGCACGAGAAGGGGGCGTTCACCGACGCCAAGGACCGGAAGCAGGGGCTGTTCGAGATCGCCGATCACGGTACCATCTTCCTCGACGAGATCGGCGACCTCGCTCCCGAGCTTCAGCCCAAGCTGCTCAAGGTGCTCGAGACCAAGACCTTCCGGCGGCTCGGCGGGACGCGGGAGATCACGGTGGATGCGCGGCTCGTGGCCGCCACGAACAAGGATCTGCAGAGCGAGGTCGAGGAGCTTCGGTTCCGCGAGGACCTCTATTACCGCCTCAGCGTCATGCCGCTCATGCTGCCGGCCGTGCGCGACCGCTCCCGCGAGGACCGGCTCGCGCTCGTCACCCGGCTCCTGACCGACCTCCGCGTGGAGCTGCCCGACGGCCCCGAGACCCTGTCGAGCGAGGTGCTCGACCGGCTGCTCGCCTACGGGTGGCCGGGCAACGTCCGCGAGATGCGGAACGTGCTCGAGCGCGCGCTCATCCTCGGCCGCGGGGCGCCGGCGGTGAGCGTGGAGCACCTGCCGGGTGAGTTCCGGGCGCGGCCCGGCATCGGCGATCGGCGCCACACGCCGCTGAGCCTCGAGGACCTCGAGCGCCAGCACATCGAGCGCACGCTCAAGCACCACAACGGCAACCGCACCCGCGCGGCGATCGAGCTGGGCATCTCGCGCGCGACGCTGATCAACAAGATCAAGCGCTACACCATCACCGGCTGAGGTCGCCATGGTCGAGATCCGCGAGCACGACGCCATGGGCTGCCGCGCCTGTGGGCGCGAGGAGCGCGCCTCCGAGGGATACCCCTGCACGAACTGCGGCACCTTCATCTGCCTGATCTGCACCTTTCGCGGCGTGACGCTGTGCCGCGAGTGCGCCGCCAAGGACGCGCCGTCCGCGTGACGGCCGCCGTCATCGCGCGCGCGGCCATCGTGCCCGTGTTCGCCGAGCCCACGCTCAGGTCCGAGCAGCTGAGCCAGCTCGTCGTCGGGGAGACCGCCGACGTGCTCGAGACCTCCCTGGAATGGCGGAAGATCCGCACCGGGCTCGACCGCTACGTCGGGTGGGTGCACGCCGGCTATTGCGCCGAGGTGGGCGAGGAAGCGGCCGACGCCTGGCGAGAGGAGGCCACCGGCTGGAGCCACGGCGCGGCGGTGCGGGTGGGCGACGAGCGCGTCCGGCTTCCGCTCCGGGGCCGTGCCGTGCTCGAGGGCGACGTGGTGCGACTGCCCGACGGCCGCCGCGGCCGACTCGTCGATGGCTCCGTCACCCCCGCCGCGGAGACCGCCGCCGCCGCGCGCGCCCGGGCGCCCGAGCGCTGGGCGCTCGAGCACTTCGCGGGCGCGCCGTACGAGTGGGGCGGCGTGACCCCGTGCGGCGTGGACTGCTCCGGCGTGGTGCAGACGACATTCCTGGCCCGGGGCCTCCTGCTCCCGCGCGACTCGTCGCAGCAGGCGGAGTGCGGCGCCGCCGTCCCGCCCGACGCCATCCGCCCCGGCGACCTGCTGTTCTTCCGGAGCGACGGCGGCGCGCGCGTCACCCACGTGGCCTTCGCCGGCGAGGCGGACACGCTGGTGCACTCGACCATCGCGGTCGGCGGCATGGTGCAGGAGCCCTGGCTGCCGGGAAGCCGGGCGGCGCCGCTGCGCGAGCGTCTGGTGTCGGTACGCCGGCTGGAGGCGCGGTGACTCGAAAGCTCGTCCTGTTCGACATCGATGGGACCATCCTGCTCACCGCCGGCGCCGGGCGCCGGGCCATCGTCGCCGCGCTCGCCGGCGAGGTGAACGACACCGCCGCCTTCGACGGCATCCGGTTCGACGGCAAGACCGATCCGCAGATCGTGGCCGAGATGCTGGAAGCGGCCGGCCAGAGCGCGCCGCGCGAGTCGCCCCGGGTGCGGGCGCTGTGCGAGCGCTACGTCGGACTGCTCGCCGAGGAGCTCGGGCGCGCCACCGCGCGGACCACCGTGATGCCGGGTGTGCTTCCGCTGCTCGCCCGGCTCGAAGCAGAGCCGGGCGTGGTGCTCGGCCTCCTCACCGGCAACCTGGCCGAGGGTGCAGCACTCAAGCTGCGCTCGGGCGGCATCGCGCCCGAACGGTTCCGGGTCGGCGCGTACGGCTCCGATGCCGCGCACCGGCCCGACCTGCCGCCCATCGCCGCGCGCCGCGCCGAGCCGATCTTCGGGCGGGTCCCGCACGGCGCCGAGGTCGTCATCATCGGCGACACCCCGGCGGACGTGGCCTGCGGCGCCGGCATCGACGCCCGCGCCCTCGCGGTGGCGACGGGGGCCTACTCGATCGGCGACCTGGCGGCATGCGGGCCGCATGCGGTGTTCGAGAATCTGTGCGAGACGGAGGCGGTGCTCGAGGCGATTCTGGCATGACGACCGGGATGCCGTGACCGTGGCTCCCGCGCCGGATCGCTGGGTCGTGCCCGAGCTCGGTCCCTCGCTCGGCCGATTGGTCGACCCCCCATCCTCGGTGCGCGGCGCGCTCCGGGTTTCCCTCGACGACATCCGACTGACGTTGGTGACCGGGGTCTTCGAGCTGGCCGGCGCGGGACGCGCGTTCGCCGCCTCCGGCGACCCGGACAGCGCCGTCGCCTCGCTCGGGCGGGTGGCGTGGTTGGGGCTCTGGGAGCAGGCGGTGGCCGCCGCGGCCACCCGGATCGCGGGCGAGGCGAACGCCGGCCTCCGGCTCGCCGGCGAGGAATCCCGCTTTCCCCCCGCCCGACTCCGATCCCTGGCGCTGACCAGCGAGGACGCGCGCGCCATCGGCGCGCGGCTCGGGAGCGGCGGCGCGGGGTTCGTCGCCTCCCTCGATCTGCTGGCACCGGCGGCGCGCCAGTCGGGAGGCGTCCGGGGTCGTGCCGCCGAACGTGATCGCGCGTGGCAGGAGGCGCTCGGAGCGGTGGCGCGTCGCCTGGAATCCGCGTGGCTCGCGCTCGCGGCGGCGGCGCTGGTCGAGCAGGACCGGTGGGCGTCCGAGATCGCTTCGGTGCGCGCCTGGCGCCGGCCCACGTGGCCCCTCTGGCTCCTGACCGCCGCGGTCGTCGGCGCCGCGACGTACCTCGGATTGGTGCTGGGCGGTTTTCTGCCGGCGCCGCCGCCGCTCGCGGGCTTCGCGGCGTTCTGGTGGGCGCACCTGTGAACGTGATCGGGGTCGGTGTGGACCTGGTCGATCTCGAGCGCGTGGCCCGGCTTCTCGCCGCCAAGGGCGAGCATGCCATGCAGAAGTTCTTCACCGACGACGAGCGAGCCTACCTCGCCTCGCGACCCGATCCCACTGGACATGCGGCCGCCAGGATCGCCGCCAAGGAAGCCGTCTACAAGGCCCTGCAGTCGCTCCCCGCGGCGCGCGCGGTCGGCTGGCGCGAGATCGAAGTCACGCGGGACGCCGACGGCCGGCCGGCCATCCGGCTCCACGGGCTGGCGGCCCGCTTGGCGGCCGAGCACGGCGGACTGCAGGTGCAGGTCTCCCTCACGCATTCGGCCACGTCGGCCGGCGCGGTCGCCGTGGTCGGAACGGTCTAGGCGTCCCCCACTAGTAATTCCGACCAGCGCGCTCTAATATTGCCGAAGCGAACTCAAACCGGGTGAAAATGATTCTCATCGGTGGGGTCCTTCGGATCCTCTTGACGGCGGCCACGTTGGCGCCGGCAGTCCCCCAACAGCAACCGCAACAGCCGGCCGCGGTTGGCATGTCGCAGGATCGTGCCCCCGTCGCCCGGCGCGTGGCGGCAACGGCCCAGCTCGCCGCCCAGGAATACCGGATCGGGGTGGTGGACGGCCGGGTGATAGCCAAAGCGGAAGTCGAGGAGGCGGCGCTCTTCCTCCAGGAAGCCCGGCGCTCCGCGGCGCTGCTCCCGCCCGCGGCGGGAGCGGCGGCCACTGCGGATATCGACGTCCTGATCCGACTGGTGGCCGCTACGGCTCCCGCCGACTCGCTCGACGCCCATGTCCGGACCCTGGCCGACGGCCTGACCCGGCGCCTTGGCGTCACCCTCGACGAGCTGCCGGCGCAGACACCCTCGCTGGCGCGCGGCGCCGAGGTGTACCAGACCAACTGCGCCGGCTGCCACGGAGCGGTCGGCCGCGGCGACGGCCCGCAGGCGGCCGGCCTGGATCCGGCGCCCGCCAACCTCGCCGACGGTGCCGCGCTCCGCGATGTGTCTCCGCTCGATTACTTCCGCCGGATCGGCATCGGCACCGTCGGTACCGCGATGCCTGCCTTCGAAGGCCGGCTCTCGGCGGAGGACCGCTGGGCGGCGGCGCTCTACGCGAGCATCCTCCGCATGCCCCCGCCGCGCGGCGACGTCCCTCCCTCGCTCCGCGCGTTCGCCACCACGGGCCCGATGTCGGACGACCAGGTGCTCACCGCGCTGGGTGTGAAGGACCGGAGCCGTCCCGAGGCGCTGGGCCGTCTGGCCGCGGTGCGGGTCTTTCAAGCCGACCACACCGGCGAAGCCACCGCGCAGGTCTTCGATCAGGTCCGCCGCCAGCTCGACTCGGCGTTCGCTCTCGCGCGAACCGGCGACCCCGCCGCCAGCGGCCGTGCCTTCGATGCCTACATGACGTTCGAGCAGGTCGAGCGCGGGGTGCGCGCGAAGAACCCGGGCCTGGCCGCGGAGCTCGAGGGGGCGTTCGCATCGCTGCGCACCCGCGCGGCCGGCGGCGCCACGACGGCCGAGCTCGGGGCGCTTCGCCGGCAGCTCGACGCCGGCCTCGAGAACGCGGAGCGCACCCTGGGCGACCAGCCTTCGCCATTCAACCTCTTCGTGCAGTCCTTCATCATCATGCTGCGGGAGGGTCTCGAGGCGATCCTCATCGTCGGCGCGCTGATGACGTTCCTCACCAAGATGGGCGCGGGCCACCGGCGGCGGGACATCCACATCGGGGTCGGCGCAGCGGTGGCCGCGAGCCTGGCCACGGCGGTGGTGCTCGAGACCATCTTCGTCCTCAGCCCCGCCCGGCGCGAGGCGCTCGAGGGCGCCACCATGGTGGTGGCCACGCTGGTCCTGTTCTACGTGAGCTACTGGCTCCTGTCCAAGATGGAAGTGGGGAAGTGGAACCACTTCGTGAAGAGCAAGGTGCAGGACGCGCTCAACAGCGGCTCGGCGCTCGCGCTCGCCACGGCGGCGTTCCTCGCGGTGTATCGCGAGGGGTTCGAGACGGTACTCTTCTACAAGGCGCTGTTCGTCGCCGGCACGGCCGGCGGCACCGTGCCGGTGGCGGGCGGGATCCTGGCGGGATCGGTGGTGCTGGTGGGCGTGTATATCGCCATCAACCGGTTCGGCGTGCGCCTGCCGCTCAAGCCGTTCTTCGCGGTCACGAGCGCCTTCCTGTACTACATGGCGTTCGTGTTCGCCGGGAAAGGCATCGCGGAGCTGCAGGAGGGCGGCTTCATCGCGACGACGATCCTGCCGTGGGCGCCGCGAGTCCCAGCGCTCGGCGTCTATCCGACCGTGGAGTCGCTCAGCGCGCAGGGGCTGCTCCTCGCGCTCGCCGCGGTGGCGCTGATCTGGAATTTCGTCCTCGAGCCCCGCCGCGTTCGCGGGGTGACATCGGTGATGGTGCCCGAGCCCCGGCCCGCGCCCCCGGCACCGGTCGCACCGGCCGGCCGTGCGCGGGCGTCGAGGGATGCGGTCCAGCCGGCCGCGGTGGTCGAGTTGCTTCGCTCGCTGGAGCGCATGGAGGCCGACCTCGCCGAGATGCGTGCGGAGGTCGAGCGCATGCGGCGGCACCTGGTCTCCGAATCCTCGGTCCCGGTCCGGCGGCCTCCACGCTGATGCCGTTCGCCACCGCCGACCTCTGCGACGAGTTCGGTGCCGAAGTGCGCGTCGCCGAGCCGCTGCTGCGCGATTGGGGCGGCGTCCCCGGCTTCGCGGGGCTCATCGAAACACTCCGGGTTCTCGAGGATAACGCGCTGGTGCGTCAGACGCTGGAAGCCCCTGGCGGTGGCCGCGTCCTGGTGGTGGATGGCGGCGGCAGCCGTCGCACGGCGCTCGTGGGCGGCAACCTCGCGGCGCTCGCTCACCGAAACGGCTGGGCGGGCCTCGTGATTCACGGCTGTATCCGGGATTCCGCGGAGGTCGGCGCGACGCCGGTCGGCGTGAAGGCGCTGGACGTCATCCCACGGAAGAGCGCCAAGAGCGGCGCCGGCGAACGCGGCGTGCCCGTCACCTTCGCCGGGATCACGTTCGTGCCGGGCGCCCATCTCTATGCCGACGCGGATGGGATCGTGGTCGCCGAGCGGGATCTGCTGGTTCGCTGACGGGCCCAGCGCCATCCCTGAGGATGACGTAGTCCCCGAACGCACGAACGGCCCGTCCAAATGGACGGGCCGTTCGCGAGAGAGGTGGTAGATCGCCCCCTGAGTTTACGGAGACAGGCCGAAGTGCCTGCTCCACCCTTCTTCGACCTACCACTTTTTCAGCGAAGTCGGCTCGACTTCTCGGTGATTAATAGTAGCAAGTCTGGTGCCAACTCTAGCACTTTATGTAAATCTCTACGCACAAGTAGCTTAGGTGTTAACGGCTGGCCCCCGCACCACCACGTCTCTTGTCAAAGAATGCTACACATCGTTGCCCAGAACCACAAACAGTTAGCCTGTATGAAGTTACGCGGCCGTCGTAATTTTTGACGCCGGTTCCGTCTTGCCGCTCGTGAGATAGGCCCCCGGGGCCGGGTCGGGATCAGTGCGCCAAGCGGTCAGCAGATAGGCGCCGATGGCCACGAGAATGACGGAGGTGACCTGAGCAAGCGTAAACGGCCCGAGGAGCCGGTCGTCCTTGGCCCGGACGATCTCCACCAGGAACCGCTCGCTCCCCGCGAAGATGAGATACGCGCCGAACAGCCAACCTACCGGCTTCGGACGGGTGCGCCACGCCCACAGGACGAAGAACGCCGCGAGCATGCTGGCGACCTCGTACAGCTGGGTAGGGTGCACCGCCAGGACCGTGGACGGATCGGTGCCGGGCGGCACCGGAATGCCGAACAGGTGCTGCAGGTTGCCGGCGGTCGAAGGAGGAAGTCCATCGGGGAACCGCATGGCCCACGGGAGGCCGCTCGGCCGGCCGTAGTCGTCGTTGACCAGGAAGCAGCCCACCCGGCCGAGCGCGTAGGCGGCGGCCAGGGCAGGCGCGACCAGCTGCATCGTCCAGCGGAGCGGGACGCGGAGGCGCCATCCGTTGAGAACCACCGCCGCGGCGCCACCCAGAAACCCGCCGTACCAGACGAATCCCCCCCGGGCCAGCAGCGCGCTCGGATCACGGGTGAGCGCCACGTACCAGAGCTTCGCGCCGATGATGCCGCCGATCACCGCGGCGGCTACCATGTCGGCCGAGTAGTCCTCGGACAGCCGGCGCCGGCGAAGCTCGAGGGTGACCAGCCAGCCGCCCATCAGGAAGGCGACCATCATCATCAGGCCGTAGCCGGTGAGCTCGTGCGGGAAGAACGGCAGCGGAATCTTGAAGGGGTAGACGTTCACGCGTCGGGTCCGGAGACGAGGGTAGGGGCGATGAGGCCCGGGAGCGGCAGGTCGTCACGCGGCTCGAGGTCCCACCCGCTTCGCTCGCCGCGCGCGAGCCGCCACGCGCCGGCGGCGGCGATCATCGCCGCGTTGTCGGTGTTGAGCCGGGGGGAAGCTACGCTGACCCGGGCCCGTCCCGCCACCCGCTCGCGCAGCCGGGCGACCAGCGCCCGGTTGCAGGCCACGCCGCCCCCCACCATGGCCGCCGGGTAGCCGAGCGCCTCGACCGCGTGGGCGGTCTTGGCGGTGAGCACGTCGATCGCGGCGTCCTGGAACCCCCGGGCGATGTCGGCCCGGTCGGCGTCGCCAAGCGCGGCAGGCTCGCCGCCGGGGACGGGGCGGACCACGCGAAGCACCGCCGTCTTGAGGCCGCTGAACGAGAAAGCGTACCGATTGGCTCCGTCCCGATTGAGCTCCTGGAGCATCGGCCGCGGAAAGCGAAACCGGTCGGGCCGGCCGCTAAGAGCCAACCGCTCGATGGCGGCGCCCCCCGGATAGCCGAGGCCCAGCAGCTTGGCGACCTTGTCGAAGGATTCACCGGCGGCGTCGTCGAGGGTCTGGCCCAGGAGGCGGTACTCGCCCCATGCCGGCACGTCGAGCAGCAGCGTGTGCCCACCGCTCACCAGCAGGGCGACGAACGGCGGCGCGAGCTCGGGGTCCTCGAGCGTCGGCGCGAACAGGTGGCCTTCGAGATGATGCACGCCGAGGAGGGGCCGGTCGAGACTGAAGGCGAGCGTCTTACCGTGCATCACGCCCACCAGCAGTGCCCCGACGAGGCCGGGCCCTGCCGTCACGGCGATGCCGTCGAGCCCGCCGAGACCGATGCCGGCGTCGGCGAGCGCCCGGTCGATCACGGGGCCGAGCGCCACCACGTGCGCCCGGCTGGCGAGCTCGGGCACCACGCCGCCGAAGATCCGATGCACGTCCTGGGAGAGTATCGCCAGGCCGGCCAGCTCCACGCCGGCGTCCGTCCGGCGCAACACGGCGGCCGAGGTCTCGTCGCACGACGTCTCGATGCCCAGCACCCACTCAGCCATCGGCCCGCCGGCGCACGAGCGCAACGCTATCGGGCGCCGGGACCGCCTGGAGCCCCGCGGGGGCCAGCACGCGGAGGCGCGCGCGTCCAATGCCGGGCGGGCCGGTCCAGTCCACGACCACCGGGACGCTGTCGGCATCCAGCGCTCCGAGCCGCGCCGCGGCGCCGCGGACGTGGACCTCCACCGTGCCGCGCTCGGGGCGGGCCACCGCGGCCAGGTCGCTGGAGAGGCGCACGGGAATCGC
>JBBQDU010000005.1:0-36617 GCA_038320055.1 Gemmatimonadales bacterium | reverse complement strand
AGGTTCCCGCTCCACCCCAGCAGCCGGTCGACACCCAGCCTCCCGCGGCTATCGCCGGGGCGGCCGGCCCGGCGACCGCGGCGGGCCCCGGGGCGGGACCGGGCGCCGGCGGGGGGGTCGGAGGGGGAACGGGGCAGGGTGCGGGGCCCGGCCAGGGCCAGGGAGCCGGCCCGGGAATCGGCGGCGGGGGGCAGGGCGGGACGACACGGCCGCCCGAGCTTCGCGACCTGGCCTTTCCGTTCGATACGCCGCCGAAGGAGCTCCGTGGCGCCTCGCTCGCCGTGACGTTCTGGGTGCGGGTGGACGGGCAGGTCGAGCGGTACGAGGTCGATCCCGCCATCGACGACCGCGATTATGCACGCAAATTCGACGAGGTGATTCGAGCCTTCCGGTTCACGCCCGCCCGGGCGCCGGACGGCACGCGAGTGGCCGGAACCACCACGGTCACCTTCACGCTGCCGGGCAAGCGCAGCTCGTAGTTTCCCCCACCGAGGACGTTCATGAGCCGGCTTTTCCTCCGGAAATCGGTCCAGGACTGCGAAGACGACATCCGCGAGCGCGGCGGTCTCAAGCGCTCACTCGGCAAGTGGCATCTGACGGCGCTCGGCGTCGGGGCTACGATCGGTGCGGGCATCTTCGCCACGACGGGTACGGCAATCGTGGGCGATCCGCTCCGGCCCGGCGCGGGTCCCGCCATCGTACTCTCCTTCCTGCTCACCGCCATGACCTGCGGCTTCGCGGCCCTGTGCTACGCCGAGTTCGCGGCCATGGTGCCGATTTCCGGCTCGGCCTACACCTACGCGTATGCCTCCCTGGGCGAGCTGGTGGCCTGGATCATCGGCTGGGATCTGATCATCGAATACGCGGTCGGCAACATCGGCGTGGCGATCGGATGGTCCGGCTACTTCCGTGAGCTCCTGAGGCACTTCGGGCTCTCGCTGCCCGCGTGGCTCGCCACCGATTATCGATCCGCGCACATGGCGGCGGAGGCGCTGGCGAGCGGTGCCACGGACGCCAGCAGTCAATACCTCGCCTCCGCGCTCGGCAGCGCGCCCCATCTGTTCGGTCTTCCCGTCATCGCCAACCTCCCCGCCTTTCTCATCGTCGCCCTCATCACCGTGGTGCTGGTGCTGGGGATCCGGGAAAGCGCCAACTCGAACAACGCGATGGTGGTGCTCAAGATCGCCATCATCCTGTTCTTCTGCGCGGTCGGGAGCACGCTGATCCGCCCCGAGAATTGGACCAACCCGGCCACCGGCGGGTTTGCCCCGAACGGCTTCGCGGGCATCAGCGCCGGCGCGGCGATCATCTTCTTCAGCTATATCGGGTTCGACGCCACCAGCACGGCGGCCGAGGAGGCCAAGGATCCCGCGCGCGACATGCCGTTCGGCATCATCATGAGCCTCGTGGTCTGCACGGTGCTCTACATCGTTCTGGCGGTGGTGATGACGGGAATGGCGCCCTGGCAGAAACTGGGCACGCCGGAGCCGATGATCACCGCGCTCGCGATGGCCGACGGCTCGCCGAGACTGATCGCGGTCTCGCGGCTGATCGTCTCGCTCGGGGCGGTGATCGCCATGAGCAGTGTGCTGCTGGTATTTCAGCTCGGGCAGCCGCGGATCTTCATGTCGATGTCCCGCGACGGACTGTTGCCGCCGTTCCTGGCGCGGGTGCACCCACGCTACAAGACGCCCTACGTCGGGACGATCATCACCGGGCTCTTCGTGGCCACCTTCGCGGCGTTCGCGAACATCGCCGAGGTGGTGGACCTGACGAATATCGGGACGCTGTTCTCGTTCGTGCTCGTGTCGGCGGGGGTAATCGTGCTCCGGCGTGTGGAGCCCGATCGGCCACGGCCGTTCCGGGCGCCGTGGGTGCCGCTGACGCCGATCATCTCCATCGTCACGTGCCTCTACCTGATGCTGCAGCTGCCGACGCTGACGTGGATCCGGTTCGGGGTGTGGCTGCTGCTGGGATTGGTGGTCTACTACCTCTACGGGCTGAGGCATAGCCGGCTGGCGGCGAAGGTGGAGGGCCGGCGCGGGGGGTGAGCGCCGCCGCGCTCAGGTCGTCATTCGCTCCGCGAGCCTGATCGCCCCCGCGACGGCGTCCACCGGCGCCTCGAGCGGCGTGAGCCTGGGCTCCTCCCGGAGCCGGGCCAGCACGGTCTGGCGAAGCGGTCCGTCGCTCGACAGCAGGCCGCCCGTGATGGCCACGCCCACGGGCGGGTCGCTCTCGAGCACCGGCAGCAGGCAGATGGCGAGCTGAGTGAGTTCGCGCGCCGCGTAGTCGGCGATCCCTCGCGCGAGCGGATCGCCGTGGGTCGCGACGTCCAGTACGTGCGGCGAGAGCGCCGCCACCTCGGCGGGGGACGCGCTCGCCGCCCAGCGCACCAGCGCCTCGAAATCCTCGCTCCGGGACGCGGCAAGGACCCGGTCGCTCAGCGCGGTCCGGGGGCTCCGGCCATCGACGGCGCGACTCACCGCGCCGAGCGCCGCGCGCCCGATGGCGTAGCCGCTGCCCTCGTCGCCCATCTGCCAGCCGTAGCCGCCGATCCGGTGCTGGTGGCCGGACCGGTCGCGTCCCACCGCCACGCTGCCGGTGCCCGCGCTGACCACGATGCCGGGACCCTCGTCGAATGCGGCCGCGAGCGCGATGTCGATGTCGGTCGTCACCACCACGGTCGTCGCCAGCTGTTCGGCGCGAAGCGACTTCAGGAGTTCCTCACGCTCGGGCTCCCGGCCCGCGCCGGCCGCGCCGACGTACAGCACGTCGCCGGTGAGCCGGCCCGTGCCGGCCAGCGCCTCCCGCACCACGCCCGCGATGACCGAGGCCGATGTCAGTGCCCGGCCCGGCCGAACCGCCGCGCCCGAACCCTCGGCCCGCGCCAACATCGTGCTGCCGTCCGAGACGCCGACCGCCGTCTTGCTGCCGCCGACGTCGGCTCCGATCAGAATCCGTGTCACCGCGCTGTCACCCCCGAAGATGTCCTGCTCGGAAGATAGCTCAGGAGCATCCCGGCACCGACCGCGAGCGTGGTCCCGAGGGGCACATACCACGGCCAGGCGAGCCGCCCCACCGGCTCGAGCCAGTCGAGTCCTGGGGCCGTCGCGAGCCGCTTGGCGAAGATGACGACGAGCATCACGGCCACGGTGACCGCCACGGACCCGACCACGTCCCGGCCCCGCGCCCGCGGCCAGCGCCCGGCCAGGAAATACGTCCCCAGGAGGGGCCCGTAGGTGACGGACGCGATGGAGAGCGCCAGGACGACCACGGGCGTCTGTCCTCCGCCGGCCGTCGTGTGGAAGAAGAGCGCCCCGCCAATCAGACCCACCGCCCATCCCGCCGAGATCATGCGCCCGACGCGGAGCAGATGCTGCGGGTCGCGCCGGCCGGTCCAGGAGGCGTAGAGGTCGTAAGTGGCGGAGGAGGCGAGCGAGTTGATCGCCGAGCTGTGGGTGCCCATCGCGGCGGCGAGAATGCCGGCGATGACGAGGCCGGCAAGCCCGGCGGGCAGGTGATTCACGACGAACGCGGGAAACAGCTGGTCACCCGGGACGCCGTCGGGCGCGAGGCCCGCCGCCCAGATCGCGGAACCGACCAGGAGAAAGAGGGTGAACTGCAGCATGACCATGACGCCGGAACCGATCAGCGCTGCCCGCGCGTCCCCGAGCGAGCGGGTGGCGAGCAGGCGTTGCACGATCAGATGATCGGTGCCGTGCGACGCCGCCGAGAGGAGGGCGCCGCCGACGATCCCGCTCAGCAGCGTGTACGTCTTGGTGAGGCTGGGCTCGAACTCGAGGATCCGGAGCTTGCCGGCGGCCTGGGCCGTGGCCAGCGCGTGCTCGGCGCCCCCCGCCAGGTGCCAGGCGATGAGCAGCGCCCCCACGCCGCCGGCGAGATAGACCGAGAGCTGCAGCACGTCGGTCCAGACCACCGCCTTGAAGCCGCCGAACCAGGTATAGATCATCGTCACGATGCCCATCACGATGATGGACACCGGCACGCTCCACCCGGTGATGAGGGCGAGCGGAATCGCACTCGCGAAGACCCGGACCGAGTCCCCCAGGAAACGGGACATCATAAAGATGAGCGACGTGAGGCGGCGAGTCCCGACGCCGAAGCGACTTTCGAGCCGGGCGTAGGCCGTTTCCTGGTTGCCGCGAAAGTAGCCGGGCAGGAGCCACCGGGCGACGGCGATGCGACCGATCAGGTAGCCCACCGTGAGCTGCAGGAACGTCAGATCCCCGCGGGCGCCGATGCCCGGAACCGAGATGACCGTGAGGGCGGAGGTCTCGGTGCCGACGATCGAGAGCAGGATCGCCCAGGCCGGGAGGTTGCGGGCGCCCAGGAAATAATCGGACGCGCTCTGCTGGTGGCGAGAGACCCGGAGGCCGATGCCCAGGGTGAGGAGGAAGTACAGCCCGACGACGGCCAGGTCGAGTGTGCGCAGGGGTGGAACCTCGCTGGGGCGGAGACCACGGGTCCACGAAAAACGGGGCCCACGCGCCTGACGGCGGTGGGCCCCGGAACGTCAGCGGGCGAGCGTGTTCAGGCCGTGAAGCTGCTGCCGCAGCCGCACCCGCCGGTCGAGTTGGGGTTGCCGAAGGTGAACCCCGAGCCCTGCATCGAGCTGACGTAGTCCACGGTGATCCCGGCCAGGTACTGGGCGCTAAAGCCGTCCACGAAGACTCGGACGCCGCTCACCTCGTGCACCATGTCGTCATCGAGCGCGCGCTCCTCGATGTTTAGGCTGTACTTGAAGCCGGAGCATCCCCCCGGCAGCACGCTCACGCGGAGGCCCGCGGTTTCGACGGCCACCTCCTCCTGGGCGATGAACTTCCGCACCTCTTCAGCAGCCCGTTCGGTCAGGGTCATCTGGAACCCGGTGGCCGGGGCCTGCTGGTCGATGCTCATGTGTGGCTCCTTCTGTCCGAGTCGGCTGGTGACCCTCACTTCCCTGGGTCGAAACGTAACTCGGGATCGAGGGCCCTGTCAACGCCGGCGGCCAGCTGCTCGTCAGCACGCAAGTTGCGATGGATCAACGAGAAAGCACCCAGGGCGGCGAGTGCGTACAGGACCCCGCGAAGGGGCGTGCCCGTCACGGCGGCCCCGACCGCGAAGACCGCCGCATAGACCGCCACGAGCCCCGCCACCCAGTTGGCCCACGACAGGGCCCCGCCCGGAATCCGGTCGTCGCCATAGCCCAGCCGGCGGGCCACCTCTCGCCATCCCGGGCCGCCCGGGCGGACTCGCCGGTAGAATCGGTCCAGGGTCGCCTCCGACTCGGGGGCGGTCAGAAAGGTCACCCCCAGCCAGACCGCCGTCGTGACCAGGACGATCGTGAGCAGGGTGAACGCGTAGTCGGTCGTCCCGGTGTCGCTCATGGAATGCCCTCGGGCGGCGAGGGCCAGCGAGGTCGCGAACGACGCCAGCATCGCGGCGATCTCCGACCAGGCATTCACCCGCCACCAGTACCAGCGGAGGATGAACACCAACCCGGTGCCGGCGCCGAGGCCGATGAGGATCTTCCAGCCCTGCTCGACGCTGGTGAGGAAGCTCATCACGACGAGGGAGGAGACCATGAGCACCGCGGTGGCCGCCCGGGAGGCGACCACCTGCGCGCGGGGGGATGCGTCCGGCTTGATGAACCGGAGATAGACGTCGTTGACCAGGTATGACGCGCCCCAGTTGAGGTGGGTGCTGATGGTGCTCATGTAGGCGGCCGCGAACGCCGCGAGCAGGAGGCCCTTGAACGGCGAGGGCAGGACGTCGACCATCACGCGGACGTAGCCCTCCTCCGGATTGGCCAGCCCCGGATAGCGAAGCAGCCCCACGAACCCCACCAGGATCCACGGCCACGGCCGCAGGGCGTAGTGGGCGATGGTGAACCACAGCGTCGCGAGCAGCCCGTTGCGCTCGTCTTTCGTCGAGAGGATGCGCTGGACGACGTAGCCGCCGCCGCCGGGCTCCTGACCGGGGTACCAGGCGGCCCACCACTGCACGGACAGCCAGACGAGCAGCGTGGTGAGCGGGAGCCAGGGTGCGTCGAGCGGCGGGATGATGCCGAAGGCGGCTTCGGTGGAGCCGAAGCGGGCGGAAGCCTGGGCGGTGAGCGCATCGAGTCCACCCACGGATTGCACGGCGAGCACCGCCAGGAGGATGGAGCCGCCCATCGCGAACACGAACTGGAACAGGTCGGTGACGATGATGCCCCACAACCCCGCGAAGACGGTGTACAGCGCGGTGACGCCGAACAGGAAGATGGCCGCCTTCCAGGGGTCGATGCTGAGGCTGACCTGGAGGATCGTCACCATCGCGCGCGTCACCCAGCCCATGATGATCAGATTGATCGGAATGGCGAGGTAGATCGCCCGGAACCCACGCAGGACCGCCGCCGGCCGGCCGCCGTAGCGGAGCTCCGCGAACTCGACGTCGGTCAGGACTCCGGCCCGGCGCCAGAGCCGCGAGAAGAAGAAGACCGTGAGCACGCCCGAGAACGCCCCGTTCCACCAAAGCCAGTTGCCGGCCACGCCGTACTTGGCCACCAGACCCGCCACGACCAGGGGCGTATCGGCCGCGAAGGTGGTGGCCACCATCGAGGTGCCGGCCAGCCACCAGGGGAGCGAGCGGCCCGACACGAAGTAGTCCGCCAGCGACCGCCCCGCTTTCCGCGTGTAGGCGAGCCCGATGGCCGCCGACGCGACGAAGTACAGCCCGATGATCAGCCAGTCGGAGAATTCGAGATGCATCGTGCGTCCCTGGTGAGGGGGAGGTCGAGGGGTTACGGCACCCGCCGCTCAAGGCCCCAGCCGCGCGCGTACTTCGGGGGAAGGGCGATCGGAAGCCGCCCAGTGACCGGGGCGACGCCCGCGAGAGCCCGTGCCACGGCCCGCTCGGTCACGGCGTTGGAGCGCCAGCCAATGAGATACGAGCCCACTTCGGGCAGCCCCCCGATGACGTACGGGTTGCCGAGCGATACCAGAATCGTCGGCCGCTCCCGCGCAGTCCGGCCGATCAGCGCCACCAGGGCCGGTGGAAGGCCGATGGCGCCCCGCCCGGCGATCGGCCGGTCGGCGGAGGCGAACACGGCCGTGGACTGCTGGCGCAGCGCAGCGGCGGCGGAATCGTAGCTCTCCCTGCCGCTGGCGGGCCAGAGCCGGGCTACCGTCACGGCGAAGCCCTGCGCCCGGAGCTCAGCCGCGAGCGCGGTGCCGACGGTGCGAGTGTCGTCCTCGGCGTAGGTCACGAGCGTCAGGGCCGGACGACTCCGCGCGAGCCCGTGCACGACGCCGCCGGAGTCCTTGACCATGACGATGGAGCGCTCAGCGATCCGGGCGGCATCGGCCCGAAACGCCGCGCTCCCCACGACCGCCGGAATGCTGTCGAGCGGCACCGTGCGCCGGGCGAAGAGGCCGAGGTGCCGCTTGGCCTCGAGCACCCGCCGGACGGACGCATCCAGCCGCTCGGCGCCGATCTCGCCGCGGGCCACCGCGCGGGCCATCGCGTCGATGGTCGCGCGCGGGTCGGCGGGCTGGAGCAGCAGATCCGCGCCCGCCAGGAACGCCCGCACCCCCGCCTCGGCGCCATACGCGTCGGCGACACCCGCCATGTTGAGCGCGTCGGTGACGATCATGCCTTGGAAACCGAGCGAGTCGCGCAGCACGCCGGTGAGGATGTTGGGCGCCACGGTGCCGGGGCGCACCTGGCCCGGATCGATCCCGGGCAACGCGATATGCGCCGACATCACCACGTCCACGCCCGCGGCGATGGCTGCCCGGAACGGCACCAGCTCCACGGAATCGAGTCGCGCCCAGTTCGCGCCGATGACCGGCAGCGCCAGATGCGAGTCGGTGCCGGTATCGCCATGGCCGGGAAAGTGCTTGGCGGTGGCCAGCATCCCGTGTTCCTGCAGACCGCGCACCTCGGCCGCCACCAGCCGACCGACCTCCGCCGGATTCTCGCCGAAGGCGCGGGTGTTGATGATCGGGTTGGCGGGGTTGTTGTTGACGTCCGCGACCGGGGCGAAGGCGAGCTGTACGCCCACCGCCCGCCCTTCGAGCGCCGTGATGCGGCCGATATCGTAGGCGGCGCTGTCGCTCCCCGTGGCGCCCACGCCCATATTGGGAGGGAAAGGCGTGCCGCCGTTGAGCCGGAGACTGGTGCCGCCCTCGAAGTCCGACCCCACGAGCAGGGGGAGCGAGGACCGCATCTGGAGCCGGTTCAACTTGGCCGCCACGTCCAGCGGGGAGCCGATGGACACGATGATGCCGCCCACGTGCAGCGAGTCGATCCACCCCTCTGCCCGAGCGAACCCGTCGTCGTCGTAGGCCGCATAGGTGCCGGGGATCCAGGGCATGACGAGCTGCGCGATCTTGTCGCGCACGCTCAGCCCGGCGAGCAGCGACTCGACATCGCGCTCGGGGCCGACGGCGTCGGCCGATGGGATCGGCGCCGGGGTGGCGAGCCGCGCCGAGGGCCCGCAGGCGCCGATCAGGATCACCGCCATCGCGAGGTACGTGAGGTGCACAGAGCTCTCGTCGTACTGGGACTGGGGGGATGGGCGCTCGGCTGCGGGTCGCCTGGACCCGTGGCTCAGGCCCCGGTACCGGGCGGCGTGCGACCCGGCATCGACGTGCTGCTGACCGACAGTGCCGCCGTCGTGCGCGGCCGCCGCGTCGGTCTGGTGACCAATCAAGCGGGCGTGGATACCCAGGGAATCAGCGACGTCGTGCGTCTCCGGGCGGCCGGCGTCCGGCTCGTGGCGCTGTTCAGTCCCGAGCATGGCTTCCGAGGCGCGGCCGAACCCGGCGCCGCGGTGGCCTCGTCGATCGACTCGGCTACCGGACTCCCAATCTACAGTCTTTACGGTCGGACAACCGCCCCCACCGATGCGATGCTCCGGGGGATCGACCTGCTGCTCGTGGATCTGCAGGACGCCGGGGCGCGCTACTACACCTACCTGTTCACGACGGTCGAGGTGATGCGGGCGGCGGCGCGGCTCGGCATCCGGGTGGTGGTGCTCGACCGGCCCGACCCGATCGGTGCCCCGGTGCAGGGCAACGTGCTCGACTCCGCCTACCGGACGCCGGTGGGCGTGCTGGCGGTCCCGATGCGCTACGGCATGACGCTGGGCGAGCTGGCCCGGCTGGCACGGTCGGAGCTGGGGCTCTCCACCGATCTGGCCGTGGTGCCGGTATCCGGATGGCAACGAGCGGATCCGTGGGACGCCACCGGCCTGCCCTTCGTTCCGCCCAGTCCCAACCTGCAGTCGCTCGAGAGCCTCTACCACTATCCGGGACTCTGTCTGTTCGAGGGGACCAACCTGAGCGTCGGCCGAGGCACGCAGGCAGCCTTCGAGCAAGTCGGAGCGCCGTGGCTGGACCCGGATGTCGTGCTGGCGCGGATCGGCGCGGACCGCTTGGCGGGGGTGCGAATGCGGGCGGTGTCGTTCACACCCTCACGCCCGGGCGACAGCAAGTACGCCGATACGCTGGTGCGCGGCATCCGCCTCGAGGTGACCGATCGCGCGCTTTACGACCCCACGGCGACGGCGGTCCACCTGCTCGCCGCGGTACGGGCAGCCCACCCCGACCGGTTTGCGTGGATCCCGAAACACTTCGACCGGCTTGCCGGGGGACCGATGCTCCGGAAGGCGCTCGAGGGCGGGGTCGCTCCCGGGTCGATCGTGGGCGACTGGCAGCCGGCGCTGGCCCGGTTCCGGAGCCGCCGGCAGGCCGTCCTGCTCTACCCGGAATAGCACCGGCTCCGATTGCCCTAAGCGGTTCTGCCGATTATCCTTTGGCCCGGCCGCCCGCAGGGGGACCAGGCCTGGGACACGCTCTCCGGGAGACCGATACGACGTGAAGCTGCTGGGGGCGCTGGAGAAGCCGTTCTACGCCGCGGTGGATCCGCTGGTGGCGCGGCTCATTCGATCCGGGGTGCGGCCGAATACGATCACGACGATCGGGACCGGTCTCGTGCTCGTCTCCGCTCTCGCGTTCGGCTTGGGCCACATCCGGCTCGGCGGGCTGCTGCTGCTCCTGAGCGGCATCACCGACACGCTGGACGGGCAGGTGGCGCGGGGCGGCGCCATGGTCACGAAGTTCGGCGCCTTCTACGACTCCACCCTCGACCGGGTCGGCGACGGCGCCACCTTCATCGGCATCGGCGCCTTTTTTCTGACCGCGCCCGATGTCGCCTACCGGGTGCCGGCGGCCATCGCCTGCATGGTCGCCATCCTGTGCTCATTGCTCGTGTCGTACGCGCGGGCCCGCGCCGAAGGGCTCGGACTCGACTGTAAGGTGGGCATCGCGCAGCGAGCCGAGCGGATCCTGCTCGTGGGCCTCTGCTCCCTGGTGGCCGGGGCGGGCCCGCACGCGCTCCTGCTGGAGGCCATCGTGGCGCTCCTGGCCGTCGCGTCGGTGATCACGGTGGTGCAACGATTCGTGTATGTCCATCGGCACGCCGATGCGCCAAAGGCGCCGGTCCCCGCGCGGGACGCCGGCGTGCCGCTCGATACTTTCGCGAAAGGACGTTAGCAAGTGGCTCAACAGACCGCCCGGCGCATCGCGCCGGCCCAGGGGAAACTCGGCGTGCTGTGCGTCGGGCTCGGCGCGGTGGCGACGACCTTCATCGCCGGGGTCGAGAACGTGCGGCGCGGTGCGGCCAGGCCGGTCGGATCCCTGACGCAGATGGGGACGATCCGGCTGGGCAAGCGGACCGAGGCGCGGGCCCCGCTGATCCGGGACTTCGTGCCCCTGGCGGATCTGAAGGACCTGGTGTTCGGCGCCTGGGACCCGGTGCCCGACGACGCCTACGCCGCCGCGCGCCACGCGGGCGTCCTGGACCGGCACGAGCACCTCGAGCCCATCGCGGATTTCCTCAAGGGCATCACGCCGATGCCCGCCGTGTTCGAACAGACCTACGTGAAGCGCCTCGAGGGCAAGAACGTCAAGTCGGGGAAGACGAAACGCGTCCTGGCCGAGGCGCTCCGCAAGGACATTCGCGACTTCAAGGCCAAGCACGGATGCGACCGGCTCGTGATGGTCTGGTGCGCTTCGACCGAGATCTTCATCAGCCCGGGGCCGGCTCACGCTACGCTGGAGGCGTTCGAGGCGGCGATGGACGCGAACGACCCGTCCGTTGCCCCGTCCATGCTCTACGCCTGGGCGGCCATCCAGGAGGGCGTCCCGTTCGCCAACGGCGCCCCGAACCTGACCTGCGACTTTCCCGCCATGGTCGGCCTCGCCAAGGCGAAGGGCGTGGCCATCGGCGGCAAGGACTTCAAGACCGGGCAGACGATGGTCAAGACCGTGCTGGCGCCGATGTTCAAGGCGCGCATGCTCGGGCTGGCCGGCTGGTACTCGACCAACATCCTCGGCAACCGGGACGGCGAGGTGCTCGACGATCCGGAGAGCTTCAAGACGAAGGAGGAGTCCAAGCTCGGCGTGCTCGACTACATCCTGCAGCCGAAGCTCTATCCCGAGCTGTACGGCGAGATGTACCACAAGGTGCGGATCAACTACTATCCGCCGCGCGGCGACAACAAGGAAGGCTGGGACAACATCGACATCGTCGGGTGGCTCGGCTATCCGATGCAGATGAAGGTCGATTTCCTGTGCCGCGATTCGATCCTGGCCGCGCCGCTGGTGCTGGACCTGGCGCTGTTCTTCGACCTGTCGCAGCGGGCCGGGCTCGGCGGTATCCAGGAATGGCTCTCTTTCTACTTCAAGAGTCCCCAGACGGCGCCGGACCTCTATCCCGAGCACGACCTCTTCATCCAGCAGACCAAGCTCAAGAACACCCTCCGCTACCTGATGGGTGAGGAGCAGATCACCCATCTGGGCATCGAGTACTACCAGGACTGAGATGAAGTATTTCCATCGGACCCAGAGCACGCCCGACGACGTGCTGGCGCGTGCCACGGCCTTCTTCGGCGCCCGGCTCGCCCCGGAGGAAGAAGCGCCGCGCCGCCGACGGTTCAGCGGCACCATCGGCCGCGTCGCCGTCAGCGCGCAGCCGGATGGCGGACACTATACGCTCGTGACCGTCGAGACGAACCAGGTCGGGGAGAGCGAGGCGGACAAGCTGGCCAAACGCTTCCTGACCGTGGTGCATACGATGACCAACCCGACGCACCGGCCGATCGGTGCGTATTGACCCCCCGCGCAGGTCCGCATTTCCCAGGAGGCACTACCCGATGATGCTCTCGCGATGGGCGCCCCGACGTGCCATGTCGTTCCTGCTCCCGCTGCTCGGCGCGGTGCTCCTCGGGGGCCTGCCCCTCTCGGCGCTGCTGGCGCAGGACGCGGCGACCCCGGTGCCGCACACCGGCGGCGAGGCGGCCCTGGTGCTGCCTGACCTCGGGCAGGTGACGTTCCTGGGCGGCATCAACGGGCGTGTGCTCCTGCTCCTGGGCCTCGTGGTCTGCGCGCTGGGCCTCGCCTTCGGGCTGCAGATCTACCGGCAGCTCCAGAGCATGGAAGTCCATCGGTCGATGCTCGAGGTGTCGGAACTCATCTACGAGACCTGCAAGACCTACCTGCTGACCCAGGGGCGGTTCCTCCTGGTCCTCTGGGTGTTCATCGGCATCGCGGTGGCAGTGTACTTCGGCAAGCTGGCGACGACGGTGGATCCGGTGACGGGGGCGGAGGTCCACGGCTTTCCGCTCGGCCGGGTGGCGATCATCCTGCTCTTCAGCCTCATCGGCATGGCCGGCAGCTACGCGGTGGCCTGGTTCGGTATCCGGGTGAACACCTTTGCCAACTCGCGGGCCGCGTTCGCGAGCCTCCGTGGGAAGCCGTATCCGTGCTATCAGATCCCGCTCAAGGCGGGCATGAGCATCGGCATGCTGCTCATCAGCGTCGAGCTGCTGCTGATGCTCTGCATCCTGCTCTTCATCCCCGGCGACTACGCGGGCCCGTGCTTCATCGGCTTTGCCATCGGGGAGTCCCTCGGCGCTGCGGTGCTCCGGGTGGCGGGCGGCATCTTCACCAAGATCGCCGACATCGGCGCCGACCTCATGAAGATCGTGTTCAAGATCAAGGAGGACGACGCGCGGAATCCGGGCGTCATCGCCGACTGCACCGGCGACAACGCCGGCGACTCGGTCGGCCCGTCGGCCGACGGTTTCGAGACGTACGGCGTGACGGGCGTGGCGCTCATCACCTTCATCCTGCTCGCGGTGAGCGATCCGACCGTCCAGGTTCAGCTCCTGGTCTGGATTTTCGCCATGCGCATCATGATGGTCATCGCCGCGGCGCTGTCCTACTTCGTCAACGAGACGGTGGCGCGGGGCAAGTACCAGCACGTGGCGAAGATGAACTACGAAGTGCCGCTCACCACCCTGGTGTGGCTCACCTCCGTCGTCTCGGTGGCGTTCACCTACGTGGTGTCGTACCTGCTCATCCCCGACATCGGTGGCGACACGTCGCTGTGGTGGAAGCTCTCCACGGTCATCACCTGCGGCACCCTGGCCGGCGCGATCATCCCCGAGCTGGTCAAGGTGTTCACCTCGATCGACTCGCGGCACGTGCGCGAGGTCGTCACCAGCTCGCGCGAGGGCGGGGCCTCGCTCAACATCCTGTCGGGCCTCGTCGCCGGCAATTTCAGCGCGTTCTGGATCGGACTCGCCATTCTGGTGCTGATGGCCACCGCCTACGGTGTGAGCACGCTCGGGCTGGGCGGGCTGATGCTGGCCCCTGCGGTCTTCGCGTTCGGCCTGGTGGCGTTCGGGTTCCTGGGCATGGGCCCGGTGACGATCGCGGTGGACTCGTATGGCCCGGTGACGGACAATGCCCAGTCGGTCTACGAGCTCTCGACCATCGAGCAGCTGCCGGGCATCGAGGCGGAGATCACGCGGGACTTCGGGTTCACGCCGCAGTTCGAGCTGGGCAAGCAGCACCTCGAGGAGAACGACGGGGCGGGGAACACCTTCAAGGCCACGGCCAAGCCGGTGCTCATCGGGACCGCCGTCGTCGGCGCCACCACGCTGATCTTCTCGATCATCCTGGCGCTCACCGAGGGGCTCCGGCCCGAGCTGCTCTCGAACCTCTCGATCCTGCACCCGCCGTTCCTGCTCGGTCTCATCGCCGGTGGCTCGGTGATCTACTGGTTCACCGGCGCCTCGATCCAGGCGGTCACCACCGGCGCCTACCGGGCCGTGGAGTTCATCAAGGCCAACATCAAGCTCGAGGGCACCACGAAGGCGTCGGTGGCCGACAGCAAGAAGGTCGTCGAGATTTGCACGCAGTATGCCCAGAAGGGGATGTTCAACATCTTCCTCGTGGTGTTCTTCATCACGCTGGCCTTCGCGTTCGTCGAGCCGTACTACTTCATCGGCTACCTGATTTCCATCGCGCTGTTCGGCCTCTATCAGGCGATCTTCATGGCCAACGCCGGCGGCGCCTGGGACAACGCGAAGAAGATCGTGGAGACCGAGCTTAAGGCGAAAGGCACCGACCTCCACGCGGCCACCGTGGTGGGCGATACGGTCGGCGATCCGTTCAAGGACACCTCGTCGGTCGCCCTCAACCCGATCATCAAGTTCACGACGCTGTTCGGTCTGCTGGCGGTGGAGCTGGCGGTCTCGCTCACTAAGGAGCAAGGTTCGGGTCTGACCCATATGCTCGCCGCGGGGTTCTTCGCGGTGGCGCTGATCTTCGTGTACCGGTCGTTCTACGGGATGCGAATCGAGGCGCAGGAGACGGTGGCCTCGGCACGGCCGGTGGCCGTCAAGGCCTGAGCGGGCGGGAGTCCGCCGATCCGCCGCGGGGGCGCCGAACCGGCGCCCCCGCGGCTTTTTCCCCGCTCGTGGCTGCCCGAGCGAGCCGGCGCAATGCCTGCCGACCCTTGCTTGACTCTCCTCCCGCACGCGTGGATTTTCCAGCCCGGATCACGCCTCCTCCAACCGGGACCTGCATGGCCGTCACCAGTGCGCTCGCCTCCGATCCGTCCGCCCGGGCCGGGTTGTCGCGGGACCAACTCCTCGAGCTCTACTACTGGATGCGCCTGACCCGGTCGCTCGAGGAGCGGCTGGTCAATCTGTATCGACAGACCAAGGTGGTGGGCGGGCTGTTCCGCTCGCTGGGCCAGGAGGCGTGCGCTGTCGGCTCCGCGTACGCCCTCCGCCGGGAAGACGTGCTGTCCCCGCTGATCCGGAACCTCGGCTCGATGCTCGTGAAGGGCGCCACCCCGCTCGAGGTCCTCACGCAGTACATGGCCAAGGGCGACTCGCCCACCCGCGGGCGCGAGCTCAACATCCATTTCGGCGACGTCGAGGAGCGCAATTTCATCGGCCAGATCTCCCACCTCGGCGACATGGTGCCGGTCATGGCCGGCGTCACGCTGTCGTTCCGGATGCGGAAGCAGGCGCGGGTCGGGCTGGTGTACGTCGGGGACGGCGCGACGAGCACGGGCGCATTCCACGAGGGGATCAACTTCGCCGCGGTGCAGCGCTGTCCGCTCGTGGTCATCGTGGAGAACAACCGCTACGCGTACTCCACCCCCACGTCCGGGCAGTGCGCCGCGGAGCGCCTCGCCGACAAGGCCGCGGGGTACGGGATTCCCGGGGTCCGCGCCGACGGCAACGATGTGATCGCCGCGTACGAGGTGACCCGGGATGCCGTAGCGCGCGCGCGTCGCGGCGAAGGCGTGACGCTCATCGAGCTCATGACCTATCGCCGGAAGGGGCACGCGGAGCACGACAACCAGTCCTACGTTCCGGCCGGCGAGATCGAGCGATGGGCGCGCGACAACGACCCGCTCGACCGCTACATGCACCGCCTCGTCGGCGCCGAGGGGGTGGCGGCCACCGAGCTCGAGGAGATCGACGCGCGCGTGCTTGCCGAGATCGATGCCTCCACCGATCTGGCCGAGCGGTCGCCGCCGCCGGAGCCGCGCGACTGCCTGGCCGGCGTCTACGCCGACCCGCCCGCGTCGCCGGCGCTGTGGTACCGCGAGGGCATCCGGAGCGCGGTCGAGCGTCACGAGCGTGCCGCCGGTTGGGGGACGCACGATGGCTGAGGCGACCTTCCTCGAGGCCGTCCGGCAGGGACTCGCCGAGGAGATGGAACGCGACCCGGACGTCTTCTGCATGGGCGAGGACATCGGGGCCTACGGCGGGGCGTTCAAGGTCACCGAGGGACTGTTCGAGCGTTTCGGCGCCGACCGCGTCATCGACACGCCGATCAGCGAAACCGGCTTCGTGGGCGCCGCGGCGGGCGCCGCCCACATGGGCCTGCGTCCGGTGTGCGAGATGCAGTTCATCGATTTCCTGTCGAGCGCCTACAGTATCCTGACCAATTACGTGGCCACGGCGCGCTACCGCGCGTTCCTGCCGTGCCCGATGGTGGTGCGCGGGCCGAGCGGCGGGTACGTCCGGGGCGGGCCGTTCCACTCCCAGAATCCCGAGGCGGCGTTCCTGCACACGCCGGGGCTCAAGATCGTGTACCCCAGCACGGCCGGCGACGCGAAGGGACTGCTCAAGAGCGCCATCCGGGACGACGATTGCGTACTCTTCTTCGAGCACAAGTATCTCTATCGTCGGATCAAGGAAGTGCTGCCCGAGGGCGAGCACCTAGTGCCGCTCGGCAAGGCGCGCGTCGCCCGCGAAGGCAGGGACCTGAGCATCATCACCTACGCGGCGACGGTGTGGAAGTCGCTCGAAGCGGCCGAGCAGCTGGAGCGGGAGGACGGTCTGTCGGTCGAAGTGCTCGATCTGCGCTCGCTGCTGCCCATGGACGACGAGGCGATCCTCGCCACCGTGAAGAAGACCAATCGCGTGCTCATCGTGCACGAGGATACCGTGACCGGCGGGATCGCCGGCGAAATCACCGCCCGCATCAACGAGCTCGCCTTCGAGTGGCTCGACGCGCCGGTGCGACGGGTCGCCGCGCACGACGTGCCGCTGCCCTATGCCCCGCAGCTCGAGGACTTCGTCCTCCCGCAGACCCCGGACATCGTCCGGGCCGCGCGCTGGCTCGCGGCGTACTGACCGGAGACCGACCATGGCCAAGATTGACGTGATCATGCCGCAGATGGGCGAATCGATCGCCGAAGGCACCCTGTCGCGGTGGATCAAGCAGGTCGGCGACGCCGTCAAGCGGGACGAGCCGATCTTCGAGATCAGCACCGACAAGGTGGACGCCGAGATCCCCGCGCCCGCGGCGGGCGTCCTGGCGGAGATTCTGGTGACCGAGGGCCAGACGGTTGCGGTGCAGACGGTCGTCGCGACCATCGAGACCGAGGCGGGTGCCGTGGCCGCGACGGCCGCCCCCGCGCCGGCCGCGTCGGCGCCCAGGCCGGAGCCCCCCGCGCCCGAGCGCCCTTTGCCCCCGAGCCCGCCGACGGCGCCCCGGCCCCCGGCGCCACCCGTGTCGCCCCGCCCATCGCCGACTCCCACGCCGGCGCCGACCGCCGGTGCCGGCCGGGTCGCCGGCCCTGACGCGGGCTCCAACGGCAGCGAAAGCGCGGAGGAGCGGCTCCGACGCAAGTCGACGCCCCTCGTGCGGAAGATGGCGGCCGAGCACAACCTGGACCTGAGCGCGGTGCCGGGCACCGGTCTCGCCGGCCGGGTCACCAAGAGCGACATCCTGAGCTTCCTGGAGACGGGGCCCGCGGCCGAGTCCGCGCCGACCGCTCCGGCGACGGCGAGCGCCAGCGCCCCGCCGCCGGCCGGCGCCGCCCCGGCGCCTCCCGCGGCCGCCCACGCGCCCAGCGTCGAGGCGTGGCCAGGCGACCGGGTTGAGCCGTGGTCGCGCATCCGGAAGCTCACCGCGGAGCACATGGTGATGTCGCGCCGCGTGTCGCCGCACGTGAACACGATCTTCGAGATCGACTACACCCGGATCGCCCAGCTTCGCGCCAGGAAGAAGAAGGAGTACGCCGACCGCGGCGTGAACCTGACCTACCTCGCGTTCATCGCGAAGACCGTGGCCGACGGACTGCGCGCCCACCCGACGCTCAACGCGGCGGTCAGCGGCGCGAACACCGTGCTCCGCCGGGACATCAACGTCGGCATCGCGGTGGCGCTCGACTGGGGCCTGATCGTGCCCGTGATCCCGCACACCGACGAGTTGTCGCTCCTCGGCGTGGCGCGCGCCATCAACGACCTCGGCGAGCGAGCCCGCACCAAGAAGCTGAGCCCCGACGATGTGCAGCGCGGCACGTTCACGATCACCAACCCGGGCGTGTTCGGTTCGGTCATCGGGACGCCGATCATCAATCAGCCGCAAGCCGCCATCCTGTGCGTCGGCACCATCGAGAAGCAGCCCGCGGTCATCACGGTCGATGGCAGCGATACCCTCGCCGTCAGGACCAAGGGGATGCTCGCCCTGGCCTTCGATCACCGGATCGTGGACGGCGCTGACGCCGACCGGTTCATGGCCGATGTGAAGAAGTCGCTGCAGGAGTTCCCAGACGGCGCGGCCTGACGTCCCGCGCGCGCTCACCGTTTCGCGGGTGAGGGTGCGCGACGGGTCGGAAGCGGAATACCTCGCGGCCGTCCGCGAGCTGGCAGCGCTGCATCGCACCCGTGGCCGGCAGCTGTGGGTGTTTCGGCGGTCCGGACAGCCCGGGCTCTTTCTGGAGTGCAGCGAGAGTCCCGACGCGGCGGGCCACCGCTCGATGATCAGCATGCCCGAGGACGAGCGACGGATCGAGGCGCGCCTCCGGGCGGTCGCCGAGTACGAGTATGGTTCCTGGGACCTGTGGGAAGAAGTCAGGAGCGAATCGTAATGCCCAGACGCATCATCGAGGTGGACGGCGAGTCGTGGGAAGTGGCGGTCAGCGGCCGGGTCACCCAATACGTGAAGGATGAGTTCGGTCTCGTCTTCAGCCGCGGCACCGGCCCCGCCCGCGAGCGGCGCGTGACGCGCTACTCTCCGCTGGGGGCCAAGAGCCGGGAGCTGTCACTGCATCAGCTGAGCGATCAGGAATTGCGCCAGCTCCTGGCCCATTCGCAGCCGAGCTGGACCGCGCCCGAGCTGGGGTACCGCCGCTGACCTCCGCCGGCGGGCCCGCCACGGCCGGGCTGGTGGACCTTCACGTGCACTCCACTGCGTCCGACGGAAGCCTGCCGCCGGAGCGCGTAGTGGAGCGCGCGCGGACCGCCGGACTCTCCGCGCTGGCGCTCACGGATCACGACACCGTGGCGGGCGTGCCTGCCGCCCTTGCCGCCGGCGAGCGCATCGGCGTCCGGGTCGTCGGCGGGTGCGAGTTCAGCTCGGCCGCCCCGTGGGGCGAGATGCACGTGCTGGGCTACTTTCTGCCGTCGGATTCGCCCGAGCTGGAGTCGTTCCTGGAACGCTCCCGCGCCGACCGCGTTCGCCGCGGGCGCGAGATGGTGGCGCGTCTGCAGCGGCTCGGCGTGGCCCTCGAGTTCGAGGACGTGCTCGCGCAGGCCAAGGGGGGTGCCGTGGGGCGGCCCCACGTTGCCCGCGCGATCGTCAAGCAGGGGAGCGCCACCGGGATCTCCAACGCCTTCGACCGGTACCTCGGCCGGGGCCGGCCCGCCTTCGTGGACAAGGTGCTGCCCGCCTTTCGGGAGATCGCCGATCTGGTGCACTCCGTGAGCGGGCTGGTGTCGGTGGCGCACATCAAGGAGCGCGGGACCCGCGCCTTCCTCGAGCGGCTCCAGCGCGAAGGGCTCGACGCGGTCGAGACCCGCCACCCCAGCCACGACCCCGACCTCCGCGCCCGCCTCACCGACAGCGCGCTTCGACTCGGCCTGCTGCGCACGGGGGGCAGCGACTGGCACGGCGACCCCGAGCCGGGCGAGACCCACGGATCGCTCGGCTCGCAGGATGTACCCATGGACTGGCTCGAGCGCCTGGAAGAGGTGCGCGCCGGGCGGGTCACTCCCGTCGGCCCGTGAACGGCCTCCTCCCGCCGGGAACCGCGGCGCCCGAGTTCGCGCTCGCCGCGTCCGACGGGCGCACCTACGTCCTGCGCGATCTGCTCGCCGGCTCTCGCGTCCTGCTCGCCTTCTACCCGGGCAACGACACGCCCGGCTGAAACCGCCAACTGTCCGCCGTGCGCGACGACCTGCCTCTCTACCAGCGTGCCCGCATCCAGCCGTTCGGCGTCAACCCGGCGTCGGCGGAGAGCCACGCCGGCTACGCGGCGCGGCTCCGACTGCCGTTCCCGCTGCTCTCGGATCCGGGTATCGTGGTGGCGAGGGCCTATGGGGCGGTGCGGCCCGATGGCGCCACCATGGCCCGGTCCGTCGTCCTGGTCCAACAGGACGGTACCATCGTGTACAGCCAGGCCGGGGCTCCCGGCGTGGAGATCGTTCTCGAAGCCCTGAGGTGAGCATGAGCGCGACCTTCGATTTCAGCGGCCGGGTGGCGCTGGTGACCGGGGTAGGCCGGGCGGGTCAGATCGGGAACGCGGTGGCGCTCGCCTTCGGGCAGGCCGGCGCCCGCCTCGTCGCCTGCGATCTCAACGCCGTCGGCGTCGCGGAACGGGTGCGCGAGTTCGCGACGCTCGGCGTGGACGCCCGGCCCTGTGCCGGGGACCTCACCCAGCCGGACATCGCCGCCCTGGCGGTCGAGACCGCGCTCCGGCACTTCGGACGGCTCGACATCGTGATCAACGTCGCCGGCGGTCTGACCACCTTCGGACCGATCGAGACGCTCACGGCCAGGGACTTCGATCGAGAGGTGGCGATCAACCTCAAGACCACGGTCCTGGTCTCGCAGGCCGCGATTCCCGCGCTCACCGAAACCAAGGGCTGCATCGTGAATTTCGCGTCGATCGCCTACTTCGAGCCGCAGAGTCCCATGGCGGTCTACTCGGCCGCGAAGGCGGCGGTCGCCGGCTTCACGCGGAGCCTCGCGCTCGAGCTGGGCGACCGGCACATCCGGGTGAATGCGGTCGCGCCCGGCATGGCCCGCACGGGCGACAACGTCGCGTCGGCGGGCCAGGACGCGTCGTTCGTGGAGATGGAAGACCTGACGCGCGGCGTGCTCTCGCTCGCGGCGCCCGGCCCCGACGCCCCCACCGGCGAGATCCGGCCGATCGCGCCGCGCGGCGGCTGATGGAGCTCCGCGGCCGTGTCGCGCTGGTGACCGGTGCCGGGCGACGGCTCGGCCGGGCCATGGCCGGGGCGCTCGCGGACCGGGGGATGATCCTGGCCATTCACCATCACGAATCGTCGGCGGGCGCCGCGTCGCTCAGGGACGAGATCGAGGCCGCAGGTGGCCGCGCCGCCTGCTTCGGCGCGGATCTCACCGACGCCGACGCCGCGGCGGAGCTGCCGCGGCGCGTGGCCGCCGAGCTGGGCGGGCTGGACGTGCTGGTCAACTCGGCGGCGGTCATGCGGCGGCTGGCCTTCGAAGAGACGACCCCGGCGGAGTTCGACGCCGTCCTCGCGCTCAACCTTCGCTCGGTCTTCTTCACCACCCAGGGCGCGGCGCCGCTCCTTCGAGCAGCGGGGGGCAAGGTCGTCAATCTCGCCGACCTGAGCGGCCTGGAGCCGTGGCCCGGCTTCGCCGCTCACTCGGTCAGCAAGGCGGGGATCGTCATGCTGACTCGCGTCCTGGCCCGGGCGCTTGCGCCCCGGGTGACGGTGAATGCCATCGCTCCCGGGACCGTGCTCGTGCCCGAGGAGTACGACGCCGAGGAGCGGGATCGCCTGGCCCGGACGACGCCGCTCCGCCGCCTCGGCACGCCGGAGGACGCGATTGCCGCCCTCCTCTATCTGCTCGAGGGCGGCGACTTCGTAACCGGCGAAACGCTGGTGGTCGATGGTGGACGAATCCTCCGCTAGCGTGGCGCTTGGCGAGGTGGTCATCGTCGGGGGCGGGTGCTACGGGACGTTCTACGCCGGGCAGCTGCTTCGGGCCCGCGAGCGCGGGGCGGCGCACTGGCGCCGGCTGCTGGTCGTCGATCGGGACCCCCGCTGCCGCGCCGCCGCCGAGCTCCCGGCCGAGGACGGGCTAGAACTGGTCGCCGCCGAATGGGGCAGCTTCTTCGACGCGTACCTGGCCCGGGCTCCGCGGCACTCCGATCCGCCCGATGCGATCGTTCCGTCCCCGCTCATGCCGCACCTGATGTACGAGTGGCTGGTGCGCCGTGCCCGGGACCGGTGGCCCGGCCGAACGGTCGAGCCGCGGCCTGTGGCGTCCGCCGCCGGCACGCCATACGACACCCAGGCGCCGGACGGCACCCGTTACGTGTCCTTCGCGGACTGGCTGTGTCCCGTTCACTGTATCGAGCCCACCACCTGCCCGGTGATCCGCGCGCCGCGGACTTGGGAGATGAGCGAGGCGATGCAGGGACTCACCGATCGGTTGGCCGCCACCGGCCCGACCGCCGGTCCGGTGCTCTTCACCTGCCGGCACCGCGTGTACGGTGTCGGCATGTTCGACGTCTCAGCGGTCCTCGAGGGCGACGCCACCGTAACCGCCGCCGGGTCGGGAACCGGCCCTTCGGACGTCCTCGTGGCCACCATCTCCGCCTGCCACGGCGCCGCCAGCCTCCTGCACCTGGGCCCTGCGGTCTGATCCGCCCGCTCCGTTCGTGGGGCCGCGGGTGCGGGAACCCCCGGCTGTTCTATATTTGACGGAACCACATAACGGGGAATGGGATGAGCCGCACCGAAGAGTTCGACCTGATCATCGTGGGCGGGGGCCCGGCCGGGCTCTGCGCCGCCATGTACGCCGGCCGGGGCATGCTCAAGTCGGTGCTCCTGGAGCGTGGCGTGCCGGGCGGCGAGCTGCTCAACACCGAGTGGATCGACGACTACCCGGGCTTCGAGCACATCCTCGGTCGGGAGCTGGCCCAGAAGATGGCGGCCCACGCCGTCACCTTCGGCGCCGACATCCGGCAGGAGCATGTCGAGTCGATCACCCGGCGGGACGACGGCGTCTTCGAGGTCGTCACGACGGGTGGCACCACCTTCGAGGCGCCCACGGTCATGCTGACCGCCGGCGGCACACCCACCAAGCTCGACGTCCCCGGTGAGCTGGAGTACGCCGGTCGCGGCGTTTCCTACTGCGCGGTGTGCGACGGTGCGTTCTTCAAGGGCGAAACGATCGCGGTGGTGGGCGGCGGGGACGCGGCGGTCGAGGAGGCGGACTACCTGACCCGCTACGCGGAAAAGGTCTACGTCATCCACCGGCGCGACGAGTTCCGGGCGTCCAGGATTCTGCAGGAGCGATTGTTCGCCAATCCCAAAATCGAGGTGATCTGGAACCGGACCGTGCGCGAGCTCAAGGGGGGCCCGAAGGGCCTCGAGTGCCTGGTGCTCGAGGACACGATCACGGGCGAGGAGCACACGCTCGAGGCCACCGGCTGCTTCGTCTTCATCGGGTTCCAGCCGAACACCGGGCTCGTCAAACAGCATTTCGAGCACGACGCCAGCGGCTACATCATCACCGACGACCGGATGATGACGTCGATTCCCGGCCTCTTCGCCGCCGGCGACCTGCGCGTCCAGCTCACCCGCCAAGTGACCACGGCCGTGGGCGACGCAACGACGGCCGCGATCGCGGTGGAGAAGTTCCTGACGGATCGCCGGAGCGGCGCGCCGGGAGCGAAGGTCGGTGTCTGACCTGGAGGTCGTGGCGCTACCGAACGGGCAGTTGGCCGAGAACTGTTATCTGGTGGCGGACCGGCGGACTCGCGAGGCGGTCATCATCGATCCCGGCGAGGAGCCCGCGATGTTCCTCGCCGAACTCGACACGCGGGCCTGGGCGCTCCGCGCCATCTGGCTCACCCACGCCCATGTGGATCACATCATGGGCGTGGGCGCGGTCAAGCGGGCCACGGGCGCGCCCATCCACCTGCACCCGCTCGACCGGGCCCTCTACGACGCGCTGCCGCAGTTCGGCGCGTGGCTCGGGAAGCAGCTCGACCCGCCCCCGCCGCCCGACGCCGACCTGGCAGCCGGAGCGATCGTGCGGGTGGGCCGGTTCGACTTCGATGTCCGGTGGACACCCGGCCATTCGCCGGGCAGCGTGAGCTTCGTAGGCCACGACATGGTCTTCGGCGGCGACGTGCTGTTCAACGGCTCCGTGGGCCGGACGGATTTTCCGGGCGGCGACCCCGCTACCCTGATGGCCACCATCCAGTCGCAGTTGCTGTCGCTGCCCGACTCGACGGTGGTCCACAGCGGCCACGGGCCCGACACCACAATCGGCGTCGAACGGCTGACGAATCCCTTCCTCACAGGAGCGTTTCCGCTTGGCTGACGCTGCGATGCAGAGCCGCCCGGGCGGCCAAGGCCTCATGCTGAAGCTGACTGCCATCGAGGGAGCGGCCGCCGGCGCCCCCGTCTGCAACCGCTGCGGCTTCGGGGTGAATCCTCGGGCCTGGGGCTGCAAGAACCCGTGCGCCAACTGCGGCACCGTCTACCCGCTCGGGGACTGCTCTGACTGACGCGACGGCGGGAGGCCTTCCCGACCTGGAGCTGGTCGCCCCCGCCGGAGCGCGCACTTCGCTGGACATCGCACGCCTCGACCTTCCTCCACGGCTTCGGTCCGCCGCCCGGCTGGGTGTCCTCGACATCACCGAATTTTTCGGCGACACCACCGGCGGCGTCCGCACCTATCTCCTGCAAAAGGCGCGGTACGTGCAGCGCCATGCCGAGCTCCGCCAGGTAATCGTCGTGCCGGGCGCGCGCGACGAAATCCTCGAGGCGGGCGGGGTCCGCTGCTACCGCCTCCACGGCCCCGCCGTCCCAACCCAGAAACCCTACCGCTTCATGCTGGCCACCCGGTCCACCAGCCGCATCGTGGCGCACGAGCGTCCGAGCCTGATCGAGGTGGGCAGCACTTGGTTCGCGCCGTGGCTGGCGCACCTGGCCACTCGGCGCATCGACCTGCCCGTGGTCTGGTTCTACCACAGCAACTTTCCGCGCGTGGTGGCGCCGTGGCCGGCGCGGGTCGGGCGGATGCGGCGCGGGGCGGCCGACTTCGCGTGGCGGTACGTGCGTCGGCTGGGCCGCATGGTGCGCGCGACCCTGGCCCCGTCCGATTTCGTGGCCGGGGAACTCGAGCGGGCGGGGGTGGAGCGCGTGGTGCGCGTGGGGCTGGGTGTGGATCTCGAGCGGTTTCACCCGGGGCGCCGAGCCGCCGGGGCCGAGACGCGCCGCCGGCATGGTCTCCCCGAAGGTCCGCTCGCCGTGTACGTGGGGCGACTCGCCGCCGAGAAGGAGGTGGACCTCCTGCTCAGCGCCTGGCCCGAAGTCCGCCGCCGCACCGGCGCGGCGCTGGTGCTGGTGGGCGACGGTCCCGCCCGCCGCCGACTGCAGCGGCGCCCGGGGAGCGACCGGCTTCACTGGCTCCCCTTTCAGCACGACCGGGACGGCCTCGCCGACCTGCTCGCGGCCGCCGACGTCGCGGTGGCGCCCTGCTCCATCGAAACCTTCGGGCTGTCGGCGCTCGAGGCGTTGGCCTGCGGCACGCCCCTGCTGTCCGCCGACCGGGGCGGCGTGGCCGAGACGGTGGAGCGCTCCGGCGCCGGCGCCGTCTTCGCCTCGGGCGACGCGGGCGCGCTCGCCGAGCAGGCCGAGCGGCTGTTCCGCGGCGACCTGGCGGGTCTCGGAGCCCTGGGTCGCCGGTACGCCGAGATGGACCACGGGTGGGACGCCGTGCTGGACCGGCTCTTCGAGGTCTACGACCGGATTCTGCACGCGTGAGACTGCTCGTCTCGATCCACGACGTGACGCCGGCGCTTGCCGACGGAGTCGAGCGCCTCTGGGACCTCTGCGCAGCGCGAGGGGTGCGTCCCGCACTGCTGGTAGTCCCGGACTGGCACGGCGAGTGGCCGCTCGAGCATCACCCGGCCTTCGTGGGGTGGCTGCGGGCGCGGGCCGCGACTGGAGCCGAGATCGTCCTGCACGGCGAGCGGCACGACGAGGTCGGCCTGCCGCGCACGCTGGGCGACACGCTGCGGGCGCTGGGCCGCACGGCCGGCGAAGGCGAATTTCTGACGCTCGACGAACCCGCCGCGCGCGAGCGCATCGTCCGTGGACGCGCACGTCTCCACGCGCTCGGCCTGGAGCCGGTGGGTTTCGTCCCTCCCGCGTGGCTCGCGCGGGAGGGCGGGCATCGGGCGGTCGGCGCGACGGGTCTCGGATTCAGCGAGGATGATCGCACCATTCACCTGTTCCCGTCCGGGCGGCGCCTCGCCTCCCCGGTGGTGCGCTGGAGCGCTCGGACGGCGGTGCGCGCCTGGGGCTCGGTGGCCGTCGCGTGGGTCCGCTGGGCGCTGCAGGGCAGGGCCACGCTTCCGCGCATCGCGCTCCATCCGCAGGATCTCCGGCACCGCGCCACCGCGGCGTCGCTCGGTCCGACGCTCGACCGGTGGCTCGAGCACCATCGCCCGATCCCGTACACCGCCCTGCGCGCGTGACGCTCCTTCAGGCGCATCTCCTCTGCACCGCGCTCGTGGCGGCCGACCTCCTGGCGCGGGCGTGGCGCATTCAGTGGATCGTGCAGGGGCTGGGGCACCGGATGAGCCTGCGCGAGTCGTTCGTCCTGAACGCGTTCGGTGACGCAGCCTGCGCGCTCACCCCGCTCCGGATCGGCGGCGAGCCGGCGCGCCTGGCCGGTATGCTCCGGAGCCGTGTCCCGGCCGCCGCGGCGTTCGTGGGCATCAGCTTCGAGGTGCTCGCGGCCTGGCCCGTCATCATCGTGGCGGCAGGGTGGCTGGTCTGGCGTTACGCGCCGGCATGGTGGCTGGATGCGGGGCCGCGTCTCGCAACCGCCGCCGCATCGGCGTGGCCATGGCTGGTGGTGGTGGGGGTGGCGAGCGTGCTGGCGTGGCGGGCCGCGCGGAAGGTGACTTCGCCCGCCGCGCGCCAGCTCCGGCGGCCCATCCGGCGCGCCATGGTCTACTGGCGGCGGATGCCTCGCTGGCCGCTGGTGGCGAGCGCGCCGATGAGCTTCATCAACTTGGCCAGTCGCGTGGCCATCCTGCCGGTGCTCGCTCTGACCCTCCCGAGCCCGCCGGCCATGGGGCCGCTCGCGCTCGGCTCTTTCGCGCTGCTCTACAGCCAGCTCGTTCTGCCGACGCCCTCCGGCGCGGGGGCCGTGGAGCTGGGCTTCTTGGGCGGGGCGGCCGGGGATCTGGGGAATGGCGGCGGGTGGATGCTGGTGGCCTGGCGCTTTTATACCAACGGGATCGGGGTGCTGCTCGGGGTAGCGCTGGCCGCGCACATCTACGGATGGCCGGCGCTCCGTCACCTAGTCGGGCGGTGGGGCGATCGCCACTAGCATGACCGTGCGCTCGAGGGCCTCCGCCACGCCGTGCGGCACGTCCGCCGGCGCCCACACCACGGTGCCGGGTCCGGCCTCGCGGGTCGCGTCGCCCACCGTCATTCGGGCACGACCGCTCACGATCAGGTAGAACTTGTCGGCCCCCGCGTGCCGGTGGATCCGCTGCACCTGACCGGCCTCGAAGCAGTTGAGTCCCACGAACAGATGGCGCCCGGCGAACAGGTCGGTCTTGCCCGGCTTGTCGGTGCCGAACGAGGCCGCCGCCGCAATCTCGCGGAAATACTCACTCATCGGTTGTCGCTCCCCTCGTGGACCGATATCATTCCGCGGCCCCCAACTCAGGACCGCCGCAGACCATGACCAGCACCCGCCTCGAACGCGATCCCCTCGGCGAAAAGGCCGTACCCGCGGACGCCCTGTACGGCATCCAGACCCTCCGCGCCGCCGAGAACTTTCCGATCTCGGGGCTGCGCCCGCTGCCTGCCTTTGTCGACGCCGTCGTGTGGATCAAGCGATCGGCCGCGGTGACGCACCAGGAGACCGGCCGGCTGGAGGCGCCACTGGCCGACGCGATCGTCAAGGCGGCGGACGAGGTCCTGGGCGGACAGCACCGCGATCAGTTCATCGTGGACGTCTACCAGGCGGGCGCGGGCACCAGCCACAACATGAACGTAAATGAGGTACTCGCCAACCGGGCCAACGAGCTGCTGGGTGCCCCGCGGGGTGGCTACGCGCCGGTGCACCCGAACGACCACGTCAACATGGCGCAGAGCACCAACGACGTGATTCCCACCGCCATGCGGCTCGCGGTGCTGGCGACGCTGCCGGCCACCCTCACCGCGCTCGACGTCCTGGCCTCGTCGCTCCTGGGCAAGGGGGTGGAGTTCGACGGCATCATCAAATCCGGGCGCACCCATCTGCAGGACGCCACCCCGATCCGGCTCGGTCAGGAGTTCACGGCGTACGGACACACCGTCCAGCGTCACCGGCAGAAGCTGACCCAGGCCGCCGACTGGCTCCGCGAGATGAACATCGGGGGCACGGCCGTCGGTACCGGCATCAATGCCGAGCGCGCGTATCCGGAGCTGATGGTCAAGCACCTCCGCCAGGTGAGCGGGCTCGAGCTGCGCGAGGGCGGCGACCGGATCCAGCTGATGCAATCGATGGGCGACGTCGCGACCCTGAGTGGTGCGCTCCGGGCCTACGTGCTCGACCTCAACAAGATCGCGAACGACATCCGGCTCCTGGCCTCGGGCCCGCGCACCGGACTGGCGGAAATCCTGCTGCCGTCGGTGCAGCCGGGCTCCAGCATCATGCCGGGCAAGGTCAATCCCTCGATTGCCGAGATGGTGAACCAGGTGTGCTACCAGGCGCTCGGCCTCGATACGACCGTAGCCCTCGCCGCGGAGGCGGGCCAGCTCGAGTTGAACGTGATGATGCCGGTCATCACCCACAACATCGTGTTTGCGCTCCTGATCGTGGGGAACGCGACGCGCGTGCTCGCCGAGCGGTGCGTGGACGGCATCGAGGCCGACGAAACCCAGTGCGCCTACTGGCTCGAGCGGAGTCCCGCGCTCGTCACCGCCCTCGCGCCCAAAATCGGGTACGCGGCCGCGGCCAAGCTCGCCAAGGAGGCGTTGGCCACGGGTCTGACGGTCAAGGAGCTGGTGGTGAAGAAAGGTCTGCTCGAAGGCGCGGAGCTCGAGGAGGTGCTCGATCTGCGGGCGATGACCGAGTTGGGCGTCCCCGGTGGGAAGGGGATCCCCGGCGGCGGCTGATCAGTCGGGCGCGCCGCCGTCCACCGGGAGCTCGAGCATCCGGAACGGCGGGCCCTCGGGATGGAGCCGCTGGAGCAGGCTCAGCGACACGTTGTAGACCGGCACCTCGGTCTTGGTCCGACCTTCCGCCGCGCCATGGTGCGCGTGACCGTGAAAGACGGCGTCCACGGGATAGCGGCTGAGCGGCTCCTCCAGGCGGCTGGAGCCCAGGTAGGGGTAGATCTCCTTCGGCTCCCCCTCGACCGTGCCCTCGATGGGCGAGTAGTGCAGCAGGACCACCCGCCGGGTCGTGCGGAGACGCGCGAGGGCCGTCTCCAGTTTGAGCGCCTCATTGAGCGCCTCCTGGACGAACAGCTTGATGATACCCTCGCCCCAGGGCCCCAGCGCCCGCCGGCCGAAGCCGCCGGCGAATCCCTTCACGCCGGCGAAACCCACGCCGTAGACCTCGTAGCTGCTCCCATCCAAAAGATGGACGCCTGCATCGCAGAGGATGCGCCCGACTTCGGCAGTCTTGCCGGACTCGAAGTCGTGATTGCCGAGGACCGCTACCGTCGGAATGCTCGCCGTAGCAAGGATGCGCGCGAGCGCGCGGGCCTCCTCCGGCTCGCCGCTATCGGTGAGATCGCCGCACAGCGCGAGCACGTCGGCCTGCTCGGCCACCTCCTCGAACAGGCGGCGGATGGGCGGCCCGAAGTCGGTGCGGCCGAAATGGAGGTCGCCGACGGCGGCAATGCGGACTGTCCCCGAAGTCTTGGTCATGGCTCACCAATCAACCGCGCCACGGGGGTGGGAGCGGTGATCCGCCGCACAACCGGGGGGCGGGCCAAGCATAAGATTGGATCCTCAGGAGGAGATCGTCCTCAGGAGGCGTCCGCATGGAGCTGGCACCGACACAGTCCCTCGTTGAGACTCCCTCCCGGGCGTACTACCGGCAGGCCATGGAGGTGCTCACGCGCGCCCAGGTGCCGTTCCTGGTGGGCGGTGCATTCGCCTTCGTGCACCAGGCCGGCATCGACCGCTCCACCAAGGATCTGGACATCTTCGTGCGGCCCGCCGACGTGCATCGGCTGCTCGAGGTCTGTACCGCCGCCGGCTACGAGGCGCAGCTCGTCTTCTCCCATTGGCTGGCCAAGATCCGTTCCGGCCCTTCATTCATCGACGTCATCTTCAGCTCGGGGAACGGACTGGCGGTGGTGGACGACCAGTGGTTTGCGCACGCCACCGAACAGAACGTGCTCGGCCTGAATGTGCAGGTGGCGCCGGCCGAGGAGAGCGTCTGGTCGAAGGCCTTCGTCATGGAGCGCGAGCGCTTCGACGGCGCCGACGTCAGCCACATCCTCCTGGCCTACGGGGACCGCTTCGACTGGCACAGGCTCCTGGAGCGGTTCGGGCCGCACTGGCGAGTGCTGCTGGCCCATCTGATCCTCTTCGGTTTCATCTATCCCAGCGCGCGGTCGCGGGTTCCCGCGTGGGTCATGCAGGAGCTGATGGACCGCCTGAGGCCTGAGCTCGGCGCCCCCGATGCCGAGGATCCCGTGTGCTACGGCACCCTCCTGTCCTGGTCGCAATATCTGGGCGACGTGTTCGGCGGCACCTTTCGCGACGCGCGCATCCGGCCCTACGGCTCTCTCAGCGCGGAAGAAGTGGCGCGTTGGACCTCGGCGGACAAGAAATAGGCCGCTGTCGGCGCGGTCCGAGGCATTGTATCCGGCTCTCCGGGCGCCCATATTCAGCCCATGCGGGTGACCACTTGGACCGAGTACAGCCTGATCATCACCATCCACTTGGCGCGCCGCGTCGGGTCGGGGAGCGGCCCCGTGGCTGCGCGTGAGCTGGCGGACTCGGAGCGCCTGCCGGCGGACTACGTGGAGCAGATCCTGCTCCGCCTCCGCCGCGCGGGCCTGGTGGATAGTGTTCGCGGGGCCAAAGGCGGCTACCTCCTCGCCAAGCAGCCCTCGGCCATCTCGGTTCGCGACGTGATGACTGCCTCCGAGCACCAAACGTTCGAAGTGAACTGCGACACCCACCCGGTCGACGCGGCGCGATGTAGTCCCGACGCCACCTGCAGCATCCGGCCCGTCTGGCAAGCACTTCAGTTGCGCGTCGACGAGCTGCTGGCGAGTATCTCCCTCGCCGATCTGATGAAGCAGGAACCCCACGTCCAGGAGCTGGTCGGGATCTCGTCCGCGAGCTAGGGTCAAACAGTCGCCGAGTAGAACCCGACCCAGGCGGTCGGGTTTTTTCGTTTTGGCATGCGAGGAGGCAGGGAATGACGGCAGTGCAGGACCGATGCGGCGTACGGGAGCCGGCGCTCTGGCAGGCAGTGGGCAACACCCCGCTGCTGCCCGTGGACCTGCCCGACGGGGGTGGGAGGTTCTGGCTCAAGGCCGAGTGGTTGAATCCGGGCGGCAGCGTGAAGGATCGCGCGGCACGCGCCATCCTGCGGGATGCGCTGGCCCGCGGGTTGGTCCCCGGCCGCCGTCTCCTGGATGCCTCCAGCGGCAACACCGGCATCGCGTATGCTATGCTGGGTGCGGCGGCCGGGATCGGCGTGACGATCTGCCTGCCCGCCAACGCCAGCCCCGAGCGTCGGGCGTTGCTCGAGGTCTACGGCGCCGAGGTGGTGACCACCGACCGTCTCGAGGGCACCGAGGGCGCGGCCCTGCGCGCGCGCGAGCTGGCCGATGCCGAGCCCGACCGGTACTACTATGCGGACCAGTACAGCAACCCGGTCAACCCGCGGGCGCACCGGGAGACCACGGGTCCCGAGCTCTGGTCGCAAACCGGGGGGCGGATCAGTCACTTCGTCGCGGCCATGGGCACCACGGGGACGATGATGGGCACCGGCGCGTTCCTGAAGGAGCGGAACCCGTCCATCGTTCTGATCGGCGTGCAGCCGGACTCGCCCTTTCACGGGCTCGAGGGGCTCAAGCACCTGGCGACGACTACCCAGCCGCCCGCGCTCTACGATCCCAACCTGCCCGACGCGGTCGCCGAGATTGCCACCGAGACCGCGGACCGGAGCGCGCGCTGGCTGGCTCGGAGCGCGGGCTACCTCGTCGGCTGGTCGGCGGGGGCGGCGGTCGCCGCGGCCGTCGACATCGTGCGCCGGGAGCCCGACGCCTACGTCGTCGCCGTGGGTTGCGACACCGGGAGCCGGTATCTGAGCGAGCCGCACCGCTGGGAGGAGTCGTGAGCCTCCGGCTGCCCGCCGCACTGGCGGAGGAGATCCGGCGGCACGGCGAATCGGCGTATCCGGCCGAGTGCTGCGGCGCCCTCGTCGGGCGGGCGGAGGGATCGGCCAAGGCGGTCGTCCGGCTGGCACCGGCGGTCAATCGCCGCACCGACGATCCGCACCGCTATCTCATCGCGCCCGACGACCTGCGGCGGCTCGAGGCCGACGTGCGGGGAGCGGGGCAGGAGATCGTCGGATATTACCATTCGCATCCCGACCACCCGGCGCGGCCGTCGGCCTTCGACGCCGCACATGCGTGGCCGTGGTACAGTTACCTGATCGTGCGTATCGACCGTGGGCGGGGCGCCGACGTGGCCAGCTGGGTGCTGGACGACGAGAGTCCCCTCATGCATCCCGAATCCCTCGACGTTCTCAGCGAGGTATGACGATGTCCGTGACCGTCTCCATTCCGACCCCGCTCCGTAGCTTCACGGGCGGGCGCGACGCCGTCCCTGTCTCCGGCGGGACCGTCGGCGAGGTGCTCGACGAGCTGCTCGCCACCCACACCGGGCTCAAGCGCCACCTCGTCCAGGACGATGGCCGGCTCCGGACCTTCGTGAATCTCTACCTCAACGATACGGACATCCGTCACCTCGAGTCCACCGCCACTGCGGTGGCCGAAGGCGACGTGCTGACGATCGTGCCGAGCATCGCCGGCGGCCGTCCGGCGACCGAGGCGGAGACGGCGCTGCCCAAGTTGTCCCACGCGGAGGTCCTGCGGTACTCGCGCCACCTGCTCCTGCCCGAGGTCGGCGTCGAGGGCCAGCGGAAGCTCAAAGCCGCCCGCGTCCTGACCATCGGAGCCGGCGGGCTCGGCTCTCCGCTTTCGCTCTACCTGGCCGCGGCCGGGGTCGGCACCATCGGCATCGTGGACTTCGACGTCGTGGATCTCACCAATCTCCAGCGGCAGATCGTTCACGGGACGGCCACGCTGGGCCACTCCAAGCTCGCGTCGGCGAAGGCGCGGCTCACCGACCTGAATCCGAACGTGGACGTGATCGGTCACGAGACGCGGCTCACCTCCGAGAACGCGCTGGACATCATCGGGAACTACGACATCGTCGTCGATGGGACGGACAACTTTCCGACGAGGTACCTGGTCAACGACGCGTGCGTGCTCCTGGAGAAACCGAACGTCTACGGCAGCATATTCCGGTTCGAGGGCCAGGCGTCGTTGTTCCACGCGAAGGAGGGCCCGTGCTATCGCTGCCTGTACGCCGAGCCGCCGCCCCCGGGCCTGGTGCCCAGCTGCGCCGAGGGCGGCGTGCTCGGTGTGCTGCCGGGCATCATCGGCAGCATCCAGGCGCTGGAGACCATCAAGTGGATCATCGGCGCGGGCGACCTGCTGATCGGCCGCCTGGTCCTGTTCGACGCGCTCAAGCTCCGGTTCCGCGAGCTCAAGCTCCGGAAGGACCCCGACTGCCCGATCTGCGGCACCGCCCCGACGATTCACGAGCTGATCGATTACCAGGCGTTCTGCGGGATCGGCGCGGAGCCGGAGTACAGCGGGGTGGAGGTCAGCGTGGAGGAGTTCCGGCGCGAGCGCGACGCGAAGGGTGATGAGCTGGTGCTGGTCGATGTCCGCGAGCCGCACGAATGGGAGATCGCGCACATCGAGGGGGCGCGGCTCATCCCCCTGAGCCAGCTTCCCGACCGCCTGAGCGAGCTCGACGGCCATACCGAGATCGTGACCCAGTGCCACCACGGCGCGCGTTCGATGAAGGCGCTCGAGATCCTGCGCGGGGCGGGGTTCGGGAAGGTCCGAAACCTTGCCGGGGGCATCGATGCCTGGGCGGAGCGGGTCGAGCCGGGGATGGCGCGCTACTAGGCGGGCGTCCACGGGAGAGGACACCGTGTCCCATTGACGCCTTGCCTGGCCGGGCGGGTGGGTGGCGCAAAAGGGGGCATACCGTCCGGTATGCCCCCTGTGCGCTGTCCTGGTGACTCGCGATGTGGGCCGTGCGGTCACCATGCCGAAGGCGGGACTCGAACCCGCACGGGCTTGCGCCCACTGCGCCCTGAACGCAGCGCGTCTACCAGTTCCACCACTTCGGCGAGCGCGCAAGCTAGCGCGGTGCGCAAGGCGGGTCAACCCGGCCGGTTGACCCTCTCGAAGTGGTGGCCTATCCTTTGCTTAGGTATGGTGACGTGACCCCCGATTCTTCCCCGCCAGACGAGCGCAAGTTGAGTGTCGCCCGGAACCCCAAGGCGACCCATGACTACCACATCCTCGAGACGTGGGAGTGCGGCATCGTGCTGACCGGCACCGAGGTGAAGTCGCTTCGGAACGGGAAGGCGTCCATCAAGGAGGCGTATGCCAGGCTTCGGAACGGGGAGGTGTTCCTGGACGGCATGAACATCACACCGTACGCCCAGGGCAACCGCTACAACCACGATCCCGTCCGCACCCGGAAGCTGCTGCTGCACCGGAGTGAAATCGAGAAGCTGATCGGCGCGGTCGAGCAGAAGGGACTGACGCTGATCCCGCTCGAGCTCTATTTCAGGCGCGGCCGGGCCAAGGTCGTGGTGGCGCTGGGCCGGGGCAAGAAGCAGCACGACAAGCGGGAGGATCTGAAGCGACGGGCGGTCGAGCGCGAGACCGCCCGCGCGGTGAGCGTCCGGGGGCGCCGGTGATCGGCGTGCTCGCGCTCATCGGTGCGCTCGTCGGCGCGGTGCCGGTCCGCCGCCTCCCGGTGCGGCTCCCGCGCGAGGTGACGATCGCCGGGCTCCGGGGTGAAACGCGCATTGCCGTGCGGCGCGACGACGCGGGATCGCCGGTGGTGGCCGCCGGCCCCCTCGTGGCGGCGCTCGACGGCCAGCTGCGGTTGGAGGGTGGGTGGGCCCAGGTTACGGTGGCCGGGCAGCCGTTCCGGTTTTTGGTCGGCGCACCGCTCTACCAGTTCAGCCGGCAGCTCATGCCGCTCGCCGCGCCCGCCTCCCTGGCGCGCGACACCCTGTTTCTGCCCTATCAGTTCGTCGCCGACATCCTGCCGTACTTTCTCAGCGACCGGTATCGATGGGATGGTCGCCGGGGCCGGCTCGAGGAGCAGCGCACGCGGACGACCACGCTGGCGGGACGCACCGCACCCGACGCCCGACGGCTCCCCAATGGGCTCCGGCCCGGCCACATCGTCACGGTCGATCCCGGCCATGGCGGAGTGGACCCCGGCAACCCGGGCACGTTTTTCCCCAGGGGCACGCGGGAGAAGGAAGTGACGCTGCAGGTCGGGCTGCTCCTCCGCGACGAGCTCATGCGGCGCGGGATCGGCGTTCGTATGACGCGCACCACCGACACCCTGATCGCGCTCGGCGACCGGGGCGGCTACTGCACGGCGGCCTGCGACCTGTTCCTCAGCCTGCACGTCAACTCGCTCGCCCGCCGCAAGGGATACACCGACGTGCGCGGCTTCGAGACCTTTTTCCTCGCCGAGGCGAAGACCGAGGATGCGGCCCGCGTGGCCAAGATGGAAAACGAAGCGGTGCGTTTCGAGGCCGGGGTCGATCCGGCGTCGGTGGTGGGCGGGCTCGATTTCATCCTGAAGGACCTCCAGCTCAACGAGCACCTGCGCGAGTCCGCCCGGCTGGCGGAGCTGGTGCAACGGGGTCTGGAGGCCGTGCATACCGGCCAGAACCGCGGGGTCAAACAGGCGGGCTTCATGGTGCTCACCACCGCGCGTCGCCCCGCCATTCTGGTCGAGCTGGGCTACAGCACCAACCCCGAGGATGGTCGCTTTCTCACTACCCGGGGCAGCCAGCAGGCCATGGCCGCCTCGATTTCCGACGCCGTCGTCGAATATCTGCTGGAATACGAGCGAAAGACCGGAGCCGTCCCCGGCGGCGGCGGCCCGCGATGACGCCGCGCCGCCGCGCCGCGCTGCTCGTCCTCGTCGCCACCCTCCTCAGTGGCTGCGTCTACTACAACGGGATGTACAACACCCACCGGCTTGCGAAATCGGCCCGGAAAGCGGAGCGGGACGGCCGGGTGTTCGAGGCCAACAATCTCTGGGGCCAGGTGATCACCCGCGCCGAGTCCCTCGTGGTACGCCATCCGCGTAGCAAGTATGCCAACGAGGCCAACGTGCTCCGCGGCCTCGCGCTCGCCCGCCTCGACCAGTGTCCGGCCGCCATCGGCCCGCTCGGCCGCCTGAGCCTGCTCGAGAAGACCGGCGATCTCGTCGAGGAGTCGGCGCTGGCGCTCGGTCGCTGCCGCCTGGAGGTGGGCGATCCCGCCTTCGCCGATCTCGCGTTCGTCCGCGTGATCGACAGCCGAGACCCGGCGCGCAGGCGCGAGGCCCGGTTCTACCACGCCCGAGCGCTCCGGATGTCGGGCCGGTACGAGGAAGCGCTGGCCGTCATCCGCGAGACGCCGGACGCGCG
>JBBQDU010000004.1:0-38415 GCA_038320055.1 Gemmatimonadales bacterium | reverse complement strand
GCCGGTTCAGCACGTCGAACCCCACCACGACGGCGAGCGTCAGCAGCGGCCCCTGGACGCTCGCGCCGACCCGGCTCCAGTCGGCCATGAGGCCAGGGGCCACCGGGGTCGGTGCCCTGGACTGCGGCACGCTCGGTGGGGCGTCGCTAATGGGCATGGCACATCCGCGAGAGGCGTCCCCATCGGGGACTGGGAAACCCGGCAAGCATTCCATACTTGACGCGGGACGCCGACAAATCTGTGATGTGCCCCACAGGTGCCTTGCCGACCGCGAGATGAATCGGTATGCTATCCCGACCCAACCACATCCACGACGACTGGCCCGGAGCCCACCGGGGTGCGTCGACCGCGCAGATCCCTCTCGCGTGTGAAAGGAAGTCAGCCCATGCCACTGTCCCGTTCGCTCGGGTGCCCACTCGTCGTGCTGAGCTTGGCCCTTACCGCACTCCCGGGCCGGCTGGCGGCGCAGGCGCAGGCTACGACCGGGGTCATCCGCGGCATCGTCACCGACTCCGTCGGCGGAGCGCTGTCCGGCGCCTCCGTCACCCTCAAGAACGCCGAGACCAACGCCGAACGGGTGCTCACCACCAACGAACGCGGCGTCTACGTCGCCACGCTGCTCCGGGTCGGGACCTACGAGGTCACGGCCAGGGCGCTGGGCTTCCAGGAATCGCGACGGACAGGCCTGGTGCTCCGGCTGGGCGAGACTCTGGACGTGCCGTTCGCGCTCACGCCCCAAGCGGTCCAGCTGGAGGAGATCACGGTGGCCGCGGCCGAGCCCGTGGTGGACGTCACCACGTCGGAGAGCTCGACCCGGCTCGGCGTCGAGGCGGTGGAGGGACTGCCGAACAACGGCCGCAACATCTTCAACTTTACGACGCTGACCCCGAACGTGGCCATCGTGCAGGGCCCGGACGGCGACGAGATTAGCATCGGCGGCCAGCGCGGCATCCACAACAACGTCTCGGTGGACGGCGCCGACTTCAACAATCCGTTCTTCGGCGAGCAGCGCGGCGGCCAGCGGCCCGCCTTCACGTTCAACCTCGACGCCGTGCAGGACTTTGTGGTCGTGGCCGACGGCGCCAACGCCGAGTTCGGGCGGTCGAGTGGCGGCTTCATCAACGTCATCACCAAGTCGGGCACCAACGAGTTTCACGGGTCCGGACACTACTTCGGCAAGTACGACAAGCTCTCCGCCGACTTCAGCCATACCGCGCCGGGCGGCGGAGTCAGCGGGTTCACCCCCGACTTCGCCCAGCATCAGTTCGGGGCCACGTTCGGCGGTCCGCTGGTGCGCGACAAGGCCTTTTTCTTCCTGGCGTACGATCAACAGGAGTTCAACGAGACCAAGCAAGCCGACCGGCTCGGCCTGATCGACCCGGCGCTGGTGGGCTTCACGAACACGGCGTTCGGCGGCGCGCTGGCCGGCGACTTCGGCTCCATCAGCCGCACCAACGACGCCAACGCCCTCCTGGGCAAGCTCGATTTCCGGCTCAGTCAGAAGCACAGCGCTTCGCTCAAGTACAACTACACCCGTTCCAGCCAGCGGAACGGCACGTTCGACGTGGACTTCTGGGGGCGGAGCGCGAACGGACTGGAGAACGACCACTCCCACGCGGTGAACGGCAGCCTGACGTCGCTGTTCAACTCGTCGGTCTCGAACGAGTTCCGGTTCCAGTGGGCGCGCGAGGATCGGCCGCGCCCCTACAACGGGCCGATCAATCCTTCGACGGACCGTCCATTCCCGGACACCGACATCGGCTTCGTCAGTGCCGACGGCTTCGCGGCATACCGCATCGGCCTGCCGTTCTTCATTCCCGTGGACGCCCACGACTACCGTCTGCAGCTTCTCGACAACGTCTCGATCCTGCGTGGCAACCACCTGTTCAAGGTCGGCGCCGAGTGGAACCGCACGGGGGTGAACCAGACGTTCCGCGGCTTCGGCAACGGACGCATCGCGTTCACGTCCGTGGACGGCTTCCTCAACTACGTCGCCAGCGGCAACGGGTACGTCGAGTGCGCCGATGACGCGACCAACGCCCCGACCCCCAGCCAGACCACGGGCGCGTGTCCCGCCGGCGAGCACATCACGGGCCCGGTCGCCTTGTACCTGCAGCAGGCCGGCATCGGCGGCCTGTCGGTGGACGAGGCCGGCACCCAGACGATCATCCAGAACGAACTGGCGCTGTTCCTGCAGGACAGCTGGAAGCCGCGGTCGAGCCTTACGGTCAACTACGGGCTCCGGTGGGAGGCCCAGATCCAGCCGAGTCTCATCACCCCGGTCGCCGATCTCTTCTACGCCCCATTCATCGGGCAGACGGTGACCAACTCGGTCGGCACCTTCGAGTTTCCCGGCGACGGCACCATCCCCAGCGACTACAAGATGTTCCAGCCCCGGCTCGGCATCGCGTACGATGTGAAGGGCGACGGGCGCCAGGTCGTCCGCGCCAACGCCGGCCTGTACTACGCCCGCGTTCCGGGCCTCAACCTCGCGAGCAGCCGGAGCACCGACGGCTCGCGCGGGCAGAGCATCTTCCGCAACAGCGCGCTGACGGGCATCCTCGGCGCGCCGCCCAACTACGGCGAGTTGCTGCCCGTGCCCGTCGGCGGCCCGTTCCAGCCGGGCGTGTTCGTGTTCGACAAGGACTTCCAGAATCCCCGCACGTTCACGGCGACGGTCGGCTACGAGCGCGAGGTCGGCGGCGGGCTCGCGGCGGGTCTGAGCTATACGCACGCCCGCACCGATCACCTGACCCGCTTCATCAATTTGAACGCCGCGGTGTTCGGCAGCCCGTGGGCCACCGGTCTCGGGTCGGACGGGACCAACGGCATCGGCGACCTGACGGTCGTGCAGAGCAGCGCCAAGAGCCGGTACAACGGCGTCACGGCGGAGTTGCGGCGGTCGGCGGGCTCGCGTCTGCAGTTCCAGCTCAACTACACCCTGTCGGCGGACAAGTCGGACGACGACAACGAGCGCGATCCCTTCACCTTCCGATATGTCCAGGCCGACTCGCTCGATGCGGAGTACGGCTATAGCGATCGCGATCAGCGCCACCGCTTCAACGCCTGGGTCCTGGCGATTTTGCCGGGTGACTTCTATCTCAACAACCGGGTGAGCGCCTATTCTGCGCAGCCGGCGTCGGAGAGCTGCGGGGCGGACAACCAGGGCACCGGCACCCGCGTGGCCTCGAACTCGCCGCTCCGGATCTGTCCGGACGGCCACATTCTGGAGCGGAACACCACTCGGCGCGACAACGCCTACTTCTCGTGGGACATCCGGCTGTCCCGTCCGTTCAATTTCGGCGCGCAGGGCACCTTCGAGGCGATCTTCGAAGTCTTCAACGTGACGAACTCGGACAACTTCAGGGATCCATCGTCCGGCGGCACGTTCCTCAACTTCGACGGCACCATCCGCAGCGGGCTCGGCGAGCCGCGGCAGTTCCAGGTCGGCGGCCGGTACCTGTTCTAGCGGTATCTCGCACCTGCCAAGGGGGACGGCCTTCACGGGCCGGCCCCCTTGGCGTGTGCCGCTTCTCGGGCGCGGTGTCCGGTGGCACGGGACGGCGCGGGGGTCAGAACGTCAGGGCCAGGACCACCCCCACCGCGCGATTCCGGACATCCACCGCGTTCAGCACCGAGCGAAGGCCCGTGGTGTAGCGGGCCTCGAGCGAGAGCGCCGACTGCGGCCACCGCACCTCGAGGCCTCCGCCCAGCACGACCCCCACATCGAACTGCCGGAACGGGGGTAGCGTGGTTTCGTCGCAGGCGGCGCGGAACGGCGTGGTAGGATCGACGATCTGCAGGTCACAGCCGATCTGCAGCGCCGGCGCGGGGCCGCCGAACAGCACCGGGCGGAACCGACCCCGCGGGACCCCGGCCCGCAGCAGCACCGGCATCTCGATGTATGCCAGGCCGATGTCGAGCTGAACGGGATTCCCGCCGGCCACGACCGCCTGGGCTCGACCGCCCTTCAACGCGAACAGTACCTCCGGCCGAAGCGAGAGCGGCCCCCCAAGCGGCATCTGGAGATACACACCGGTGAGCGCGCCCTGGCGGCTCCGCACGCGTTGCGCGTCAGGGCCGCCCAGATCGCTGCGCGAGTAACCCACCTGCGCCCCAACCGTGGGCCGCGGCCCCCGCGGCGCGGGCGCCTGAGCCGGGAGGCTGACCGGCAGCAGCGTAAGCATCAGAACGCACTTGAGGCATCGTCCAGGCATGGCTTCGAAGGTAGCGCCGGAGCCGTGTCCGGCGAAGCATGGGCCGTTCGCCCCCTAGCCCCGCGACGGAGCGGCCCGTACACTGTAGGCGGCATCGCCCCCATCCCATGACCCACGCCCAGGCGTCTCCCGACCGCCGGAAGCCGGTCCCCGGCTACTCGCTGGCCGAGGAGATTCATCGCGGCCGGAAGCGCGTAGTGTATCGCGCCGTCCGCGACCGGGACGGCGCCCACGTCATCCTCAAGACGCTCCTCGACGACTACCCGTCGCCCTGTCGCGGATGAAGCGGTTGGGAATCATCCGTCCCCGATGAGCGCGGGCCAGAGAATTACTCCCAGCTCCCTCCGAGCGCCCGGAACAGCTGCACCACCGAGCTGAGCTCCAGCAGCTGCGCCTGGCTCAGGCCCAACTCCGCCGAAAACAGCCCGCGCTGGGCATCGAGCACTTCGAGGTAGCTCGCGACACCGCCCCGATAGCGGAGCTCCGCCAGCTCCGCCGCCTGCCGCAGCGCCGCCACCTGGCTGGCCTGGGCATCGCGCTGGTCCCGGCTCGTGCGAACCGCCACGAGCGCGTCGCTGGCTTCACGAAACGCCTCCAGCACCGCGCCCTCGAACTGCAGCCGCGCCTGCTCGGCTCGCGCTTCGGCGGCCCGGGCCTGGTTGGCCAGCCGGCCGCCGGTGAAGAGCGGGACCCGGATGCCCCCCTGGAGTTGATAGACCTCGGTGTTGCCGGTGAACAGATCGCCCGTGTTGGTGGCCTGGCTTCCGTAGTTCCCGGTGATGCTCACGGTGGGGAGCCGCGCGGCCTGCGCGGCGCCGACCCGGGCCACCGAGGCCGCGTAGGACCGCTCGGCCGCTTGCACGTCCGGCCGCCGTCCGAGCAGCGCGCCGGGAATCGAGTCCGGCACCCGCACCCGCTCGACCGCGGCCGCGAGGCCGCTGTCGGCGGGGACGTCGAACGGCAGCCGGCCGGCCAGCGCGGCCAGCTGGTGCTCGCGCCGCGACCGTTCCCGCCGCGCCTGCGCCAGGGAGGCCGCCGACACCGCCACCTCGGCCTCGAACTGGTGCACGTCCAGGGCCGAGATGACGCCCTGGGCAAATCGCTCCCGCGCCAGCGCCAGGGTGCGCCGACGCGACGCGAGCGTTCGTTCGGCGATCGCCTCCTCCTGCCCCAACTCGACCAGCTGGAGATACGCCGTCGCGACGTCGCTCACGAGCGTGAGCACCGTGGCCCGACGGGACGCCTCGACAGCCTCCACGTCCGCGCGGGAGGCCTGTACGCCGCGGCGGAGCCGGCCCCAGAAGTCGAGCTCCCAGGCCAGATCCGCCGTGACCCGAAGGGCGTCGTAGGCCGTGGGCTGGAAGGAGCCGATGGCGACCTGATTGGTGCTCGCCGAACCGTTCGCCGAGAGCTCCGGGAAGAGGGCCGCGCGCGACACGCCGAGCTGTGCACGAAACTCGCGGATGCGCGCCTGGGCGGTGCGTACGTCGCGGTTGTCGCGCACCGCCGAGCGGATCAGGCCGATCAGGGTCGAATCCCTGAGCACGTTCAGCCAGGCCAGCTCGCTCGAATCGGTCACGAGGAGCGCCGGCCCCTCGGCCGCGGAAAGCGGTGGCGCGCCCGCCGCCGAGTCGCCCGGCTGGGCCAGCACGGTGTCGGCAGCCGCGCCGAGGGAGTCGTAGAACTGGCGAAGCGACTCGTCCTCGGGCTTGAGGCCGACGGCCGTGCCCGCCGGGGCCACCTCGGGCTCCCGATACCGCGGCCCGACGGCGCATGCGGAGAGCAGCGCACTCGCGGCCAACGCCCACGGGGCGCGCATCACGCTCCCTCCGGCGCGGGCACCGGGGCCGTCGCCTTCGACCCTCGGCTCACCCGTTCGGACAGCCCGCGGATCACCGCGAAGAAGAGCGGGATGAAGAAGATGCCGACCGTCGTCGCCGTCAGCATGCCGAAGAACACCCCGGTGCCCAGCGAGTGTCGGCTGGCCGCACCGGCGCCACTCGCGATGGTGAGCGGCGCCACGCCGAAGATGAAGGCGAAGGACGTCATGAGGATGGGCCGGAACCGCTCGCGCGCGGCCTCGGTGGCCGCCTCGCGCACGCTCGCCCCCCGCGCCCGCAGCTCGTTGGCAAACTCGACGATGAGGATCGCGTTCTTGGCCGCCAGCCCCACCACCGTGATCAGTCCCACCTGGAAGTAGATGTCGCTGGGAATGCTCCGGAGCCACACCCCGATGAACGCGCCGAGCACGCCGAAGGGAATGCCGAGGATGACGGCAAACGGAATCGACCAGCTCTCGTACTGCGCCGCCAGCACCAGGAACACCAGCACCAGGCCCAGCGCGAACACGATGCCCGCCTGCCCGCCCGACGCGCGCTCCTGGAACGACTGGCCGCTGTACGCGAAGCCGACCCCTTCCCGCTCATACTTGGTACGGAGCAGTTCCTCGACCGCGTCGAGCTGCTGGCCCGAGCTCACCCCCGGCGGGGACGCGGCGGTCACCAGCGCGGAGGTGAAACCGTTGAACCGGTTCAGCACGTTCGGGGCGGCCCGAAACTCGGGCCGGGTCAGCGCGCTGAGCGGGATCATGTCCTTGCCCGGGGCGTCCTCCGCCCGCACGTAGAACCGGCCGATGTCCTCGGGCGACTGCCGGAAGCGCGACTGGGCCTCCGCCTGCACCCGATAGGTGCGTCCGAACAGGTTGAAGTCGTTGATATAGAGCGACGAGAGCATCGCCTGCAGGGTGGCGAAGAGATCGCCGAGCTTGACCCCGCGCGCCTTCGCCGTCTCGCGATCGACCTGCAGGTACACCTGCGGCACCTCGGCGCGGAAGGTGGTGGCCGCGGCCGGCGTCTCCGGCAACTGCTGCAGGTCCGCCACGATCGCCTGAACCTGTCGCGCGAAGGTGGGCACGTCCTGTCCGCTCCGCGCCTGCACGTTGAGCTCGAGCCCCGCGGTCGAGCCGAGGCCCGGGATCTCGGGGAAATTGAAGCCGAAGGCCAGCGCGTTCTGGAGCCCGAAGAGCTGGCCGTTGACCCGGCCCAGGATCTTGTCGAGCTGGTCGTCCCCGCCACGCTCCTTCCAGTCCTTGAGCAGCACGAACATGGTCGCCCCGTTGGACTGATTGGCGCCCGCCAGCAGGTTAAATCCGACCAACCCGGTGAACTGCCGCACGCCCGGCTCCTTCCGCAGGATCCCCTCGACCTGCTCCACCACCCGGTCCGTCCGCTGGCGGGAGGCGCCGTCGGGCAGCTGCATGGCTACTACGAAAAACCCCTTGTCCTCGGTCGGAATGAACGCGCTGGGCACACGCTTATAGAGCACGAGCGCCAGCACCAGGAGCACGGCGAATGCGGCCAGGCCGGTGCGCGGCCTGAGGAGCATGCGGCCGACGTTGCGCTGGTACCCGGCGGTGGCCCGGTCGAACAGGTCGTTGAACTTCCGGAAGAATCGGTTGTGCGTGTCGTGGGGCGTCTCCTTGAGGAGCAGCGCGCACAGGGCCGGCGTCAGGGTGAGCGCCACCAGCCCCGACAGCACCACCGCCACCACCAGGGTGACGGCGAACTGCCGGAGCATCGTGCCCGTGATGCCGCCGAGGAACGCCACCGGCACGAACACCGAGCAGAGGACCAGCACGATCGCCACGAGCGCGCCGCCCACCTGCTGCATGGCCTTGTCGGCCGCCACCGGGGCCGACACCTTCTCCTCGTCCATGATGCGCTCGACGTTCTCGATCACGACGATGGCGTCGTCCACCACGATGCCGATGGCCAGCACCAGCGCGAACAGCGTCAGCACGTTGACCGAATAGCCGAGCGCGAGCAGCCCGAGGAACGTGCCGATCACACTCACCGGCACGGCGAGCACGGGAATGAGGGTGGCGCGCCAGCTCTGGAGAAAGAGGAAGACCACGAGCGTGACGAGCAGCATCGCCTCGCCCAGCGTCTTGGCCACTTCCTCGATCGAGGCCGTGACGAACGGCGTGGCGTCGAACGGGACCGTCCACTCGACGCCCTTCGGGAAGCCCAGGGCCAGCTCGCGCATCCGGGTCTCGAACGCCTTCCGGACCTCGAGCTGGTTGGCCCCGGGCCGGAGATAGATCAGGATGTTCGCCGTGGGCTGGCCGTTGAGCCGACCGACGAGGTCGAGGTTCTGCGACGTGAGCTGCGCCGTGCCGATGTCCTTGACCCGGACGAACGAGCCGTCCTCGCCGGCGCGCACGATGATGTCGCCGAACTGGTCGGCGGTCTGGAGCCGGCCCTGCGCCGTCACGGGCAGCGTGAGCTCGGTGCCGGGCGGCGAGGGCTCCCGGCCCAGCGTCCCGGCCGGGTTGGTGGCGTTCTGCTCCTGCACGGCGTCGCGCACGTCGCCCACGGTGAGGCCGAGCTGCGCCATCCGGTCCGGATCGAGCCGGATCGTCATGGCGAAATCGAGGCCGCCGAACACGGTCGCGTCGCCGACGCCCTTCAGCCGCTTCAGCTCGTCCACCACGTAGAGCTTGGCGTAGTTGGCCAGGTACGTCGCGTCGAAGCGGGGGTCGGCCGAGGTGAGCGAGGCCACGAGCAGAATGTCGGTCTGCGCCTTCTTGATCGTGACGCCCTGGCGCCGGACCTCCTCCGGCAGTTGGGGCTCGGCCACCTTGATGGCGTTCTGCACGTCGACCGCCGCCAGATCCTGATCGCGGCCGATGTCGAAGTACACCTGCAGGTTCATGACACCGTTGCTGGAATTCGACGACTTGTAGTACAGCAGGCCGTCCAGCCCAGAGAGCTGCTGTTCGATTGGCGCGGCCACGGCCTGCGCCACGTCCTCGGCCGTGGCCCCGGGATAGACGGCGGAGACCTGCACCGACGGCGGCGTGATCTGCGGATAGCGCGACACTGGAAGCTGCAGCAGCGCGAAGCCGCCGAGCAGGACGATCACGATCGAGATGACCGCCGCGAGGACGGGCCGGCGAATGAAGAAATAGCGGATCTCGGGGGTGCCGGTTTGCGGGTCGGTCATTGGGCGTCTCCCGAGCGGGCCACCGCCGCCGCGCTATCGGCTACCGGCACCGGCTTGACGGGACGGCCGGGCGCCGCCTTCTGGATGCCGTCCACCACGACCCGGTCGCCGGCAGCCAGGCCCTTCTCGATGATCCATGCGGTACCGCTCCAGGCTCCGGTCTCGACGTCCCGGCTCGCCACCGTGTCGCCCGCGCCCACCACGAGCACGAACTGGCGGCCGAGCGACTGCTGCACCGCGCGGCGCGGCACGGCGAGCGTGCTGTCGCGCGTGAACCCTTCGAGCCGCACCCGCACGAACTGGCCGGAGACGAGCAGGAGGTCCTTGTTCGCGAACTGGGCGCGGAACTCCTGGGTGCCGGTCGCGGGATCGAGCGACGGGCTCACGAAGTCGAGCTTGCCCTGGCGCGGCAGCTCACTCCCGTCCGGCAGGACGACCTTCACGGCCAGCGCGCTCCCCGCCCGGATCAGCTTGCGCGCCTCGGGATCCTGCTGCCAGCGGAGCAGATCCTGCGAGCTCGGCCGGAACGTGACGTAGACCGGATCGAGCTGCTCGACCGTCGTCAGCAGGTCGGACGGGCCCGTGACCCGGGCGCCCACCTCCATCAGCGTTCGGCCCACCCGTCCCGCGATCTCGGCCCGCACCACGGCGTCGGCGCGGTCCTTCGACGCCTCGTCCAGCGACGCCTGGGCCGACTCGGCCTCGGTCCTGGCGTTGTCCACGTCCTGCTGCGCCACGGCATCGCGCGCGAGCAGCGGCTCGAGCCGCGCGAGCGTCCGTTGCGCGTTGGCGAGCCGGGCGGCGGCGCTCCGATAGGCTGCGTCGTTCCGCACCCGCTCCAGCCGGTACAGCACGTCGCCCGGCTTGACGAACGCGCCTTCCGTGAACGGGCGGGCCTCGATGATGCCGTCCACGCGGGCCCGCACCTCGACTCGTCGGGTGGGCTGCACCTCGCCGACGAACTCGTAGCTGAGCGGCAGCGTCCTCGGCGCGACCGCCACGACGCCGACCTCGGCGGGGGGCGGCGCGGGCGGCGCCTCGGCTCCCCGCTTGCAGCCCACGGCTCCCAGCACCAGCACGGCGGCCAGCACGCTTTTCATCGCGATTCTCCTTGGAGCTTCTCTTGGGGGCCGAGGACCCCGTGGTCGAGCAGGCTCACCAGGGCGGCCCAGAGCTGGTCGGGCGACGAGGGGCGCCGGTCGAGGTCTCCGAAACAGCGAGACGATTCGACCACGCCGACGAGCATGGGGCCGATGACCCGTGCGGCATGCGGCCCGGACCACCGGAACTCCGAACGCGCGGCGCCCGCGTCGAGCACGGTCTCGAACAGCATCCGCCAGCGCTCGCCCAGCTGCTGGAACAGCATCTGGACGGCTTCGGGAAACTCGGACCGTTCGGCCTTCACGAGCAGGACGAGCTCGATGATGCCCGGCTGCCAGAGGTGGTCCCACAGACGGCGCACCAGCAACTGGAGCAGGTCGCGGGACGGCCCATGGTGCGCGGCGACGATCGCTTCCTCCCCGGCAATGAAGCCCACGAAGCGATCGTCGATGACCGCCTCGAACAACTCGGCCTTGCTGCGGAAGTAGTGCACCACGAGCCCGGGGCTGACCCCTGCCCGCCTCGCTACATCCGCGATCGTTGCGCCCTCGTAGCCATCGGCGGCGAACGCCGCGACGGCGGCGTCGAGAATCTCCCGCGGCCGGGCCTCGGGGCGTCGCTGCCAGCGGGGGCAGTCGGTAGAACCGGCATTCGGGAGTCCGGCGGGCACGGCGTCACCTCCACATCGAGTCCCGATCGAGTCACGGCATTTGAACGCCGGTTCAACAAGGCAGCTAGTATATCGGCTCCCCATCTCCGAAGACAAGGCCGACCCGCCGTTGGGGTAATGAAAAACCCGCCACACCGGCGGGTCGAGGTTGCTGGGTCCCGCGAATGATCTGATCAGCTCACGCAGCGGAACACCCTGGCGGGCAGCACATTCAGCGGCTCGAATTCCTCGCTCACGTCTCCGAAGATCTGCCGCAGCTCGGGCAGGGCCGAACGGGTGAACTGGTAGACGACCAGCACCCCGCCCGGCCGAAGCACCCGCCGCCACCCGGCCAGCAACTCGAGCCGACTGGCCTGGGAGAGCCCGCTGAGCGGTATCCCCGACACGAGCAAGTCCGCGGCGCCGATTCCCAGCTCCGCGAGCGCCGCTTCCGCCTCGGCCGCCGACTGGTGCAGCACGCGGAGCCGGGGATCGGCGATCTCGTGCCGGAGGTGCGCCACGAACGTTCGGTTCATCTCGAACGCGACCAGACGGCCCTCACGGCCGACCCGATCGAGCATCGCCGTCGTCACCGTCCCCACCCCCGGCCCCGCCTCGACGACCACCCGCGTTCGCTTCCAATCGACCTGGCGCAGAATCCGGGAGATCAGAAAGCGGCTGCTCGGCACCACGGACCCGAGCATCCGCGGATGGCGCAGAAAGGTCCTGCCGAACAGCAGCCCTGAGGGGACAGGTCGGCGATGGGGTAGCATGTCGGGACACTCTCCGCGGCAATGGTCGGCCTGAGGGTGAATTCGGCGATCCCACAATGATGTCGGTACCGGGCGGTTTCTTCAACTTGCGACATACCGACCGGCCGGCCGAACCGGTAGCCGGTGACCAGCGTCACCGCCCCACGTCCACTTTTGGCCTTACGTGACAAAGCGCCCGCAGGCGAGGTCCTGCTTTGATCGGCTCGTCCGAGATCGGCGCGGGTTTACGGGGCGGTCCTGATGTACGCCCGACCAAGGAGGCCCCATGACCACAATCGCACGGGCGCACGGCCTCGCATGGCTGGGACTCGGCTTGGGGCTGGCCGAGATCGTCGCGGTCAGCACCGGTCGGAAGCGGAAGCTGGGCACGGCCGCCACGGCGGTCCTCGGCGTCGCCGCGTTGGACCTCCTGGCGGCGCGGGCGCTGACTGGCGGGAGCAGGACGGCGGGCCGCGGCCGCCAGATCGTTGTTCTGGGGCGCAGCCGAGGCGTCGAGGTGCGCCGCGACATCACGGTCGGACGTCCGCCGGAGGAGATCTACCGATTCTGGCGGGACTTCGAGAACCTCCCCGACTTCATGGAGCATCTCGTGTCGGTACGGACCCAGGGCGACCGGCGGTCGCGCTGGACGGCACGGCCACCGAGCGGCACGACGGTGGAATGGGACGCCGAGATCATCGAGGATCGTCCGAACGAGCTGATCGCCTGGCGATCGGTGGACGACGCGGAGGTCCCGAACATCGGATCGGTCCGCTTCACGCCGGCCCCGGGCGGACAGGGCACCGAGGTCCGTGTGGAGCTCAGGTACGATCCGCCGGGCGGGAGGCTCGGCGCCGCAATCGCCAAGGTGCTGGGAGATGATCCGGGGCGCCAGGTGGACGGCGATCTCCGTCGCCTGAAGCAGGTCATGGAGACCGGCGAGCGCGCGACGAGTGGGGCCGACCGATGAAGGCCAACTACTCGGCCACCTCCGAAGAGCGCGGAACTGCCGCAGGCACGCGCGTGCGCCGTCGCGGACGCTCCATGGTTCCGGTCTCCGATCCCGCCTGGCTGTAGGTCGGGTTGCGGATCATGTACCAGCACGCCTCCGGGCCGTAGGGCTCGGCGCCGCGCTTCGCGACGACGCCCTCGAGATTCAGCTTTCGCGCGGTTTCGAAGAGGGCCCGGCCGTGCTCCGCGAGAGTAAACACCTTGTAGAGTGGCGCGGTGTCGGTGGGAAGGAGGTCGGCCAGCAGCCGCTTGCGCTCGGTGAGCGACAGGCCGCGCAGGTCCCGTCCATCGAGCCAGAGCAGGTCCGAGGCGGCGAAGGCCAGGTAGCCGAGGCCTTTGAGCAGATTCCGGAAGACCGGCTTCCCCTTGGCATCCAGGGCGACGATTTCGCCGTCGAGGACCGCCTGGCGCCCGGCGAGCACCTGCGTGACGCGCTCCAGGAGGTCGGCGAATCGGTCGGCGCGATGCGCTCGCCGAGTTCGCAGCTCGCACCCGGCCGAGGTCGCGTACAGCAGGGCTCGGAAGCCGTCGTACATGGGCTCGAAGGTCCACTCGGCGCCGTCGAACGGACTGGCCCAGGGGAGGAGCGCGATGGGATCGACGTCGGGCAGGGTCGTGGGCATGACGGCTCCGGGGCCAGGGAACGCGGCCGAGAGCCTCCCCACGAGGAGGGACGAGAGTGAGGGAGCGCCGGCGGCCCCGAGCCGCCCAGCCCCATCGAGCGTTCGTGATGTTACGCCCGCCGTACCGTGTTTGGCTAGTGGGTACTTTGCTTGACACCACCCCTATGCCACGGCTAGGCTCATGCATCGGAGTCGCAGTGCCGAGCGAGCGGACGACCGTTGGCAGCCTCGAAGGGTCAGTCTCATGCAGTCCCCTACTCATCCTCGATCGTCCCAAGCCCGGGCCATAGCGACCTGGGCTGTTTCGTTACTATCGGTCGGCTGCGGCGGCGCCGACATCACCGAACCGGAACCGGGCGACGTCGTGGTGCGGACCGAGACGGCCGGCGCGCCGTCGGATGCCGCCGGCTACACGATCCGCATCGAAGGCGAGGACCCCAGTCCGATCGGCGCGAACGGCACCGTGACGGTGGCCGCGCTCGTCGCGGGCTCGCGCACGGTCGAGCTCGCCGACGTACCCGCCGAGTGCACCGTGGACGGGGATAATCCACGCTCGGTCATCGTCCCATCCGGCGGCTCGGTCCAGCTGACATTTACGGTCACGTGCCCGCTCCCACCGGGTGCGGTCACGGTCACCACCATCACCACCGGGTTCCTCCCCGATCCCGACGGCTACACGCTGCAGGTCGATCGTGCCCCGGCGCTGCCGATCGGCATCAACGCCACCGTGGTGCTGCCGCAGCTGGCACCCGGCCCGCACGCGTTGCAGCTCAACGGCGTCGCGCCCAACTGCACCGTCGCCGACTCCAATCCGCGCACCGTCGAGGTCCTGGCCGGCGCGCCGCTCGCCGTGGAATTCGCGGTGGCCTGCGTGGTCGGCACGCTGCGCTGGACGGAGATGACCAGCGGGACGACCGCCGATCTGCCCGATGTCTGGGGCAGCGGCCCGGCGGACGTGTTCACGGTCGGCGAGGTGGAGACCACGGACGGCGGCGGCGTCGCTTCGCTGATTCTCCACTATGACGGCTCGGCCTGGAGCCAGCAGTTCCGGCAGCCCGATCTGCAGCTGCGGGGCGTCTGGGGCAGCGCGGGGAACGACGTCTTCGCCGTGGGTTTCCCCCTCCTCACGTCCGGAGCCGTCGTGCTCCGGTACGATGGCATCGGCTGGGCCGAGAGCCAGCGGTTCGTCAGCGATTTCGAGGAGTTCTCCTTCAGCGAGGTCTGGGGCAGCTCGGCGACGGACGTCTTCGCCGTCGGCACCGCCTTCGACGGCGAGTTCGGCCGGACCCTGATCTTCCATTACGATGGACGAGCGTGGCAGCGGATGGCGCCGCCTGCCTCGACGTCTCCGAGCCTGAACGACGTGTGGGGCAGCAGCGCCACGAACGTGTACGCGGTCGGGTTCGATCAGGAAAGCGATCCGTCCACCGGTGTCGTCCTCCGCTACGACGGCGCCGCGTGGGCGCCCGCGCTCCAGGAGGAGAACCTGCTGCTGAACGGCATCTGGGGCAGCTCGCCCACGGACGTGTTCGCCACGGGGTTCACGGTGAACGATGACTTCGAGGTGAGTGGCGCCGTGGTGCATTTCGACGGCACCAAGTGGTCGCACATGACGCTGCCGGCGGTGGGACTGCTGCAGAAAGTCTGGGGGAGCGGCCCCACCGACGTGTACGCCGTCGGGGACGACGGTCTACTCCTGCATTACGACGGCGTCAGCTGGACCGAAACCCACCCGACAACTCGCACACTGATCGGCGTCTGGGGCAGCTCACCCGCCGACGTGTTCCTCGTGGGCAACCGGGGCACCATCCTGCACGGCGCGCCCTGACGCCGGGCCGCGCCGCCTCAACCGTCGCGTCGCACGACGCCGGCACCCCGAAGACCATCGAGTAGCGGCCCCAGGCCGCAACCCTCATGGGACGGCGGGCGGCTGCGGCGGGCCGACTTCGCGGCCCGGATCGCCTATCGGCCTCCGCGCTGCAGCCGATAAAACCGGCTCGCTTTGCACCGCGACCGGCTGCGGCTCCTCCGATTCGGGAGCGACCGGACGCGGCTCGGCGGATGGAGAGGCGGGCGTGATATCGGGCGGCAGCGGCCACCGATCGCGGAGGTGGGGCAGCCGCTTCATGACCTCCGCCCAGATCGGCGCGGCCACCCGGCCGCCGGTCGCCGAACTGTCCGGGAGGATCGCCCTCGGACGATCGAACCCTACCCAGACCCCCGCCACATAGTCCGGCGTCACCCCGACGAACCACGCGTTCGTGGTGCCGTTGGTGGTGCCCGTCTTGCCCGCGACCGGACCACCCATCCCATGCTGGCGTACGCTTCGTGCCGTGCCGCGCTCCACCACCTGGACCAGCATGTCACGCAGCTCGGCGGTCACCTCGGGCGGCAGGCCCTCGCGCGTTTCCGGCGGTACCGCGAGCAGGACGCGGCCGGCCGCGTCCTCGACCTGGGTGACGATCCGGGGCCGCACGGCCCTCCCGTCACCCCGAGCCAACGGCGCGTAGGCGGCGATGAGATCCAACGGGTGCACGTCGGCGGCGCCCAGGAGAGTCGCGGGCCGCCGGGGCACGGCCCCCTCGAGCCCCATCGCCTCCGCCGCCGCGGCCACGCGGCTCACGCCCAGCTCCATGCCGAGACGCACCGTCGCGCGGTTGAGGGATTTGGCGAGGGCCGTTTCGAGCGTGACGCGACCGTTTCTCTCATCCCGGCGATAGTTCTGCGGACGCCACGTATTGCCGGCCGGCATGACGATGGCGACAGGGGCGTCGCTGATCGTGTCGGTGGCTTTTCGTCCCGCGGCCAGAGCCGCGGCATACACGAACGGCTTGAACGCCGAGCCGGGCTGACGCCACGCCTGCGTCATCCGGTTGAAGGGCGACTCCCGGAAGGAGCGGCCGCCGATCATGACGCGCACGTCTCCGGAGTCGGGATCCAGGATCACCATCCCGGCCTGGAGGTACGCCGTGGCGTCCTGCCCCCCCAGTACCCGGCCGGTTCCGCGTCGCGGCGCCGGCGTCGCCCCGAGCGCTCCGCTCTCGATGGCGACGAGTTGCGACTCGACGATGCCTTCGGCGGTCCGCTGGAGACCGGCGTCCAGGGTCGTCCGGATCCGGAAGCCGCCGCGGTACAGCGGCGGGCCGAGCTCGCGCTGGAGCTCGAGCCGCACGGCTTCGAGGAAGTACGCGCCCGTGCTACCCGTCGCGCGGAGCCCGTCGTCGGTGGATTCGTCGGCCAGATGGATCGCCGCGCCCCGCGCAGCGGCCCATGCGTCCTCCGGGAGCCATCCGAGGGCGTACATGCGGTCGAGCACCACATTGCGCCGGTCCAGGGCGGCGCGCGGATTCCGGTAGGGATTGATCAGCGAGGGCGCCTGCGGCAGGCCCGCGAGCAGCGCCGCGTCCGCGACCGACAGCGCCCCGAGATCCTTGCCGAGATACACGCGGGCGGCGGCGGCAGCCCCGTACGCCCCGTGACCCAGATAGATCGTGTTCAGGTAGTGCTGGAGGATCGTATCCTTGGGAAAGGCTTGCTCGATGTCGCGCGCCACCCGGACCTCCCGCACCTTCCGTCCGAGCGTCCGCTCGCGGGCCGGCAGGAATCCGGGAAACACGTTCCGGGCCAGTTGCATCGTGATCGTGCTGGCGCCCTGCTCGGTGCGGTGCGCGCGCCAGTTGGCCGCCATGGCGCCCGCCACCCGGCGGTAATCGACACCGTCATGCTCGTAGAAGCGGGCGTCCTCGATCGCGAGGAAGGCCTGCCGGAGGTGCACCGGCATGTCCGCCAGCGGGGTGACGCGACGGTCCTCGACCAGGAAGCGACCGATCTCGCGGCCCCGCACGTCGTAGACGATCGAGGTCTGGCTGGGGGAGAAGTGCCGGAGTGGCCCGAGGTTCGTACAGGGCTCGGGACACGCGTCGAGATACATCCGGCGAGCGGATGCGGCAAGCGCTCCCCCGCCCAGTATGGCGACCGCACCCGCCGCGAGGAGCGCCTTGAGCACCCACCGCGACGGGCCGGAGGCCGGCGGAATGGCAGCGGTCACCGATGCGCCCGGTGAAAGCTAGTGCTGGGACATCTGCGCGCCGGCGACGACGAACTCGTCGCGCCGGTTCGCCGCGAACGCCTGCTCGTCGTGGCTCTGCATGGCGGGCCGCTCCTCGCCGTAGCTCACCACTTCGATCCGGGACGCGGACACGCCCGCCTGCTGCAGATGGCGCCGAGCCGCGCTGGCGCGGCGCATGCCGAGCGCCAGGTTGTACTCGTCGGATCCGCGCTCGTCGGTGTGGCCGTTGATGACGAGGCGCAACTGCGGCGAGGTCTTGAGGATGGCGGCCTTGGCGTCGAGGGTCGAGCGGGCGGCCGCGCTCAGCGCCGCCTGGTCGTACCCGAAGTAGATCGCTTCCGCGAGCACGGCGGCCTTCCGGGTCTCCTCGGTCGTGGCGGCCGGGTTCCGGTCCCGGCCGTCCGAGGCCGGCCGGGCGGGCGTCGAGTACGGGGTGTAATCGGTGACCGGCGCCGGGGCTTCCGGCTTGGGCTTCCCGCCGCACGCCGTGAGCGCGACCAGGGCAATCAGGTGGGTGCAAGAGATACGCTGCATGGCTCGAACGCCTCGCTAAGGGGTGAGTGAAACGCGCTGCGATCCCGACCGACGACGAGCATTCGCCGCCTCCATGGATCTGGGACTGACAATGACCACCGGACAGGGTGCCACGAGCGTGACACGGCTCGCGGTGGACCCGAGCGTCAGTGGCTGGTAACCGGAGACGCCATGGCTGCCGATCACGATGGCGGTGGTGGCTTGCTCTTCCGCGGCCCGGGCCAGCTCGCTCCACGGCCGGCCGGCGCGCGTATGGATCTCGTCCGGCGCGACCGCCAGCAGATCGAGCCACGCGCTCGCGTCACGGCCCGGGACCCAGGGCTGCAGGTACGGGCCCGACAGCACGTGGATCAGATCGACCCGCGCGTTGAGCAGTGCGCCGAGCCTGCGGGCTTCCCGCAGGGCGCGGCCCGAGGTTTCGGAAAAATCCACGCCGACCAGCAGGCGCAGTCCACCCTCAACGCATTCGTGCATGCACGTCCCTCAGGCAACCCGTGTGCCTGATCGGCCAAGCGCGCATCCTGCGTGGCCGCCACCACTTGGGATGGCGGTCGTCGAGGAGTGGGGAGCTACTGAACAGCTGGGAAAGGTCGGTGGGGCGCTTTGCTACAGTGCGAGCGAGGGGTCGTCGCCGCGGTACTCGTCGAGTTTCCGGTACAGGGTCTTCCGATCGAGGCCCAGGAGCTCCGCGGCCTTCGACTTGTTGCCTTCGGTCCGGCGAACGATTTCGAGGATGTAGAGCCGCTCGAGCTCGCGCAGGGTGATGTTCCGCCGCGACGCCGAATTGATCTGGCGCGCCACCTCACCCCCTTCGTGGATGCGGGCGGGCAGGTCTTCGAGCTCGATCCGGTCGCCCAACGCGAGGGTGCCCGCCCGGTAGATGGCGTTCCGAAGCTCGCGGACGTTCCCCGGCCACGGGTAGCTGGTGAGCGCCAGCATGGTGTCCGGGGCGATGGTCGTCGGCGCCGACCGCGGATCCTGACCCTCGGGAGGGAGCGGAGGACGCGGAAGCTTGCCCTCGTCGGCGGCGCGGGTGAGGAAATGGTGGGCCAGCAAGGGAATGTCGTCGGCCCGCTCGCGCAGCGGCGGCACGTGCACCTGCAGCACGTTCAGCCGCCAGAACAGGTCGTCGCGGAACCGGCCCACCTCCACCTCCTGCTCGAGCGTGCGGTTCGTCGCCGCGAGCAGCCGGACGTCGACGGTCTGGGCGGCGACGGAGCCCACGCGCCGGATCTCCGATTGCTCGAGCGCGCGCAGCAGTTTCGGTTGCAGCGGCAGCGGCAGCTCGGCGATCTCGTCGAGGAACAGGGTGCCGCCGTCGGCCACCTGGAACAGCCCGTCCTTCTGGCGGTCCGCGCCGGTGAATGCGCCGCGCTCGTGACCGAACAGCTCGGACTCCAGCAGATTCTCCGGCAGGGCGCCGCAGTTGACCGTGACGAAGGCCCCGCGTCCGGAGGCGGCATGGAGGGAGCGGGCGACGAGCTCCTTGCCGGTCCCGCTTTCTCCCGTGATCAGCACCGGATGGGCGGATCGGGCCGCGCGGCCGATCAGGTGGTACAGCGCCTTCATCGGCGCGCTCTCGCCCACGAAGCCACGGGGAATCGTCAGTTCCGAGGCGCGGGCCCGCTGGGCATCCTCCCGGCGGCTCCGACTTTCCGTCAACGCCCGCTCGACCGCCAGCAGGAGGTCGTCGGTCGCCAGCGGCTTGGTGAGGTAGTCGAACGCGCCCGCCTTGACCAGATCGATGGCCGAGTCGATCGACCCGAACGCGGTCATGACGACCACGTTGACCTCGGGGGCCCGCCGGCGCACCTCGGCCAGCAGCTCCTGCCCCGGCATGCCCGGCATCATCAGGTCCGTCAGGACGAGGTCGCCCGGGGCGCCCCGCTCGAGCGCCTGCAGCGCCGCGCCCGCCGACGCGAACCCGGCCGGCGCGTAGCCCGCGTCCCCCAGGACCTCGATCAGGAGCTCCCGCAGCTCGCGATCGTCCTCGACGATGACGATCTGTTCAGGCATTGGCCGCGACCTCCCGCCGCGCCGGCTCGGCCGGCAGCGTCAGACGAAGCACCGCGCCGCCCGACGCGGCGTTGGCGGCACTCAGCTGCCCGTCGTGCTCCTCGACGATGTTCCGCGAGACGCCAAGACCCAGGCCGGTGCCGCGTGGCTTCGTCGTGTAGAACGGCTCGAAGAGCCGGCCCAGCGCGTCGGGCGCGATGCCCGGACCCGTGTCCTCCACCTCGAGCCACACCGTCGTGTCGTCCAGACCGCTGCGGATGATCATGCGCCTTTCCCCCATGGCGTTCTCCATCGCCTGCACCGCGTTGAGCACGAGATTGACGAGCACCTGATGCAGCAGATCGGGGTCGGCCGACACCCGGAGCCCTCGGGTGTCGTCACGGACCAGCGACACACTGGACCGCTCCAGCTCGCCGTCGAGAAACTCGATGACCCCGTCGACGACGCCGGCCAGCTCGATGCGCTGCACCTGTGGCTCGCGCCGGCGGGCGAAGTCGAGCAGGTTGCGGACGATCGTGGTGATGCGACCGATCTGCTGGACGATGATCCGCAAATTGCGCTCGCGGGCCGGCGTATCGCTCGGCCGGCGCAGCAGCAGCTCCGCGCGTCCGCTGATCACGTTGAGCGGGGCGGCGATCTCGTGGGCCAGCCCGGCCGCCAGGTTGCCGATGGCGGCCAGCTTCTCGGACTCCTGGAGCCGCCGCTCCAGGATCACCCGCTTTTCCGCTTCGAGCTCGGAAGCGGCGCGAGCGGCCTCGAGGCGGCCGGCCATCGTATTGAACTCGCGGGCCAGCTGGCCGAGCTCCCGCGCCTCGGCCTGCTCGGGAATCCGGTAGGACAGATCGCCTCCGCCGAGGGCGTGGGCCGCCTCGACCATCCGGTCCATCGGCTTGGCGACCACGCGCCGGACCAGCCAGAGCGTGACGACCGCCAGCGCACCGAGGAGGGTCAGGGTGTTCAGGAGAAAGCGGCGCCGGACCCTCGCCTGTTCGGCTTCGATGAAGGCGAGCGGCTGGGCGACCTCCAGCGCGCCGGTGATCTCGCCGGCCGGGGCGTGAATGGGCTGGAGCACCGAAAAGACCCGCTGATCGTCGATCTCCCGCTCGTAGGTGGCCGATTGCCCGGTGCGCAGCACCTCGCGCAGAACCGCACGCGGCGGCGACCCCGGTACTCGGAGGATGTCCGAGCTGAAGGTCCGGGCACCCGCCGCATCGTAGACGAGCACCCCATACACCGTCGGCGCCCGGCTCACCCGATTGAGGATCTCCTGCACGTTCTCGTGCTTGACGTCGCGAAGGGCGTAGTCGAACGCGAGCGACAGCGCGGTCGCGTACGCCTGCGTTTCCTGCCGGGTCTCCGGCGCCATCGTCTCCTCGCGCTCCACCAGAGCCCACAGCGCGTAGGCCACCATGATCGCCGCGGCCGTCGGCAGCAGCGGCAGCAGCAGGCGGGTGCCGAGCGAAAGGCTCCGGGAGCGGGACATCGCGGCTCGGGTCAGGGCGAACGATCGGGCCAGGGATGTGGCCAACTTCACTACCGGCGACGAGGGAGTCAACGGCCCTCGGCCGGCTGCGGTCACCGCGTCCGGAGCCGGATGGGGAGCACGGTCTCTCCCCAATGCAGGTACAGCAGCGCGCTATCCGCCTCTACCATCGGAAAATAGAACCCGAGCGTCTCCATGAAGGTCCCGCTCCGAGGCGCCAGCGGGATCCGAAGCGCGTCCCGGCCCTCGGGATAGGGCTCGTGGAACACGTGCGCCGCGCGGCTGAGAATGAAGGTCCACCGCTCGGGCTCCGGTATGGCCCAGATGCTGTAGGTGCCCTTCGGCACGTGCTGCCCCTCGACGTCCACGTCCCCATCGAAGGCGATCGTGCTGGCCGCATCGGCCCCGGGATCCCACGCCACTCCGTACGGCACAATGCCGCCGAAGAGGTTTCGCCCCCGAGCCACCGGGCGACTGTACTCGATGGTGACGAGGACGCGCCCCACCTGCTGCTCTACGCGGGCATGCTGACTCTTGGGAATGGAGGCGTCCTGCCGGCCGCACCCGAGCGCGAAGCCGGCTATCAGCGCGCCCAGGGCCCACCCCGCGGCATCAGATCGAGAAGTATTCACGTACCCCCCGAGAGTCGGCCCGCCGCGGGCTCGTCCACCATCCAGTTCAGGCGTCCGTAAGAAGGCCGGACGGCCTGTGCCGGCAACAGATCGGGAGCACTCGGCCCTTCCAGCACCTGCTGGAGGCGCGCGGCCTTGCTCGCGCCAGACACGATGAAGGTCACGTTCCTGGCCGCATTGAGCGCCACCGGCGTGAGGGTAATACGCTCCACCGACCCCTCCGGGGCGGGTACGGCCACCGCCCACCGCACCGTCTCCCGGACTGCGGCCTGACCGGGGAAGAGCGACGCCGTGTGACCGTCCTCGCCCAGGCCGAGCAGCACCAGATCGAGCCCGGCGGTCGTGGGAGCGTCGTCCCGCCGGGAGCCGAGCACTGCGCGCAGTTCGCGTTCGTACTCGGCGGCGGCCCGCTCCGGATCGTCCTCGCCGCGAATGCGGTGCACTTGGTGCGCCGGAATCGGCACTCGGTCCAGCAACGCTTCCCGCGCCATCCGATAGTTGCTCCGGTCGTCGTCCGGTAGGACCGAGCGCTCATCCCCCCAGAACACGTGCACCCGTTCCCACTCCACCCGCCGGGCGAAGGCGTCGGTCGCGAGCACCGCGTAGGCATCTCGCGGTGTGGATCCGCCGGCGAGCGCCACCGTGAAGCGGCCCCCGGCCGCGACGGCCCCCGCGGCCCGGGCGACGACATGCCGGGCCACCGCCTCCGCCAACGCTTCCTTCCCGGGGTAGCGCTCGATCATCGGCGTCTCAGATGCTCGATCCCCGACGACCCCGCGATGATCACATCGGTCGCGAGACCGAGGAAGAGGCCGTGAGCCACCACGCCGGCCCGTGCCTCGAGGGTGCGCGCCAGCGTCTCGGGCCGCTCGATCGGTCCGAGGTGGCAATCGAGGATGTGGTTGCCCTGGTCGGTGACGAACGGAGCGCCATTGGCCCCGGCGCGGATGGCGACCCGCGCCCGGGCCGCCAGACCGGCGGCGAACGCCTCCTGGGAAGGCCGGCCGAATGGCACGACCTCGATCGGCAGCGCACAGCGGGTACCCAGCACCGGCGAGAGCTTGGACTCATCCGCCACGATGACGACCCGGCGACTCGACTGGGCCACGATCTTCTCCCGCAGGAGCGCGCCGCCGCGGCCCTTGATCAGATCCAGGCTGGGATCGATCTCGTCGGCGCCATCGATGGTGATATCCGCCGGACCCGCGTGGCGGCCGTCGAGAAGCGGGATGCCGAGACCGCGCGCCTCGTCTTCCGTGGCGATGGAGGTCGGGACACCGACGACGCCGGTCAACACACCGTCCGCGAGCAGTTGTCCGATGCGGCGGATGGCGAGGAGCGCGGTCGAGCCGCTGCCGAGCCCGACGACCATCCCCGGCTCGACCAGCGCCACCGCCCGCTCGGCAGCCTGTTGCTTGAACCGGTCCTGCTCTCTCACCCGCGGGTGGGTCCCGCGGCTCCGCCATTCCCGCTGCGGTACCGCTCGAGAAGCCGGTTGGTAGAGCTATCGAGCGATGCCCCCGACCCGGTCGTGTCCGCGAGCTCGGACATGATGCGCGTGGCGAGGACCTTGCCCAGCTCGACACCCCACTGATCGAAGGAATCGAGCTGCCAGATGACCCCCTGCGTAAAGACGCAGTGCTCGTACAGCGCTACGAGCTTCCCCAGCGTCTCCGGGGTGAGCCGGTCTATGAGGAGGGTGCTGGTCGGCCGGTTCCCCTCGAAAACCCGATGCGGCACGAGCCACTCGGGCGTGCCCTCCGCGCGCACCTCCTCGGCCGTCTTCCCGAACGCCAGCGCCTGGGTCTGAGCGAAGAGATTGGCCATCAGGAGATCATGGTGGTCGCCGATCGGGTTGAGCGGCCGGATGAAGCCGATGAAATCCGCCGGCACCAGCCGGGTGCCCTGGTGGATGAGCTGGTAGAACGAATGCTGTCCGTTGGTCCCCGGCTCGCCCCAGTAGATCGGACTCGTCTGGTAGGTGACGCGGGACCCGCCCACGGTCACGTGCTTCCCGTTGCTCTCCATGGTGAGCTGCTGCAGATAGGCCGGGAACCGCTTCAGGTATTGCTCGTAGGGCAGCACCGCGACGCTCTCGGCGCCGAAGAAGTCGGCGTACCACACGCCGAGCAGCGCCATCAGCACCGGCAGGTTGCGCTCGAAGGGGGCAGTGCGGAAATGCTCGTCCATGGCGTGGAAGCCGGCCAGCATCGCCCCAAACTGCTCGGCCCCGATAGCCAGCATGGTGGAGAGCCCGATCGCCGAGTCCATCGAGTAGCGGCCGCCGACCCAATCCCAGAAGCCGAACATGTTGGCCGGATCGATCCCGAACTCGCGCACCTTTCCTGCGTTGGTGGAGACGGCCACGAAGTGACGGGCGACGGCGCGCTCGTCCCCCAGCGCCGCGACTGCCCAGGCCCGTGCGCTTCGGGCGTTGGTCATCGTTTCGACCGTGGTAAAGGTCTTGGATGAGACGATGAACAGGGTCTCCGCCGGATCCAGGCTCCGAGTCGCTTCGGCGAAGTCCGTGGCGTCCACGTTGGAGACGAAACTGAAGCCGAGATCCCGGCGGCTGTAGTGCCGGAGCGCCTCGTACGCCATGACCGGCCCCAGGTCGGAGCCGCCGATCCCGATATTGACGACGTGCCGGATCGGCTTGCCGGTGTGGCCGAGCCAGTCGCCGCTCCGCACGCGATCGGTGAAAGCCGTCATCCGGTCGAGCACCTCGTGCACTCCCGGCACCACGTCCACGCCGTCCACGCCGTCCACCACGATGCTCTGATCTCGGGGCGCCCGGAGCGCCACGTGCAGCACCGCCCGCCCCTCGGTCACATTGATGCGTTCTCCGCCGAACATCGCGTCGATCCGGTCCCGGAGACCGGACTCGCTCGCAAGCGCCAGCAGCAGCCGCATCGTCTCATGGGTGACCCGATGCTTAGAATAGTCCAGGTACAGCCCGGCCGCATCGAGGCTCAGCCGCTCCGCCCGTCCAGGATCGGCGTCGAACAGCGCGCGAAGATGAGAGTCGCGGATGGCGGGGAAGTGCGCCTGGAGCGCCGACCACGCCGGGAGGTCGGTGAGCGCGGGAGCCGGCGTCGAGACCGTCACCGGTGCGCGCCGGACCCGCTGGATCCACCCGCGCCCGCGGCGAGCGCCTCGGATTTGCCGCCGATGCGCTCGAGCAGTCCCTTCCAGGACTTGACGAACGACGCGGCGCCTTCCCGCTGCAGATCGGTCGCCAGCGCCGCGACATCCACCCCTGAGCGCCCGAACTCCTGCAGCGTGCGCTCGGCATCGCCCCCATCCTCCGGCATGGTGGCGCGCGCATGGCCGTGATCGGCGAAGGCCAGCAGCGTCGCCTCGGGCATGGTGTCGATGGTGTCGGGCGCGGCCAGCGCCTCGACGTAGAGCACGTCGGAGGCCTGCGGATCCTTGGTGCCGGTGCTGGCCCAGAGGAGCCGCTGAGGCCGGGCGCCTGCCGCGGCGAGCTCCTGCGAGCGGGCCGACGCAAGCAGCTCCCGGTAGGCCCGATACGTCCGCCCGGCGATCGCTACCCCCAAGCGGGCGCGAAGCGCCGGCGGCACCTTGCCCTCGACCGCCTTGTCCCACCGGCTGATGAACACCGACGCCACCGACCCGACCGCCGGATCGAGATCCGCCGCGATGCGCCGCGCCACACCGCGCTGATACGCCGCGGCGGCCGCCAGGTACTGCTCCCGCGAGAAGAGGAGCGTGACGTTGACCGGCACCCCGGCGAAGATCGCCTCCTCGATGGCCGGGAGCCCGGCAGGAGTTCCCGGAATCTTGATGAACACGTTGGGCCGCTCGACCATCCGGTGGAGCGCGCGCGCCTGCTCGAGTGTGCGGGCCGTATCGTCCGCCAGCAGGGGGGAGACCTCGAGGGAGACCCACCCATCGGTGCCGCCCGTTGCCCGGTGCGCGTCCCGGAACAGCTCGGCCGCCCGGCTCAGGTCCTCCACCGCGAGCTCGAAGAACAGGTCCTCGCCCGACAGACCCGCCGCGGACTTGGTGTGAATGGCGTCGTCATACCAGCCGCCGCTTCCGATGGCGTGCTCGTAGATGGTCGGATTGGAGGTGAGCCCGGTGACGGACAGCTCGCGGATGTGACGCGCAAGGGTGCCGTTTTCGAGCATCTCCCGGGTGATGTTGTCGAGCCACAGGCTCTGACCCAGCTCGTGGAGCCGTCGGGTGGGGTTCATGACTCTCTCCTGCCGCCGGCCGCCGCCGTGGCGGCGCCCAGCAGGGTGGGTAGATCGTATTCGAGCAGATCGCCGATCCGGTCGACGCTCACGTCGGCCGGTGGAAAGCTCGACAGGACGTCCGGGTCGTAGGCGTAGTGACCCTGGCGGGGAAAGACGGTGGTGACGCGCGGTCCCCAGACCTGCTTGACGGCCGACAGGATACGGAGTTTGTCATCCACCAGCACGTAGTGCTCGGCGGGAAATCGCTGCGCCACATCGGCCAGCTCCCGCTCCTTGTGGATGTAGACCAGGATCCGTCCCTCGACCGCGCTAGCCAGCCCGGACCGTTCGATCTTCCGTGGCTGGAAGACCACGTCGCCGTCGGTGAGGATGACGGTCGGGCCGAACGGCTCCAGGTGCTCCAGCACGTCGAGCGAGCCGGGAAAGAGCCGGTTGGCGAAGGGATAGTCAATCAGGAAAGACGACACGGCGACCAGCCGCGGATCGCGGGGATAGGCGACGCGGTAGCGCTGGAGCGCACCCAGGTAGTCGGCGTAGCCGAGCTCCGTGCGAAGGTCTTCGAAGATCTCGAAGTAGTGCGCGGTGCATCCGGCCCCGACCTCGCGCATCAGGTAGCGCCGGAGGTCCACGATGACCCGGTCGTTGTCGAGCAGCGTGTTGTCCACGTCGAAGAGGAAGACCACGTCGTGCCGGGTCGTCATCCGCAGCCCCAGTCCTGCTCGGGATTGTGCCAGGCGGCGCCGTTCTGGAGCAGGCGATCGGCTTCGGCGGGGCCCCACGTCTCGCTCGCGTACTCCACGAGCGGCGCGGCGCCGCCCAGCACCGGTTCCACGACCCGCCAGGCCTCCTCGACCGAGTCCTGCCGGGCGAACAGCATCTGGTCGCCCCGCATCGCGTCGCGGAGCAGCCGCTCGTAGGGTTTCATCTCGTCCGTGCCATCGTGGCAGGCGATCAACTCGACATCCTCCCCCCGCATCGATTCGCCCGGCAGCTTGGCGCGTGCCCCCAGCGAGAGCACCACGTGGGGGCTGAGCCGGAAGCGAAAGCGGTTGGGCGGCGCCGCGGAGCAGTCGGGGAACAGCTCCAGGGGCGGCCGCTTGAGCTCGATGAGCACCTCGGTGGCCGTCACCGGCAGGCACTTGCCTGTGCGGATGTAGAACGGAACCCCCGCCCACCGCCACGAATCCACCTGCAGCCGGACCGCGGCAAAGGTCTCCACGTCGGAGTCGGGCGCCACGCCCTCCTCCTCCCGATATCCCCGGAACTGCCCGCGCACCACATCGGACGGCTGCAGGGGTCGCATGGCGCGAAAGGCCTGCGCCTTCGCGTCCCGCATGGCCTCGATGCCCCGTCCGGACGGCGATTCCATCGCGAGCAGGCTCGCCACCTGCAGCAGGTGGTTCTGCACCACGTCGCGGATCGCGCCCGCTTCCTCGTAGAACCGCCCCCGCCCCTGTACCCCGAAACGCTCCGCCATGGTAATCTGGATTCGTTCGACGTAGTTCCGGTTCCAGATCGGCTCCAGGAAGCTGTTCGCAAAGCGGTAATAGAGGAGATTCTGAACCGGCTCCTTGCCGAGGAAGTGGTCGATGCGAAAGTTGGCCGACTCGGGGAAGAACTCAGGGAGCGTCGCGTTGAGCGCCTCGGCGGAGGCGAGGTCGCGGCCGAAGGGCTTCTCCACGATGACGCGTGCGTCGGACGTGGCGCCCGCCCGGGCCAGGCCCCCGGCGACGGTGGCGAACAGGCTCGGCGGGATGGCCAGATAGTGGGCCGGCCGCCGCGCGTCGCCAAGCGCCTCCCGCAACCGCTGGTAGGTGCCGGGGTCCTCGTAGTCGCCGCCGACGAACCGGAGCAACCCGCACAGCTTCTGACAGGCCGCCGCATCCACTCCCCCGTGCTGCTCCAGGCTCTCGCGGGCCCGGGCCCGGAGCTGCTCCAGACTCCAGCCGGAGCGGGCGACGCCCAGCACCGGCACATCCAGATGTCCGTGCCGGATCATCCCCTGAAGCGAGGGGAAGATCTGCTTGAAGGCGAGGTCGCCCGTGACCCCAAAGACCACGAGCGCGTCGGAGTTGAGCTCAGCCATGCCGTTCGTCCGAGCTGGAGCCCGTCTCCTTGTGCCCGCCGAACTGGTAGCGGAGCGCGGAGAGAAGCTTGTTGGCGAAGTCGCCCTCGCCGCGCGAGCTGAAGCGCTGGAACAGGGCGGCGCTCAGGACCGGCGTGGGCACGGACTCATCGATCGCCGCGGCGATGGTCCAGCGCCCCTCGCCCGAGTCCGACACCCGGCCCGCGAACCCGGACAGATCGGGGCTCTGGCTCAGGGCACGGGCGGTGAGGTCCAGGAGCCAGGAGCCGATCACGCTGCCGCGCCGCCAGACCTCCGTGATCTCGGCCAGGTCCAGCTGGTACCGGTAGTGCTCCGGATGGCGAAGCGGCGTGGTCTCCGCATCCGACGCCTGGTCAGCCAGCCCCACGCCCGCGTGATGCAGTATGTTCAACCCCTCCGCGTAGGCCGCCATGAGCCCGTACTCGATCCCGTTGTGCACCATCTTCACGAAGTGTCCCGCGCCCGCGGGCCCGCAGTGGAGATAGCCTCGCTCGGCGGTTCCGGTGGCGGACTCCCGGCCGGGGGTCGGCGGCGCAGCCGCGGCGCCGGGTGCGAGGGCCGCGAACACCGGATCGAGCCGCTCGACCACCGATCCCTCGCCGCCGATCATCAGACAGTAGCCGCGATCGAGACCCCAGACCCCACCGCTCGTCCCCACGTCCACGTAATGAATACCGCTCGCCTCGAGTTCCGCGGCGCGCCGGATGTCGTCGTGGTAGTGCGAATTGCCCCCGTCGATCACGATGTCGCCCGGCGCGAGGCTGGGAGCGAGGGCGGCGATCTCCTGATCCACCAATGCGGCGGGCACCATCAGCCAGATCGCCCTCGGGGGCGTGAGCGCCGCGGCGAACGCCGCGAGCGAGTCGGTGCCCGCGGCCCCCTCGCCGGCCAGGGCCTCCACGGCCTCATGGTGGACATCGTAGACCACGCACTCGTGTCCGGCGCGCATCAGCCGGCGCACCATGTTGCCACCCATGCGTCCCAACCCGATCATCCCGAGCTGCATCGTGTCGTTCCTCCTCAATCGGTTGGGGCGGCGGCTATCTCGAGGCCGCGGAGCGCCGCGCCGAGCAATGCGGCGCGCCGAAGCACCACATGGACGGGCATTCGTGCCAGCATGTCGCCCAGACGGCCCTTGGCGACGAAGGCCCGCATGAACCTGCCCTCCCCCAGCGCGGCGATCATTCGCGCGGGAATGCCGCCCGCCAGGTAGACCCCGCCGGTGCTCAATACCTTCAGGGCCAGGTTCCCCGCTTCGGCGCCCAGAATCAAAACGAAGAGTTGGACCGCGGCGCGGCTCAGCGGGTCCGGATCCGGCCGGCGCTCCGCCGCCTCGCCGATGATGGGCGGCCCGTCCTCCCCGGCCGCCAGCCGACGGGCCACCACGGCGGACTCGGGCGCATGACCGGATTCGCGGAGATACTGGTAGATATTCAGGAGGCCGGGTCCCGAGCAGACGCGCTCCACGCTCACGTGACCGAAGCGTTGCATGAGGTGGGCGTGCAGCGCGGCCTGCAGCTCGTCGGTGGGCGCGAAATCGGCATGGCCGCCTTCGGAGGGAAACGCGCGATGCCGCGTGCCGTCCCAGGTCAGGAAAGCCTCGCCCAGGCCGGTGCCCGGGGCGATCACCGCGAGCGCCCCACCGGCCAGCGGCTCGCCGGCGTTGAGCGTGTGGAGGTCGTCCGGTTCGAGGACCGACGTCGCGAGCGCCGCGGCCTCGAGGTCGTTGAGCAGCAGCACCGAGCGGAGGCGAAGCTCCGCAGCCAGCTCGTCCTCCGCGAGCACCCAGGGCAGGTTGGTGATCCGGGCGCGGCCGGCAAGCACCGGCCCGGCCACATCGAAGCAGGCGTACTGAACCGTCACGCCGGCCTTTGCCAGGAACTCGCGGACCAGCTCCGCGAGCGAGGCGTATTTCGCACTGGGGAATTCCGCCTCGACGACCGGCTCGCGCGGACCTCGCGCGGACGAGAAGACGCCCAGCGCGGTTTTGGTCCCGCCGATGTCTCCGGCGAGGAGCAGGCCCGGCGCCCGCGCGCCGACACGCGGGGTGGCCGCGGGGCGGGTATCGTCCAGTGAAGCAGTCATGTTGAAGGAATGTAGTGGGACTCAACGCGTGAAGGTGCGCGCGGTGCCCGCGCTGCTCTCAGATGGATTCCGCGCTCGCCGGTGTCCCAGGTGTGAGGGAACGACACCGATAGCGCCAGGAGATAACCGCTGCGAAGCCAGCCTCGCGACCCGTTCCGCGCGCATTCGAGGAAGTGCGGACCGAGCACCTCGACGCGCTCTTTCGCACGGCGCTCCGGCTGTGTGACGGGCGCGAGGCCGACGCCGAAGGCCTGTTGCAGGACGCGACGCTGCGGGCGTTCCGGAGCTACGGTCAGCTCCGGGACCCCACGGCAGCCCGCTCCTGGCTCTTCACCATTCTGAGCCGCACCCACCTGAATCGTGTCCGCGGCTCGCGCCGTCGAGCGGAGACGGTCAGCGCGGACATGGACGAGCCCGAGTTCGAGGCGGCGCTGGCCGCGTGGAATCCCCTGCCCTCGCCGCCGGAAGTGCTGGATGCCCGCCAATTGGGGGAGCAACTCACCGAGGCGCTGAACAATCTGTCCGAGGAGCTGCGGTCGGTGATCTGGCTGGTCGACGTCGAGGGATTTACACAGCGGGAGGTGGCCGGCATGAACGACGTGCCCGAGGGCACGGTGGCGTCGCGGCTGTTCCGGGGGCGGGGGCGGCGGCAGCTTCGCGCGGCGCTCGAAGCCCCGGCGCGTGATGGGCTGCGCTGGAGGCGCCAGTGATGACCTGCGGCAGGGCCCGGCGCCTGCTCTGGCCCGACGCCGGTCCGCGAAAGGCGACCGCGGAGGTGGAGCAGGCCCGGGAACACTTGAGCGGGTGCGGGTCGTGCCGGGGCTTCCTGGAGGACATGCGCGCCATCGCCGAGCGCACTCGCATGGTGGCGCCCCGGACGGAGGCGCCGGTCGAGGTGCGGGATCGGCTCTTCAAGGTCTTGGCGCACGCCCGCACCGGGGCGCCACCGCGCCGGCGGGCATCGCTGGTGCGTCGGACCGCCGCCGGCCTCGCCGCCGCGATGCTGCTGGTGGGCGCGTGGCTGGGGCGGGGCATGCTGCATGACCGACTCACCGGCTCGCGCGATCCGATCGTCCTGCTGGCCGAGGAGCACGTACGTACCGTCCGGAGCTTCGGCGTGGTGTCCTCCGATTCCTCGGAAGTGGCGACGTGGCTGACCGAGCGACTGCCGTTCGGCGTCGAGGTGCCACGCTTTCCGAACGCCGAGCTCAAGGGTGCGCGGCTCTTTCTGGTGCATCAGCGGTCGGGGGGCGTGATCGAATACGTCATGCGGGGGCACACGCTCTCGTACTACGTATTCCCGGGCGCCGAGACCCGAACGGCTTCGGAGCAGGTGCGCGTCGCTTCGCGCGATGGCTATCGGGTGGCGGTGTGGGACGAGCCCGGTGTGGCGCATGCGCTGGTCGCCGATCTGTCGTCGGCCGAGCTTCTGGCGCTCGCGCGCTACTGCATGCGGCAGATGCTAGCGACGGTCGGCGCCGGAGGTTTGTCCGCACGCGGGTGAGGGGGTCGGGTGCGGCCTTGGCATTTCTCTCCCGCAAAGCCGAAGCCCCGCGACCGCCGCCCTCGCCGACCTGCGCCGCTGAGCCCGCAGAGCCCCTTACCCCCCCGATGGTCCCCGCCGAGGCGGTGCGGGAATCGGCCCTGCGTCACCTGGTCAGCACGTTCTTCCGGGGGTCGCCTTCGAAGGCCGTGCTGACCCTCCTCGACTCGCCCTCGACCCGGTTGTCGGAGGAGGAGCTGAACGAGCTCGCCGCCTGGGTCGAGGCGGCCAAGCGGGAGCAGCGGCCATGAGCCACTTCGATCTGCTCGACCTGCTCGGCGGCACCCTGGTCCGCGGCGGCCTGATCCTGGCCGCGGCGTTCGCGGGGGCGAGCTTCCTGCGGCGGCGGTCGGTGCGATCAGGGTGATGGAATCGCGTCGGAGCGCCATGAACCCTAGAAGATCCGGCTCCTGGGGCAGACGAACGCCGGTCGCGGTGATCGCAAGGTGTCGGGCGGGGTAATGGTCACGTAAGGACGGGGCGCTTGCCCTACTGTCTCGCTTGTGACGTTTCGCGGTTCAAGGGCGTCGCTTCGCGGCCGCCGGACCACCCAGGAGCTCCCCTAGCCACCGGAGACTTCGCACGTCGAAATCCTTGGTAGTGACTTCAGGAGGGCACGGCATGACGCCGATGAATTCTCCGCTGCGAGAGACCGCCCAGAGCGGGGTTTCGCTACTGGAAGCCTTCGGCTGCAAGCGCTCAAAGTGAAAGGGCTGGCCGTGCCATGAGATCGACCGTGTCCGGTAACGCATGTCAGCGCCCCTCTCCGAGGGTCCATCACATCCGCGGCGAGGCACCACGCTAGCGTCGCCGCAACCCGCAGTCTACATTGAGCTACGACTCATCAGAACGATGCGCAAGGGAGCCTGCTCCCGGCAGGTGCTATATGGACGCAGCCCTTCACCCTCCTCACGGCCCGATCTGGCACGGAGCCACCGTGCTGGTGGTGGACGACGAACCATCCATCCGCCAGGTCGTCCGCCGCACGCTCGAAGCCGAAGGCTTTCACGTTGAAGACGCGCCGAATGGCGCGTCCGCGCTGACACTCGTTCAAGCGCGCGCCGAGCCGTTCGATTTGGTCCTCACCGACCTCTCGATGCCGCACATCGATGGGCGTCAGGTCTCGGAAACGCTCAGGCGGTATCGGCCGGGCGTCGCCCTCCTCTGCATGTCCGCCGATCCCGACGCAGTGCCGTATATCGAGGCATCGGACACGCCCGTCCGGGTGCTGCTCAAGCCATTCACCCCCGACGACCTCTACCACGCGGTGCGTGACGCCAGCACCCGCGCCACCGATCTGGCAGTCGTTGCCGAGGCAGAGATCGTGCAGGCGCACTCCGGATTGAGCAAGCTCGCGTCGGCAATTAAAGCAAGTCGGACGACGCGGGTGCAGACATTGGATTTGGTTGTCGCCGCTCGAGAGCTGCGGCGGGCTGCCGCGCAGGAATGATGCAAGAAGAAGGGCCGGCAAGAGGTGACCACTCTCACAAGGAATACGACGATGCTTCGAACCCTCTGGTGCTGCGCCGCTGCTCTGATGCTCGGATTGGCCGTGTCGCACCCAGCGGCCGCCCAGGCCCTAGCCCCGAGACCGCCCGCAGCGGCTGCCCCGGCGATCTCCTTGGCTCCCACGCTCGCCGCCACCCACATCGGCTTCCCGGCCGAGGCGCCGCCGCCGCTCACGGTGAACGCCTCAGCCGCTCGTATGGGCCCTCGCGAGGGCCGAGTCTTCGCGCTCGTCGGTGGCGCCGCGCTGATCAGCGGACTCCTGATCGGTGGTGACGCCGGCACCGTGATCGCCATCGGCGGCGCCGGCCTCGGCCTGTACGGTCTCTATGTCTGGCAGCGGTAAGCGCGCTAGCGGGGGGCGACCGGCGAAGCCTCCCTTTTTGAGGCTCCCCCACGATCAGGGAAGTCCGAACCGCTCCCGTGCACGCGGCGTCATAGGACCTTGCTCTGCTGGTCCTAGGGCGCGCGGAAATGCAGCGGGTCTTTGAGGTTCTGTAACTCCCGGTAATAATACAGGGGAGTCGGCCGCTTACCCCTGAACCTCAGCCGCTTGAGAAAGCTGACTTCCTCCTCGGTCGCGGCTCCGCTGAGGGCGGGATCCTTGAGAAATTCGTTGAGTCCCGGCTCCTCGAGGAACACCGCCCCGGAGTCCTTCTCGAGAAACTCGAACCGCCGCACATGCCCCGTGACCACTCTGGGGTTCAGGACGATGTCCAGGGCAAACGTCGCCAAGTCGATGTCCCAGGATTCGATCAGCGGATCCAAGAACGCGACGCAGTGTTCATGGGACAGGTGGAAGATGTCCGTATCGAGGAACTCGAGCACGATGACACGCATCTCCTGATAGCTTCGGTCGCCGAGCTCCGCCACCATGCGAAGCCAGTATTCGTTCTCCAGTTCTTCGGTGGCCACTCCCTTGACCACGTCCAATAGCTGTTTGGTGACCAGACGCTCGAGCTCGCCGAAGGGCTGCTTCTCGAAGATCGCGCGCAGGTGTGCTTCCTTATTGGGGTGGCACTTGCGGAGGATCAATTCGCGGACTGCATGGAACAAGGGTGCGGGCTCCTCCCCCAATTCTCTCTTTAGTCCCTCGGTCCGTTGGACGGCCGCCAGCCGGGCCAGCTCTCCGCTCGGAAGCTTCAAGAACTTGTCCATCTTGGCATAGATGTCCGTCCGACTCGGCGCGGGTGGTGCTTTCCGCCGAGTCAGCAGCTGCGAGATGTAGGACTCGGTCACTTCCGCGGCCTGGGCCAGCTCCCGCTGGTCCAACCCAAATTTCTCCAACCGCTGCCTGATGACCAACGCCACATCCACGGGCATTCCTCCTCGGGTGGAACGTAAGTGTCTGTTAACAAACTCAAGTTAAGTCTCTCTTCTCAGATTGACAATAAAAATCAACAGACTTGACAAGTATAGTACAGTCTAATAAGCTGCAGCTTGGTTAACTGATAGTAGTGAACCGAGCCTACTTGAACCCATATACCAAAGGAGTACTTATGTACGCGCGACATGTCTCCCTCAATCTGAAGCCCAATCAGCGGGAAGAGTTTGACAAGACGTTCCAGAAGGACATCCTGCCCCTGCTTCAGAAACAGAACGGCTTCACCGATCAGATCACGTTTGTCAGCCCCGACGGCAAGGGCTGCATCGCCATCAGCCTGTGGGAGCGCAAGGAGAACGCGGACGTCTATAGCCGCGAGACCTATCCCCAAGTGCTCAAGAGCCTTGCGAGAGTGGTTGAAGGCACCCCGGAGGTTCGTGGCTACGAGGTTCTCAACTCGACCTTCCACAAGACCGCCGCTGAGGTTTAAGCCCGACCGACCGGCTCAGACGGGGGGGGCGGTAGTCCGTCCTCTTCCACCTCCGTCCACCGAAGCCACAAGGCGCGTCCCAGCCGCTGTCCGAGGAGTCCCATGTCCAGTGCTACGAAGGCGACACCCAAGATCAAGATTCATCCCCTGGAGGACCGCGTGGTGATCCTGCCGGCTGAGGAGGCGGAAACCATGCGCGGCCCGCTGTACATCCCGGATACCGCCAAGGAGAAGCCCACACAGGGTGAAGTCCTCGCGGTCGGGCCCGGCCGATTCGAAAAGGGTCAGCGGGTGAAGATGGATGTCGGGGTGGGCGATACCGTGATTTACGGGAAGTACAGTGGCACGCCCTATCAGGTCGGCGATGACGAGCTGATGATCATCAAGGCGTCCGACGTTCTGGCCAAGGTCGGCTGATGCCGACCCCTCAGGGAGAGTAAGCATATATGTCAGCGAAAGAACTGCAGTTCGGCGTCGACGCCCGCGCCAGGCTCAAGCGGGGCATCGATGCCTTGGCCGATGCGGTGAAGATCACCCTCGGGCCCAAGGGCCGAAACGTCGTCATCGACAAGAAGTTCGGCTCCCCGACCATCACCAAGGACGGCGTGACCGTCGCCAAAGAGATCGAACTTGCGGATCCGATCGAGAATATGGGCGCGCAGATGGTGAAGGAGGTCGCCACCAAGACCTCCGACCTCGCCGGCGACGGCACCACTACTGCCACCGTGCTCGCGCAGGCGATCTTCCGCGAGGGGCTCAAGAACGTCACCGCCGGCGCCAACCCGATGGAGCTCAAGCGCGGCATCGAGAAGGCCGTCGACGCGGTGGTCGATGAGCTCAAGCGGCTGAGTGTCCGATCGGCCGGCAAGAGGGAGATCGCCCAGGTCGGGACCATCTCCGCGAACACCGACAAGGAGATCGGCAACCTGATCGCCGATGCGATGGAGAAGGTCGGCAAGGACGGCGTCATCACGGTCGAGGAGGCCAAGGGCCTCGAGACCACGCTGGAGACCGTGGACGGCATGCAGTTCGACCGCGGCTACCTGTCGCCCTATTTCGTGACGGACCCGGAGAAGATGGAGGCGGTGCTGGACGACGCCTACATCCTGATCCACGACAAGAAGGTCAGCGCGATGAAGGAGCTCTTGCCCATCCTCGAGAAGGTGGCGCAGAGCGGGAAGCCGCTCCTCATCATCGCCGAGGACGTCGAGGGTGAGGCACTCGCCACGGTGGTGGTCAACAAGCTGCGCGGCACGCTCAAGGTCGTGGCCGTCAAGGCCCCGGGCTTCGGCGACCGCCGGAAGGAGATGCTCCGCGACGTCGCCGTCCTCACCGGCGGCCAGGTGATCTCCGAGGAAGTCGGCTTCAAGCTCGAGAACGCGACGCTCAACGATCTGGGTCGCGCCAAGCGGATCGTGATCGACAAGGACGACACCACGGTCGTCGACGGCAAGGGCAAGCACGACGACATCCAGGGCCGCATCAACGAGATCAAGGCCGCGATCGAGAAGAGTACCAGCGATTACGATCGCGAGAAGCTGCAGGAGCGGCTGGCCAAGCTCTCCGGCGGCGTGGCGATCATCAACGTCGGGGCCGCAACCGAAACCGAGATGAAGGAAAAGAAGGCTCGCGTCGAGGACGCGCTCCACGCCACCCGCGCGGCCGTGGAAGAGGGGATCGTCCCGGGCGGGGGCATCGCCCTGCTGCGGGCGCAGAGTGCGCTCGACAAGATTCGCGGCACCGAGGACGAGAAGACCGGCGTAGAAATCGTCCGTCGCGCGCTGGAAGAGCCCATCCGGATGATCGCCCAGAACGCAGGCGCCGAGGGCTCGATCGTGGTCGCGAAGGTCAGGGCATCGAAGGAGCGGAACTTCGGTTACAACGCCGGGACCGACACCTACGAGGATCTGGTGAAGGCGGGCGTCATCGACCCGACCAAGGTGGCCCGCACGGCGCTGCAGAACGCCGCGTCAATCGCCGGCTTGCTCCTCACCACAGAGTGCGTGGTGGTGGAGAAGAAGGAAGAGAAGCCGGCCATGGCAGGGGCGGGCGGCGGCATGGGCGGGATGTACTGATCGGCCGTGGGGGGTCATCTGCTCATACGCTTCGAAAGCGATGTACCCCCCTGTTATTGCGACCTTTCCTCCTGCGGGCCGATGCCCTCACGACAGGGGCAGTTCGGTCTCGGCGAACTCCGGCACCGCTCCGAGGTGGTCGAGGACCGGGTCGCGCAGAACCTCGAGCGGATCGGGGACCGCCTGCAGAAGCTTGGGATTGTTACTGGCGCGTTGCTGCGGCACCCGCAGGGGCCAGTGAGAAAACGCCCCGCGATCACGGAAGTGACCACGGGGCGGAAGGTTCTGACCAATGGGCCTGGGTAGAGTTGAACTACCGACCTCACGCTTATCAGGCGCATCTAGCCGGCTTCAGTCGCCGACATTTTGCCGTCTACCAGTAGCACTGAAGTGCTGATTCGCAAGCACTTCACCACCAGACGGCCCCGCCACCTACCGACGTCAAACGACGTGAACTGCCGGACGATGCCGCCTCCAACGGACAACACAACGGACAACATGAAACACGCAATCACAGCACACGCACTGCGTGGACGATGCGAGGCCACCCGGCGTAGACGCTTATTTGTTCTCTTTCCGGCCCGCTAACCTGGCCAACTCTCCTGATCCAGAGGGGCCACTGTAAGCAGGCGAATTCCAGTAACTTGCAACCATTTACGCGAGTTCGTGTCACCCGCTGCCGGAGTTTGATGGCTTTCATGCTGGACTTTGCCGTAGTTGACTCGCTCAGATGTCGAAGTTGGTCGCAGCCCTTCGAGGCCATCGAGCCGACGTAGTTGTTCTCGCTCTTCCCTCACCTTTCCCGCATCATTGAGACGCAATCTGCCCCTGCTGCTTCCCCGTTCCTGGATCACGGTTGTCCGACCTCCGCACCCAGCTGCAGGACGGGTTGGCTCCAGCCGCACCCGCTCGAGGGCTCGTCTGGCTCGAGGTAAGCGGGCAGCCGCGGCCCGGATGGGCGGCGCACCTCA
>JBBQDU010000003.1:0-43492 GCA_038320055.1 Gemmatimonadales bacterium | reverse complement strand
TCCTCGGCTCCCGATCCTGCACATCGGCGAGCCGCTCGCGGACCCCGACGGGCTGCTGAGCGACGTGCCCTCCCTGGGCGAGCCGTTTACCGCGGACCAGCTCCTCGCGGAGGCCGATAAGCTGGTCCGCGGCGACTGACTTCAGGACGCGCGCGAGGCGCTGACCGCCGGCTGTCGGTGTACATGAGATTCCAGTTTAGCCGAATGCGGTAAACTACTATCATGCAAGCAGATAATGCTTAAGTAGTGATGTAGCTAGTCACGGCTGGCCATGCCCCACTCTTCCGACGCGCTCCGGTCGCCGAGAGATTCCCCGTCCATGACCTTACTCGAGTGCGGCAGGGTCGGTGGCACCTTCGTGCCGGCGGCGCTCGTGCTCGTCGCCTGCGCGGGGCGCGTTGTTCCGCCGACCGCAGCTGCGCCGGCGGCCCCCGCGGATATCGTCGCCACCGTCGTGCTGATCGGCGACGCCGGTGCCCCGAAGGCTTCGGGCGAGCCGGTGTTCCAGGCCGTCGCCCGCATCCTCGCGGACCGTCCGGATACCGCCGTCATTCTCTTTCTCGGCGACAACATCTATCCGCGAGGGTTGCCCGACAGCGCGGACGCATCGTTCGCCGACGCCGCGCGGCGTCTGCGCGACCAGCTCGCGCTTGCGCGCCTGACCCCGGTCCTGTTCGTGCCGGGCAACCACGACTGGCACCGCTCCGGCCCCGAGGGCTGGGAGCGCATCCGCCGCCAGGGTCGCTTCATCGCCAGAGAAGGCGGTGGCCGGGCGCGACTGCTGCCGGTGGACGGGTGCCCGGGCCCCGCCACCGTGGACGTGGGGCCCCGCCTCCGCCTCGTCCTCCTCGATACCGAGTGGTGGCTCTTTCCGCACGAGAAGCCCGCCGAGGGTTCCGCGTGTGCCGCGAGGACTCCGCGTGAAGTCATCGACAGTCTGGCGCGCGCGCTGCACGTGGCCGGCGACCGCCAGGTGATCGTCGCCGGCCACCATCCGCTCGGCACCGGCGGCCCCCATGGCGGATACTTCTCCCTCGGCGACCATCTGTTCCCGCTCCGGAATCTGCACCCTGCGCTGTTCCTGCCGCTGCCGCTCCTCGGTACCGCCTACCCGGCGATTCGGGGTCTCGGCGTCAGTGCCGAAGACTTGAGCGGCGGGCCCAACCGTGTTCTGCGGGCGGCGCTCGATACCGCCTTTGCCTGCGCGCCGCCCGCCACCTATGCCGCGGGCCACGAACACAGCCTCCAGTTGATCGATCGCGGGCGGCCGCCCCTGCTGGCCGTGAGCGGGGCCGGAATTTACGGGCACGAGAGTCACGTCGAGGCTGTGCCGGGGACTCGCCTGGCTGTATCCAAGGCGGGGTTCATGCGGGTGGATCTGTTGCGAGACGGACGACTCCGCGTCGGTGTCGTCACGGTGGACCGCACCGGCGCGCCCAGCGAGATCTACGCCGAGCTGGTGCCGGCCCGGCGCGCCGGTGCGGGCTGCGCGGAACGCTAGCGAACGGGTCGATAGCCGGTGAGCGTGGCGCGCGCGCCGTCGGCCTCATCGCCCACGAGAAGGGTGCCGTCGCGGCCGAAGGTGTGCGCGGCCTGCGCGAGCAACGCTACGCCGGCGATGCCGCGCTCTATGGCAGCGCGGAGGCCCGGCCTCGACTCGGCCGCTTCTACATGGTGCTTCCCGGGGACTACGGGCTCCTCGGGATCGCGGACGTCGGGCGGGTATATCTGGAGGGCGAGTCGTGGGACACCTGGCATGCCGGCGTCGGCGGAGGCATCTGGTTTGCGTTCCTCGAGCGCGCCAACACGGTCACCGTCTCCGTGGTCCGAGGCGATCAGCGGACGGCGCTTTATCTGCGGGCGGGCTTCGCCTACTAGCCCACCGCTCGGCGAGCGTTGCGCGGCGCTGAGCCCGGCTGCAATGTTCCAATCCCCCTGCCCACGTGCCATCGTGGTGTCCCGCACGCGCGCTCCCTCCGAGACCGGGTCTGGGCCGCGCGCGCGCCACTGGGAGCCGATCTTCCGCCTCGCGACATGGACACCCTGACGCCCGCCCCCGCCCTCGCGCGCCGCCGCGCCGGAGCGCTCGAGCGCTACGTGGTAGCGGTGCTCGCGGCGGCCGCCGCCGTGGGGCTGCATGCCGAGCTCCATCGCCTGTTCGGCGCGTCGATCGATCCGATTTTTCTGGTCGCCGTGGCGCTCAGCACCGGCTATGGCGGGTTCGGCGCGGGGGTGGTCACCCTCGTGCTCCTCGGTCTGGGTGCCCTCGCGACCACTGGCGCCCCCCACGTCGGGCTCTCCGTCGAAAACCAGTCGGATGCGTTGGCCCTGTCGGTGTATGGGGTCACGGGGCTCTTCATGAGCGCGCTGATCGCCTGGCTCCTCGGCGCTCGGCGCCGAGCCGAGCGGGCGGCCGCGCGCACTGCTCACCTCCACGCGCTCAACGCGGCGCTTGCCCCTGCGCTGACGCCCGACGAGGCGTCGGACATCATCATTCGGCACGCGATGCAGGCGCTGCACGCCCGGGCCGGTGCGCTCGTATACGGCCCCCGCGGCGCCCCGCTCCCGCCCGCCGTCCGCAGTCCGGGCCACCGGGGCGACCCGGACGATCCCCACGGTCCGCTCGCCGAGGCACTGGAGTCAGGCAGGGCGGTCTTCGTCGAATCAGCGGCGGCCTGGCGCGAGCGCTTTCCCGCCTACGCGGCGCGCGGACTGCCGCTGGGTGCGGTGGTCGCCGTGCCGTTCCGGGCGGACGGTCGTCCCGCGGGAGGCCTCGAGCTCGAGTTCGATGACGACCGCCGGTGGGTGGCCGTGGACCGCGAGTTCATTCTCACGGTGGCCGGCCAGGGAGGCCAGGGGCTCGAGCGGGCCATGCTGTACGAGGCCGAGCGCATCGCCCGGCGGAACGCCGAGACGGCGCGGGAACAGGTCGCGTTCCTCGCCGAGGTGAGCGAAGTACTCGCCTCGTCGCTGGACTACACCGTGACGCTGTCCGCCGCGGCGCGGATGGCGGTGCCGCGGCTCGCCGACTGGTGCGCGGTAGATATCGTGGGCATGGACGGACGCCAGCGCCGCCTGGCGATTGCGCACACGGATCCCGCCAAGGTGGACGCCGTCTGGGCCATGAGCCACCGCTACCCGGAAGCCCCCGAGGATCCGGTGCCCGAGGTGATTCGGAGCGCGCGACCAAGGCTCATCGCCGACATCCCGGACGAGCTGCTGCGCCGTTTCGCCCGGAGCGAGGAGCATCTGCGGGCGCTGCGCGAGTTCGGGCTCCGCTCGCTCCTGATCGTGCCCCTCATTGCCCGGGGCCGCATCCTTGGTGCGATCACCTTCGTCTGCGCGGAGTCGGGGCGTCGCTTCTCCACGGTCGACCTGGTGCTGGCCGAGGACCTCGCGCGGCGCGCGGCGACGGCGGTGGACAACGCCCGCCTCTACCAGGAAACCGAGCAGGCGCTGCACGAAAAAGCCCGGTCCCTCGCCGTGCTCGACACCGTATTTCGCGGGGTGCCCGTCGGACTGGCGTTTGTCGATCGCGAGCTCCGGTACGTCCACGTGAACGACGCGCTCGCGGCGATGAATTTCGTCGCGCAGGAGGCGCACCTCGGGCGCACACTGGAGGAGGTTCTGGGAGAGCCCGCGGCTCTGCTGAGGCCGTTCTTCGAGGAAGTGTTCCGATCCGGTGTGCCGGTGCTCGACCGCGAAATCGTCGCCGAGTCGCCCTCGGAAGGGGAGGGCCGTCGGGTCTACATGGCCAGCTATTATCCGGTCGCCGCGCCGCACGGCGGCACCGAGTGGGTCGGCTGCATGGTGCGAGACGTGACCGAGCGGCGGCGGGCGGCCGAGGTGCTGGTGCAGGCGGAGCGGCTGGAAGCGGTCGGCCGGGTGGCGGGCGGTGTCGCCCACGAAGTGAACAACATGATGACCGTGATCACCGGGTTCAGTGAATTCCTCGAGAGCGGGCTGCCCGCCGGCGATCCGCGCGCGAGCGATGTCGCCGAGATCCACCGGGCCGCCGACCGCGCCGCGTACATCACGCGTCAGCTGCTGGCCTACAGCCGGCAGCAGCTCCTGCGTCCGACGGCGCTGGATCTGAACGCCGTGCTCGAACAGGCCGTGCCGCTACTCGCCCGCCTCCTCGGGTCGGGAATCGACATCGAGCTGCGCCCCGCCGCGGAGCTGGCCGGCGTTCGCGCCGACCGCGCCCAGCTCGAGCAGGTGCTGGTCAACCTCGCTCTCAATTCGCGGGATGCCATGGCGGGACGCGGTACGTTCAGCGCGGAGACCGAGAACGTCACGCTGGCGCCGGGGCAGCGTCAGGTGCCGTCGGGGCCGCGGATGCCGGAGGGCCGGTATGTCCGCCTCACGGTCAGCGACTCCGGTCAGGGAATGGACGCCGCCACCTGCGCACGCGTCTTCGAGCCCTTTTTCACCACCAAGCCGCCAGGACAGGGAAGCGGCCTCGGTCTGGCCACCGTATACGGCATCGTCAAACAGAGCGGCGGCTACATCTGGGCGCGTAGCGAGGTCGCGCACGGCGCCTCGTTCGAGATCTATCTGCCGGAGTGCGTCGATGCGGCCGCCGAGCCGCCGGTGGCGGCCGTGCCGCTCGTCCCTGGCGGTGCCGAGACGATCCTCATCGTCGAGGACGAGGTCGCGGTGCGCCGGATGGCGTCCCGGGCGCTGTCGACCCAGGGGTACGCCATCCTCGAGGCGGAGAACGGCGCCGAGGCCCTCGAGCTGCTCGGCCGCACCGCGACGCCGGTCGATCTCGTGCTCACCGATGTCGTCATGCCCATTCTCAATGGTCGCGAGCTCGGCGAGCGGCTCGCCATGGAGCGCCCGGAGCTCCGGGTGCTCTTCATGTCCGGCTACACCGATGACGACGTGGTGCGCCGGGGCCTGTTGCGGCCGGGTTCACCGTTTCTGCAGAAGCCGTTCGTGGCGGCGGACCTGTCGCGCAAGGTGCGCGAGTTGCTCGACCGCCGATGACGCTGCTCGATGACTTCCGTCGCCATCTGGTGACGTTGCACCTCCCGCCCGGCCGGGCCCTCGTCGCCGTCTCGGGCGGGCCTGACTCCGTGGCTCTCCTCGATCTGTTGTTCCACACGCTGGACGACCACCGGCTCGACCTCGTCGTGGCGCACTTCGACCACGGCATCCATCCGGCCAGCGCCCGCGTGGCCGCGGGCGTCCGCGCGCTCGCGGATGCGTATCACCTGGCCTACGAGGAGGGGCATGGGGCGCTCGGGCCCGACGCCGGTGAGACCGTCGCTCGGCATGCTCGATATGCCTGGCTCGAGGCCACCCGGGCCGACCTGGGGGCTACGCTGATCATCACCGCGCATCACGCGGACGATCAGGTGGAAACGGTCCTCATGCGCGCGCTGGCCGGCTCCGGGCCCGCCGGGCTGGCGGGCATGGCCGCGCGGGGAGCGGCCCTGGTGCGCCCGCTGCTGCCGTTTCGGCGCGAGGCGGTGGTCCGATACGTGCGGACGGCGGGCCTGCCCGCGTGGACCGATCCCGCCAATCACGACGCTCGCCACCTCCGGGCGTGGTTGCGCGCCGATCTGCTGCCGACCCTGCGGGACCGCCTCCCCAAGGTGGACGAGGCGCTGCTCTCGGTGGGTCGCCACGCGGCCCGGGAGCGCGCCGCCTGGAGTGCCGCGCTGACGTTGTTGCCGGGACTGGATTTCCGCCCCGAACGCGAGGGGTTTTCCGTTGCTGCCCGTGTGCTCAGCGGGTATGATTCAGCCTTGGGCGCCACCCTCTTGATGGCCGCGGCACGCCGGGTCGGATGCCGGCTGGGACCAGGCCGTGCAGGCCGGGTGTTGGGGATCGCGGCGCGCGCGGCCAGCGGGTCCACGGTGCCCCTGGGCCAGGGGTGGATGGCCGAGATCGCATTCGGCAGGGTCGTCGTCGGCCGCGTGGAGGGTGCCAGTAGCCCGGCGGCGTGGACCGTCGAAGGTGGGGAGGGGGTGGGGCAGTGGGGGCGCTGGCGGCTCCGATGGCTCTGCGAAGCGGCCCCGGGACGGCAGGAGCGCCGGAGCCTGTCCGCCTGGATCAGCCCGGCCCCGCTGACGGTGCGCGGGTGGATCGCCGGCGACCGGATCCGGCCTATTGGCGGACCTGGGCACCGTCTCCTCGTCCGGTGCTTCCAGGACGCGCGGGTGCAGCGGAGCCGCCGCGGACAGTGGCCGGTGGTCGCCGGCGGCGAAGAAGTGGTGTGGGTCCCGGGCGTCTGTCGGTCCGACGCCCTCCTTCCAGCACCGGGAACGGAGGCCGTGAGGATCGATGCTGAGTACGCCTGATGTCCTCCGCCGCACCGGCGGCCGCGCCGTCAAGTCGATCGTCTTCGACGAGAGCACCATCGCGGCCCGGGTCCAGGCGCTCGGCGCCGAGATCACCGAGGCCTACCCCGACGGGGACCTGCTCGTCCTCGGCCTGCTCAAGGGCAGCTTCATCTTCCTGAGCGACCTCGTTCGCCAGATCGAGCGTCCGATCCAGGTGGATTTCCTGGTCGCCAGCTCGTATGGGGATTCTAAGGTCTCGAGCGGCACCGTGCGGCTCCTCTACGATCCCGAAACCCGGCTCGAGGGGAAACATATTCTGGTGGTCGAGGATATTATTGATACAGGGAAGACCCTGCAGCGCCTGATGGCGCTGCTGCGGGCCCGTCGGCCGAGAAGCCTGGCCATCTGCGCGCTGCTCGACAAGCAGTTGGCCATCGAGGTCCGTCCGGAGCTCCGATTCATCGGCTTCCGGGCCCCACCGGCGTTTCTGGTGGGCTATGGTCTGGACCATGCCGAGAACTATCGTCACCTCCCGTTCATCGCGGACTTGGAATAAATGGCAGACCGACTCCCGTCTCGTCCCCCGCGCACCAATTGGGGGAATCTGAGCAAGAATCTCGCGCTATGGCTGCTCGTGGGCCTGCTCGCGCTGGCGCTCTTTCAGATGATGAGCCGCCAGCGCAATCCCACGCAGGAGTTCTCCTACACCGAGTTCAGCCGCCAGCTCGACCAGGGCAACGTGGCTCGGGTCGAGGTGTACGACGGCAAGCGCCTCGAGGGCGACTTCCGGAATCCTGTCACTCAGGACAACCGGACCGCCAAGAGCTTTCAGGTGTTGCTGCCGGTGGCCAACAGCGAAGTGTTCGTCAAGCGCCTGGAGGACGCGGGCGTGCCGATCCTCGCCAAGGAGCCCAAGGGCGGCATCACCGCCATCATCATCGCGGCGCTGCCGTGGATCGTGATCCTCGGCCTGTGGTTTTTCCTGCTGCGACAGCTCCAGGCGGGCGGCAGTCGGGCGTTCGCGTTCGGCAAGTCGAAGGCCAAGCTGGTCGCCGGCGACACGCCGAAGATCACCTTCGCGGACGTGGCCGGTGCGGACGAGGCCAAGGTCGAACTGCAGGAGATCATCGAGTTCCTCAAGGACCCGCAGAAGTTCACCCGCCTCGGCGGCCGCTTGCCGAAGGGGGCGTTGCTGGTGGGTCCGCCGGGCACCGGCAAAACGCTGCTCGCCAAGGCCGTGGCCGGTGAAGCGGCCCGTCCGTTCTTCTCCATGTCGGGGTCCGACTTCGTCGAGATGTTCGTGGGCGTCGGCGCCAGCCGGGTCCGCGATCTCTTCGAGCAGGGCAAGAGCCACGCGCCCTGCATCATCTTCATCGACGAGATCGACGCGGTCGGCCGCCATCGCGGGGCCGGCCTCGGCGGCGGCCACGACGAGCGTGAGCAGACCCTGAATCAGCTGCTCGTCGAGATGGACGGCTTCGAGTCGAACGACGGGGTCATCCTGATCGCGGCCACGAACCGCCCGGACGTGCTCGATCCCGCGCTGCTCCGGCCCGGCCGGTTCGACCGGCAGATCGTGGTCGATGCGCCCGACGTGCGCGGCCGGGAGGGTATCCTCCGCGTGCACACCCGGAAGATCCCGCTCGCCTCGGACGTCCGACTGGAAGTCATTGCCAAGGGGACCCCCGGCATGGCCGGCGCGGACCTCGCCAACCTCGTCAACGAGTCGGCGGTGCTCGCGGCGCGACGCAACAAGACGCTCGTGGACATGCACGACTTCGAGGACGCCAAGGACAAGGTCATGCTGGGTGTCGAGCGCCGGAGTCTGGTGCTGACCGAGGACGAGCGGAAGCTCACCGCCTATCACGAGGCGGGCCACGCGATCGTCGCCACGAAGATTCCGGGCAGTGATCCCATTCACAAAGTCACGATCGTGCCCCGTGGCCGGGCGCTCGGCCTGACCGCGTCGCTGCCCGAGGTCGACCGGCACAACTACACCAAGGATTGGCTCATCGGCAGCCTGGCCATGTTCTTCGGCGGGCGCGTCGCGGAGGAGTTGGTGTTCGGCCCCGACAAGGTGACCACCGGCGCCGGGAACGACATCGAGCGGGCCACCGGCCTCGCACGCCGGATGGTGACGCAGTTCGGCATGAGCGAGCGCATCGGCCCCCTCGCCGTGGGCGACAAGGAGCAGGAAATCTTCCTGGGCCGCGAGTTCGCCCAGCGGCGGGAGATCAGCGAGCGCACCGCGCAGATGGTGGACGACGAGGTGAAGCGGCTGGTGGACGAGGCCTACGCCCGCGCCACCCAGATCATCGCGGAGCACCGGGAGCTGCTCGATCGGATCGCCGATGCGCTGCTCGAGCGCGAGACCATCGACCGCGAGGACCTGGACCGGCTGGTGAAGAACCTGCCGCTGCCACCCCGCCTGCCGTCGACGGACTCGCCGGCGCCCCAGGCCAGCACTTCCCCGAAGCCGGGCGCCGCGCCCGCGCGGGCACCTCTTCTGGGCACACCGCCGGCCGAACCCGCCGGCGCGTGAGTGTCACGCCGCTGGCGGTCCACTCGGCGCGCGCGGTGCGGGACCGGCTCCGCGCGCACGGGTGGGACGACGGACAGGCGGCGGCCGCGTCGAGCGGCATTCATCCCCTCGCATTCCATCTGACCGGACTGGACCAGGACACCCTCGAGGCCCTGGTCCGGCTGTCGGGGTCGCTCGGGCTGGAAGTGGTGACCGGCGACGGCTGGGCCATCATGGCCGGGAGCCGCTCACGCCTGAGCGCCTTCGCCCGTCCGTGGCTGGTCCCGCCGGTGCTCGCCCAGGTGGCGATCGATGTCGGTCTGGCGATGCCCGCCGACGCGCCGCCGGTGTGGGAGACGGCGCGCGGACCGGTAGTGCTGGATCGGCCCATCATTCTCGGCATCCTCAACATAACGCCCGACAGCTTCAGCGACGGCGGCCGCTACACCGGTGTCGACGCGGCGCTGGCGCACGCCGACTTGCTGCTCGAGGCGGAGGCCACCATGCTCGATGTCGGCGGCGAATCCACGCGGCCGGGCCGCCTCGAGCCCGTGCCCGCGAACGTCGAGCTCGCGCGCGTGCTGCCGGTGGTGGAAGCACTCGTCGGCCGGCATCCCTCCCTCGTGCTGACGGTGGACACCGTCAAGTCGGAGGTGGCGCGCGCCGTGCTGGGCGCGGGGGCCGCCGCGATCAACGACGTGTCGGGGCTTCGGCTGGATCCGGCCCTCGGTGCCGTCGTGGCCGAGGCCGGGGCGGGTCTCATCCTGATGCACTCGCGCGGGGCCCTGCTCGAGATCGCCTCCTATGAGCACGCCACCTATGCCGACGTCGTGGGCGAGGTGGTCGCGGAGCTGCGAACCGCCCTCGACCAGGCGGGCGCAGCCGGGGTGGCTCCCGGCGCCACCGTCGTCGATCCCGGCTTCGGCTTCTCCAAGACCGTCGAGCAAAATATCTTGGTGTTCGATCAGCTCGACGCCCTCCAGGCCCTCGGCCGCCCGGTGCTGGTCGGTCCGTCCCGCAAACGATTTCTCGGCGCCGTCACGGGACAGCCGCTCGAGGCGCGCGACCAGGCTACTGCCACCGCCTGCGCGCTGGCGTGGGAGCGGGGCGCCCGCCTGTTTCGTGTGCACGATGCGGCGTCCACGCGTGACGCCCTGACCCTGGCGCAGGCCTTCGGAGGTCCGTAGTGTCGCTCGAGCAGCTGCCGTTCCCCACGCCGGGCTGGCGGGACCTGCTCGAGATTCTGATCGTCGCTTACGTCATCTACTCGCTCCTGCGCTTTCTCGTCGGGACGCGCGCTCTCCAGATCGTCTTCGGCCTGCTGGTGCTGGCCGTGATCTACCTCGGGGCGTTCCTGCTCAAGCTCTCCATGATCACCTACCTGCTCGGCGTCGTCTTCACCTACGGGGTGTTCGCGGCGCTGGTGGTGTTTCAGCCCGAGCTGCGCCAGGCGCTGGCGCGACTGGGCCAGACCCCCGCGTTCCGTCTTTTCGGCGTAGGCCCCGGCCGCGCGGTCGCCGAAGAGATCGGCAAGGCGGTCGAGCGACTGAGCCGAACCGCCACCGGTGCCATTATCGCCGTCGAGCGCGAGGTCCGGCTCGACGCCTACCTGGAGTCGGGGACCGCCATGCGGGCGACGATATCGGCCGATCTGCTGGCCACGATCTTCAGTCCGTACTCGCCGCTGCATGACGGCGCGGTCCTGGTCCGAGGCGAGGAGATCGTCGGCGCGGGGTGCATCCTGCCGCTCACCCAGAATCCCGTCGCCGACCGCTCACTCGGCACCCGCCACCGTGCGGCCCTCGGGCTCTCCGAGGAAACCGACGCCTTAGTGCTGGTGGTGTCGGAGGAGAGCGCTATCGTGTCCCTGGCGCGGGCGGGCGGACTCAGGCGGGGGCTCACCGCCGCCGACGTCGCCGACGTGCTGGCGTGGCCGCCGGGATGATCGAGCCGGCGCCCGCGCCGCCCTACCGGGCGGCGGCGCTGGTGACCCTCGCCGTGCTGGCGGGCTACGTCCTGACGCTGGCGCCGAGCGTGACGTTCTGGGACGCGGGCGAGTTCATCACCGCGGCCCGGGTGCTCGGCATTCCGCACCCGCCGGGGACGCCGCTGTTCGTCATGATCGCGCACGTGTGGGGATTGCTATTGCCGGTCGGCGAGTTCGCCGTGCGGACCAACCTCCTCAGCGCGCTGTTCAGCGCCGCGGGGGCCGGTGGCTTCTTTCTCGTGACCCACGAATCCCTGCGGGAGTTCGAGCCCGGGCTCCGGCTCGGCGCGGCCACGGGCGGCGCGCTGCTCGGCGCCTTCACGTTCACCAACTGGCAGAACTCCAACGAAACCGAGGTCTACGCGGTCGCCACGTTCTCCATCGCGGCGATGGCGTGGCTGATGATGGTGTGGCGCCGGCGCCGCGCCGAGGCGCGAGCCGGGCGCTTGCTGCTGCTGGTGGTCTATCTGGCGGGAGTCTCGATCGGGAACCACTTGCTGGCGCTGCTCGCGGGTCCGGCGCTGGTCGCCTTTCTGGTGGTTACGCTTCGACGCGAACCGGCCGCCGACGCCACCGTGCGCCGGATAGAATGGAGCCAGGCGGCGGTCGTCGCCGGAATCTGGGCGCTGCTCGTCGGCGTCGGGCTCGGGAGCACGACCCTCGGGGCGCTGGGAGGATGCTGTTTCCTCATCGCCGCCGTCTGGGCCGCGCGGGGCGGGGCGGGGATGTTTGCCCTGGCCTGCCTGCTCGTGGCCGCCGTCGGCGTAACGCCGTATCTCTACCTCTACATCCGCTCCGCTCAGCATCCGCCGATCAACGAGGCGGCGCCGGCCACCTTCGACGCACTGCTGGCCGTGATTCGGCGGGCCCAGTACCCCCCGCGTACACCGTTCGACGACCCGACCCTGCGCTCCGGTCTCGGCAACCCGGGCCGCTCGCTCTCGCTCGTCCTCGCCCAGCTCGGCGACTACGCCGTGTGGTTCGATTGGCAGTGGGCCCGGTCGCTCGGCGGGACCATCGGTCCGTTGCCGCTCCGCACCCCGGTGACGCTCCTCTTTGCCTCCCTCGGTCTCCGCGGCCTGTTCGCCCAGCGGAACTCGGACCGGGCGACGTGGTGGCTCATGTTCCTGCTCTGGCTGGTGACGGGCCTTGGCCTCGTCGCCTACATGAACTTCCGTCCGGGTTACGCGCGCTGGTTCGACGTCTGGCCCGAGCCGTCCGACCACGAGGTCCGGGAGCGCGATTACTTCTTCGTGGTCAGCTTCATCGCGTGGGGCATCTGGGCCGGCGTGGGGCTGGGGTCGCTGGTGCGAGCGGCGCTGGCGCGCGGTGGCTGGCGCGCGCGGATGGCGCCGGCCGTGCTCGCGCTGGCGGTCGTGCCGGTGGCTCTCAACTGGACCTGGGCCTCGCGCCGCCACGGCGCCGACGCGCGCCTGGCGGCTGATTTCGCGTACGATCTGCTGAATAGCACGCCGCCCTACGGCATCCTCTTCACGTACGGCGACAACGACACCTTTCCGCTCTGGTGGGCGCAGGAGGTGGCGGGGATCCGCCGCGACGTGACCGTCGTCTGCCTGGCGCTGGCCAACACCGACTGGTACATGCGCCAGCTCCGCGACCTGCCGACCCGGCCGCTCGACGTCGCTTCGCTGCCCCCGGTGTGGCGCGACCGGATCCTGCCCGCGCCCGCCGGACCGGTCCACGCGATGAGCGATGCGATGATCGCCTCCGCGATGGCGGGCTACCTGGTTCGTAGCCGCCAGGAAGTGGCGTTGGGCCCGCTGACGCGAACGCTCACCGAGGGCACGGTGCTCTACCCCAACGATATCCTGACGCTCGGCATCATCCAGCAGAATCTCGGCCGGCGTCCCATCGTCTGGGCTGCGACCGCCGGCCGGTCGTTCGGCGGGCTGGGCGAGTTCGTCGTTCAGCGCGGCCTCGGCTTCGAGCTGCTCACCGAGCGGCCGGACTCGTCCTCGCCGTCGCTCGATCGCCGTCTCGGCGGCATCCCGCTCGACGTGCCCACCACGTCGCGCCTGGTGCTGGATACCTATCGCTACGCCGGGCTGCTGGACCGCGGGCCCGCGTCCGAGGCGCTGGAGCCCACGAGCCGGAGCGTCGCGACCACGCTGGGGCTCCCCCCGGCGCTGCTGGTCTACGCGTTCGCCGGACGAGCGGACCGTCCCGGGATGGAGCGGGCGCTCGACTTGGCCACCCGCCTCTCGCCCAACCCCGATCTGCGCGCGGCCCTTCAAAGCGTGCGAGACGAGGCCGCCCTCGATGCCGCCCCGGGCCCCTCAGCATCCCCCTGATCGGCCGGCCTCTTCCCCTGCAAGAACCGCCCAACTTCAAGTAAATTCCAAGGCTATGGACTTCCAGGACCTTCCCGGCAGTCTCGCCCGGGTGCAGGAGACTGTGGCCAGACACCAGGCGGTCGGCGGCTGGACCCATCCGGTACGGATCGTCGCCGTCACCAAGACCCATGGTGCCGAGGCGGTCCGGGCCGCACTCGCCGCCGGCCTCACCGATGTGGGGGAGAACCGGGTCCAGGAGGCGTTGCAGAAGCAGGAGGCGCTGGCCGGCGTGCCGGTCGCGTGGCACCTGATCGGCACCCTGCAGCGGAACAAGGCGCGTCACGCGGCCGGCCATTTCGCGGTAATCCATTCCGTCGATCGGGCCGACCTCGCGGTTGAGCTGGACCGCCGGCTGCCGGCCGACCACAAGCGCCAGAGTGTGTTGGTGCAGGTGAACTGCAGCGACGAACCCCAGAAGGGCGGCGTCGGGCCCGAAGAGCTGTCGGCGCTGCTCGACGCTCTGGCTGCCTTGTCCCGGCTCGAGGTGGCAGGACTGATGACGATGAGCAGCCTTACCGGGGACGAGGCGGAGCAGCGCCGCGCCTTCCGTCGCCTGCGCGACCTGCGCGACGCCGGCGAGCGTGCGGGCCACCGGCTGCCGGAGTTGTCCATGGGGATGTCGGGCGACTTCCCCATCGCGGTCGAAGAGGGGGCCACGATGATCCGATTGGGAACCATCCTGTTCGGGGAGCGAGGATGACCGTGACGCCGCCGCTGTACGACCGCATCGCGACGGCCGCCGACGCGGTGCGCGGCCGGAGCGCTCTCGTGCCGGAGGTCGGCATCGTCCTGGGCACGGGCCTCGGGGGTCTGGCTCGCGAGATCGCCGTGGAGGCGGAGGTCCCCTACGGCGAGATCCCGGGCTTTCCTCTCTCCACGGTCGAGACGCACGCGGGCAAGCTGCTGCTGGGCCGATTGGGCGGGCGGCCGGTCGTCGCCATGCAGGGCCGCTTCCATCGCTACGAAGGCTACGACCTGCAGCAGATCACCTTCCCGGTCCGGGTCCTGCACGCGCTGGGCGCCCGCACGCTCGTGGTCTCGAATGCCTGCGGCGGCATGAACCCGCTGTGGGGGCCCGGCGACCTCGTGCTGCTCAGCGATCACATCAATCTGCTCGGCGACAATCCGCTCGTCGGCCCCAATGACGAACGTCTCGGCTCCCGCTTCCCGGACATGTCGGCGCCGTACGATCCGGAGCTTCGGGCCCGCGCCCGCGCCATCGCGCTGGAGCTGGGCATCGTGCTGCGCGAGGGCGTGTACGCCGCGGTGCCGGGGCCGAACCTCGAGACGCGGGCCGAGTACCGGATGCTTCGCGCGCTCGGCGCGGACGTGGTCGGAATGTCCACCGTGCCCGAGGTGATCGTCGCGGGACACCAGGGCATGCGCACCGTGGGGATCTCGATCATCACCGACCAGTGCCTTCCGGACGCCCTGGAGCCGGCCGACATCACCAGGATCATCGCGACCGCGGGACGCGCGGAGCCGTCGCTGACCCGGCTCGTCACCACGCTGGTCGAGCGCCTGGCCTGATGCCGTTCCCGTCCTGGCCCGAGCTCGGCCCCGATCAACTGGAGCAGCGGCAGCTGGCCCAGTGGAAGGCCGACGGGCTGTTCCGGCAGACGATGGCGGCCGGCCGGGGCGGTACGCCCTTCGTGTTCTACGAGGGGCCGCCGACTGCCAACGGGCGGCCGGGCATCCACCACGTCTTCTCCCGGACGATCAAGGACCTCGTCTGTCGCTATCACGCGATGCTGGGGCAGGAGGTCACGCGGATCGCCGGCTGGGACACCCACGGACTTCCGGTGGAGATCGAGGTCGAGAAGGAGCTCCAGCTCACGGGGGGCAAGCGGGACATCGAGAATTTCGGCGTGGAGGAGTTCAACGCCCGCGCGCGGAAGAGCGTGTTCAAGTACCAGGCCGACTGGGAGACGCTGTCCGACCGGATCGGCTACTGGCTCGATTACGAGCATCCGTACGTCACCTGCAGCAACGACTACATCGAGACAGTGTGGTGGCTGCTCCGCAGACTGCACCAGCGCGATCTGCTCTACCGTGGCCACCGGGTGCTCCCGTACTGCCCGCGCTGCGGCACGGTCCTCTCGAGTCACGAGCTGGCGCTCGGGTACGACGAGGTCACCACCAATTCGGTGTACGTGACCTTTCCGCTCGCCGAGGATCCGTCGCGACAGCTCGTGATCTGGACGACGACGCCGTGGACGCTGCTGTCCAACGTGGCGGTGGCGGCCCACCCCGATCTCGAGTATGGCGAGTATCAGGTGGACGATCGCCGCCTGATCCTGGCGACCGCGCGGGCAGCCACGCTCCCGAGCAGCTCCGCCAAGGGGGCGCCCACCTTCGCGGAGCTCGGCGCGCAACGCACCTTCGTGGGTCGGGAGCTGGCCGGGCTGGCCTACCGGCGCCCGCTCGAGGTGGTGTCGCTACCGGACGACCGGACCTCCCGCGTCGTGGTCCTGGGCGAGTTCGTCACCGCCGCGGACGGGTCCGGTCTCGTGCACCTGGCGCCGGCGTTCGGGGCGGACGACTTCCAGGCCGGCCTCGATCACGACCTGGCGCTGGTCCGGCCGGTCGCGGCCGACGGTACCTTCATCGGCACCAGCTGGCCCGAGATCGAAGGCCGGCTCGTCACGGCGCGCGAGACCAACGATCTCATTCTCCAGCGGCTCAAGCACGACGGCCGCTGGCACCTGACGGCGCCGCATACGCACACCTACCCCCACTGCTGGCGGTGCTCGAGCCCGCTGATCTACTACGCGCGCGATAGCTGGTTCGTCCGCACCACGGCGGTCAAAGCGCGGATGCTGGAGCTCAACGGCCAGGTGGCCTGGCACCCGCCGGAAGTGGGCGCGGGGCGGTTCGGCGAGTGGCTGGAGAACAACGTGGACTGGGCGCTCTCGCGCGACCGGTACTGGGGCACCCCGCTGCCCGTCTGGATCTGCGACCGCGACCCCGCGCACGTGGATGTCGTGGGCAGCTACGCGGAGCTCGCGGAGCGATGGGGCCAGCCGCTGCCCGCGGGATTCGACCCGCACAAGCCGTTCATCGACACCTACGCGTGGCCGTGCGAGTGCGGCGGCCTCAAGCACCGGGCACCGGAGGTGATCGACACCTGGTTCGACAGCGGTTCCATGCCCTACGCGCAATGGCACTATCCGTTCGAGCACGAGGCCGAGCTCGCCGCGCATTTCCCGGCCGACTTCATCTGCGAAGGCGTGGACCAGACGCGCGGGTGGTTCTACTCGCTCCTCGCCATCGCCGCCACGGCCTTTGACGGCCTGGCGTACCGACACGTCGTCGTCAACGAACTGGTGCTCGATGCCGATGGCCAGAAGATGTCGAAGAGCAAGGGCAACGTCGTCGATCCGTGGGAGCTGATCGGCCAGCACGGCGCCGACGCGGTGCGGCTGTACCTGCTTGCCTCGAGCCAGGTCTGGCTGCCGAAACGATTCGACCGCACCACCATCAAGGATGCCGCGGGCAAGTTTCTGAACGCCCTGAAGAACAGCTACGTGTTCTTCGCGGGGTACGCGGGCGACTGGACCCCCGGTGACGCGTCCGCGCTGGCCGCGCGTCCCCAGGTGGACCGCTGGCTGCTGAGCCGGCTCGATGCCACCGTCCTGGCGGTGAACGCGGCGTGGGGAGAGTACGACGCGACCACGGGTGTGCGCGCGCTCATGGAGTTCGTGGTGGACGACGTGTCCCAGTGGTATGTCCGGGCCAACCGCGCCCGGTTCTGGGCGGTGGACGGCCTGGCCGATCCGGCGGCGCTCGCGACCTTGCACGAGGTGCTCGTCACCGTGAGCCGCCTGCTGGCGCCGGCCGCCCCCTTCGTCAGCGACTGGCTCCACCAGGCCCTCGCGGGATCGTCGGTGCACCTGGCGCGATTCCCGGAGGCCGCGTCGCGGCGGGAGCCGGCGCTGGAGACGGCCATGGACGCGGTGCGGCGGCTTGCCTCCCTGGCCCATGGAGCGCGGCAGGAGCGAAAGCTGCCCGTCCGCCAGCCGCTCGGCCGCATGCAGATCGCGGTGCCCCCTGCTGTCCGGATCCCGGCCCTCGACGAGCTGCTCGAGCTGCTTCGGCTCGAGGTGAACGTCAAGGCCATCGAGGTGGTGGGCTCGGACGCGGACCTGGTCCGGCTGCGTGGGCGACCCAACTTCCGCACGCTCGGCCGCCGCTACGGCAAGCGGACACCGCGCATTGCCGAGGCCGCCGCCCGCCTCACGTCCGACCAGTTGCGCGGCCTCGAGCAGGGCACCCAGGCGACGCTCGATGTGGACGGCGAGCCGGCGGTGTTCCTGCCCGAAGACGTCGTCGTCGAGCGCGAAGTGGCGAGCGACTGGGTCGTGGCGAGCGATGGCCCCTTCGTCGTGGCGCTGGATCCCGCGTTGACGGAGGTGCTCCGCCGCGAGGGCACCGCGCGCGAGGTCGTGAACCGGATCCAGCGGCTCCGGAAGGAGGCCGGCTACGTCTACACCGATCGCATCGGGGTGTGGATGGACGGCGGGCCGCCGGTGCTCGAGGCGGTGCGCGCGCACGCCGACTTCATCCGCGGCGAGACCCTCGCCCGGCAGCTCGAGCTCGGTGCCCGCGCGCCCGCGCCGGATCTCGAACAGCAGGTGGACATCGATGGGCACGGAGTGGTAGTGGGAGTGCAGCGCGAGCGGGACAGCCGGACCGGCAACGGTCCTCAACCCATGGACACGGCATGAATAAGAAACAACTCACACATCTCGAGAAGCGTCTCATGGAGGAGCGGGCCCGCGTCATGAAAGAGCTGGGCTACTACGACGAGTCGTTCAACGCGACGCTGCAGTCGTCCGACGGAGACCTCTCGTCCTATTCGTTTCACATGGCGGACCAGGGCACCGACGCCATGGAGCGGGAGAAGCAGTTCCTCTTCGCGTCCCAGGAAGGACGCTACCTGTGGCACGTGAACGAAGCGCTGCGCCGCCTGTACGGCACTCCGGACAAGTTCGGGCACTGCCACCAGTGCGGACAGGAGATCACCTTCGAGCGGCTGGATGCGCTGCCGCACGCGCGGCTCTGCATCACCTGCAAGGAGAAAGAGGAAGATGGAAAGCGCCGCTGACGTTCTGGCACCCGGCGCCGAGCGCCGGGTGTTCTGGGCGGCGGCGGTCATCACGGTGGTGCTCGACCTGATCACCAAGGTCGTCGCCGAGGCCACCCTGCTGCGCACTCCCGGGATCTCCGTGGTGGGCGACTGGTTCCAGTTGCGCCTGGTGTACAACCAGGGCGCGGCCTTCGGCCTGCACGTCGGTCCCTACTCCCGCTGGATCTTCTTCACGGTCGCGCTCGTGGCCGTGTTCGTGCTCGCCCGCATGTCGGCGGCCGCCCCTCCCGGCGACCGCTTCCGCCAGTTGGCGCTTGGCCTGGTGGCCGGCGGCGCCGCCGGCAACCTGATCGACCGCATCCGCAGCTCGCGGGGCGTGGTGGACTTTCTCGACGTCGGGATTGGCGCGCTCCGTTGGCCGACCTTCAACGTCGCCGATATCGCGGTGAGCTGCGGTGCCATCGCCCTCGCGATCTCGCTGTGGCGCGAGGATGCCCAGCGTCCCGGTCCGGAGTCCGCCTCGACTGCCTGAGGTCGTCTTCACGGTCTCGGCCGAGGCCACCGAGCGCCTCGACCGCTTTCTCGCCGATCAGCTTGGCCTCTCCCGCACCCAGGCCGCGCGGCTGGTGGCGAGCCACGCGGTAGACGTCGACGGCAAGACCGCCCGAGCATCCCGCACCCTTTCCCGCGGCGCCCATGTCGTGGTGCGCATCCCCGACCACGAGCCGCCCCGAACGCTCCAGCCCGCGGCGATTCGGCTGACCGTCCTGTTCGAAGACGACCATCTGGCGGTCATCGACAAGCCCGCCGGCCTGGTCGTCCATCCGGCCCCGGGACACTGGGACGATACCCTCGTCAACGCGCTCGTGGCCCGCGGCACCACCCTCTCCGGCGGTGCCGCGGGAAGGCCGGGGATCGTGCACCGGCTCGACCGCGATACCTCCGGGCTCATGGTGGTTGCCAAGACCGATCTCGCGCACCGCCGGCTCGGCGCGGCGATCGCCAGCCGCCGAGTGCGGCGGACCTACGCCGCGCTCGCCTGGGGCCATCTGGACCAGAGCCCCACGGTCATCGAGGCCCCGCTCGCGCGCCACCCGCAGGATCGGAAGCGGATGGCCGTCGTGCCCGAGGGCCGGTCCGCCCGCACCGACGCCTTCGTGGTCGGGCGTTTCGGCGTGGCCGACTTGCTGCGGCTCGAGCTCCACTCCGGACGCACGCACCAGATTCGTGTCCATCTGGAGCATATCGGGCACCCCGTGGTGGGGGACCCGGTCTACGGTGGCGGGGGCAGCCGAAGGATCTCGGGCTCACCGCGGCGCGCGGCGGAACTGCTGGAGCGCGCCACGCCGCGGCAGGCATTGCACGCGGCTGTTCTGGCATTCCGCCACCCCGCCTCGGGTGAACCCCTGGAATTTCACGCGGAATGGCCCCCCGATCTGCGGCATGCACTTCTTGCACTCGGTGGCGAAGACTTGGTTGCTCGGCCTGACCCCCTGGGCTATCTTCTTTTCTTCAATAGAGATGGCTGACTCTCCGACGCTCCACGCCGTCATTTTTCGCATCGGTGCGCTTATTTGCGCGGCCCCGGCAGGGATCGTGCGTGAGATCCTGCCGCGGCTGCCGGCCACCCGGATTCCCGGGGTCGCCGAGGCCATCGAGGGATTGGTCAACGTCCGGGGGACGCTGCTCACCGTGCTCGACGGCCACCGCCTGCTTCACCAGCCGCGCCAGGCGGAGGACGAGGGGGCCATCGTGGTCATGGATGTGGCGGGCCGCCGGTACGGACTGGGCGTGGGCCAGGTGCTCGACTTTCTCGAGGTGTCCGAACACTCGATCGCGGACCGGGCCGAGTTGCCGGGTATCGACCCTCGACTGGTGAAGGCGGTCGGTATCCGCGATGACCAGCATTTCATCCTTCTCGACGTCGATGCGCTGATGGCGCCGATCATCGGGAGCTAGTGTCCGCCGCACGAATCACCCGGAACTGCACGGAGGGGGTCTGTGAGCCACACAGTGCTTGTCTGCGATGACGCCATCTTCATGCGCACCATGATCAGCGACATCCTGACGCAGGCCGGGTTCGAGGTCGTCGGCGAGGCCGAGTCGGGCTCGCAGGCGGTGGAGAAGTACCACCTGCTCAAGCCCGACCTGGTGACGATGGATATCGTGATGCCCGACATGGGCGGGATCGAAGCGGTGCGCGAGATCTGCAAGACCGATCCCGATGCAAAGATCCTGATGTGCAGCGCCATGGGCCAGCAGGCCCTGGTGGTCGAAGCCATTCAGGCCGGGGCCAAGGACTTCGTGGTCAAGCCCTTCCAGCCCTCCCGCGTGCTCGAGGCCGTGCAGCGCGTCCTGGGCTGACGAGTGGACATCTCGAAGTACGCCGCGCTCTTCCTGGCCGAGAGCCGTGAGCACCTGAGCAGCTGCAACCACCTCTTGCTCCAGTGGGAGCGCGATCCCGCGGCCACCGACGCCGTGAGCGGGCTGTTCCGGTCCATTCACACCATCAAGGGCATGGCCGCCACGATGGGGTTCACCGGCGTGGCCGAGCTGGCGCACCGGATGGAAAGCCTCCTGGATGCGTTGCGGGATGGCCGGGTCATGGTCCGCGCGGGGACGTTCGAGTTGCTCTTCCGTGCCGTGGATACGCTCGGCCGGAGCGTGGAAGAGGCGGCCGCCGGGCGGGATCCGTTGGCCGAGCCGGCGTTGGCGGCCGCACTCGAAGCGGCCTCCGGCGGCCCTACTCGGGACGCGGGACCGGGCGTTCACCCGACGGCCGTCGCGGGTGCGCCACGCCGGCGCGCGACCGATGCCCCCCGGGCCCGCACGGTGCGCATGCTGATCAAGTCCGACGCGGTCATGCGCGGCGCCCGCGCGATCCTCGCGGTGCGCCGCGCCGAGGTGCTCGGCGTGATCTCCGCCGTTCGTCCGTCCTTCGCCCAGCTCGAGCGGGAGGCCTTCGACGGGCGGGTCAGCTTCCGCATCGAGTCGCGCGAGGCAGACGAGGTGCTGGTCGCCGCGATCCGCGCGGCCGGCGAGATCGAATCGGTGCGCATCGAGGAAGCGTCCGGGCTCGAGCTCGATGGCGCCGGCCGCCACCGACAGATCAAGGTGGATCTGCAGCGACTGGATCGGCTGATGAAACAGGTGGGCGAGCTGGTCGTCGCGAAGAACCGGCTCGGAGTCATGGCGGTCGCGTCGGACGACCCCGCGCTCACCGAGCTGAGCGACCGCATCTCGCGCCTCGTGTCGGGCATGCAGGCGGAAGTGATCGCGTCGCGGATGACGCCCGTCGGGGAAGTGTTCGACCGATTCCCGCGACTGGTCCGCGACCTCTCGCGCGATCTGGGCAAGCAGATCCGCTTGGACGTCGAGGGCGATGAGATCGAGCTCGACCGCGCCATCCTCGACGAGATCGGCGAGCCCCTGCTGCATCTGATCCGGAACGCGGCCGACCACGGCATCGAGTCCGCCGAGGCCCGCGCCGCCGCCGGCAAGCCGCCCGAGGGCCGGATCCTCCTCTCGGCCGCCCGAGAGCGGAATAGCGTCACCCTGCGGTTGAGCGACGACGGGCGCGGTCTCGACCGCGCCGCGATCCTGGCCAAGGCCCGGCGCGAAGGCTATGCCGACGCGGCCGACGATACGGCGAGCGACGACCTCCTGCTCCGGCTGATCGCCCGGCCGGGGTTCAGCACGGCGGAGGCGGTGAGCGGCGTGTCGGGCCGCGGCGTCGGGGTGGATGTCGCCATGACGCGGGTGCGCGCGTTGGGCGGGACACTCGAGATCCGCACCGAGGTCGGCAAGGGTACGACCTTCCTGATTCGCGTGCCGCTGACGCTCGCCATCGTGCGGGCGCTCCTGGCCGACGCCGGCGGCGAGCGGTTCGCGGTGCCGCTCGCGTACGTAGCCGAGACGGTGTCGTTCGATCCTCGGGCGGTTACCTCGCTCCGGCAGCGCGAGGCGCTGGTGGTGCGCGAGCGGGTGATTCCGACCGTGCGCCTGCGCGACCTGGTGTCGAGCGCCAAGGGCGACGCCCCGGCCCGGCCGCCGGCCGTCATCCTCGAGATCGGCGAGCGGCGTAGCGCGCTCGTGGTGGACGCCCTGCTCGGGCAGCAGGACATCGTGGTGGCCCCCTTCGACGCCCCGCGCGGCATGCCGCCGTACGTGGGCGGCGCGACGATCCTGGCCGACGGCGCTCCGGCGCTCGTGCTCGACGTCGCGGCACTGCTGTAGGGAGAGAGCGACTTATGGAAGACGTGCGGGGCTTGAAGGCACTGCAGCTCGACGCGCTGCGCGAGGTGGCCAATATCGGGGCCGGCCACGCGGCCACCGCGCTGTCGCAGATGACCAACCGCACCATCATGATTGCCGTGCCCGAGGTGAACGTCCGGCCGCTCGAGGAGGTCACCGACATGGTGGGCCGCCCCGACGAGGTCGTCGCCGCGGTGCTGATGCAGATGATGGGCGATCTCACCGGCCGCACCCTGGTCCTGTTTCCGGAAGGGTCGGCCCGAACGCTCTGTGATATACTGCTCCGGCGGAGTGCCGGGACGACCGGCGAGTTCGGCGTGATGGAGCAGTCGGGGCTCAAGGAGGCGGGGAACATCCTCGCCAGCGCGTACATGAACGCGCTGAGCGATTTCATGGGCATGATGCTGGTCCCGTCCGTCCCGAGCCTCGTGATCGACCTGAACGCCGCGGTGCTCACGACCACCTACCTCAACTTCGGCCACGACCGGGACTTCGTCTTCTGCGTCGAGACCTCGTTTCGGGTGGAAGGCGCCCTCGAGCCCCTGCGCGGTCACTTCCTGCTGCTGCCCGACACGCCGTCGCTGCGGGCGATCTTCGACGCCATTCGTCTCCCCTGATCCGATGCCCGGGCCCGTTCTGTCGGAGCGCGACCTCGCCGTCCTGCGCTCCTTTGCCCACCGGATCGACCCCGCCGATGCCGGCGCCCACAATAATCTGGGCGTGCTCTACTACCAGAAGGGGCTGATCGACGACGCGATCACCGAGTTCGTCCGCGCGCTCGAGTTGGATCCGCGGATGCAGGTGGCGCAAAGCAACCTCGACATCGCCTACCGGGAGAGCGGGCACTACGACCGCCGGGTAACCGACTTGCGGGAGCGGGTCCGCCGGCATCCGGAAGACCGCGACGCCCGCTGGGAGCTGGCCCGGGCGCACGCCGCCCTCGGCCGTCACACCGAGGCCATCGCCGAGTTTCAGGCGTTGCTCGCGTGGCACCCTGCCGACGTCCCCGCCATGCTGCAGCTCGGCCTCGCCGAGAAGGCGCGCGGCAACCTGGACACCGCCACCGACTGGCTGGCCCGCGCCTGTGCCGCGGAGCCCACCAGCGCGGTGGCCCGCTTCTATCACGGCGAGGTGCTCTACAACCGCGGCCTCAACGAGCCCGCACTCGAGGCGCTCCGCGGCGCCATCGAACGGAACCCGGAGTATGCGGAGGCCCACTACCTCCTCGCGTTTCTGTACGGCGACCTCGGACGCCACGAGGAAGCGCGCGAGTCCACCAAGCGCGCCATCAAGCTGAATCCGACCCTGGCCCGAGCCCAGGCGAACCTCGCCCTCGAGCGGTACGGGGTGAACGGCGGCCCGGCGGGGGGCGGCTTGCGCACGGGCGCGCGGCCCCAGATCGTCGCGGGGGGCGCGCTCGCGCACTACAATCTGGGCCTCGCGCTTCGGCAAAAGGGGCTGCACGACCAGGCGCTCGGCGAATATCGACTGGCGCTCGAGGCCGGCGAAGACCGCCGCATGACCCTCCAGGCGATGGCCGAGGTGCATCTCCTGCGTCGCGAGCTGGGCGAGGCCCTCGACCTGTACGACATGCTGGTGCGCGAGCACGCCGAGTCGCCCAAGCTCTGGAACGAGCGCGGCGTGTGCCTCCACCAGGCCGGGCGTCGGGACGACGCGATCGCCTCCTACGAGCGCGCCGTCGCCGCGGACGCCGACTACCAGCTGGCCTGGAACACTCTCGGGGTGGTGCGCGCCAGCGAGCCGGGCGACGCCGCTGTCGCCGCGTTCCGCCGGGCACTCGCGGGGGACCGGCCGCTGTTCACCGCCCGGCTCAACCTCGGGCTGCTCTGCCTCCAGCGCCACCAGCTTCGCGCCGCGCTCGACGAATACCAGCTCGCGCTGGGCGAGCAGAGCGGGAGCGCCGTCGCCTGGAACGGCGTCGGGCTCGTGCTGATGGAGCTGCGCCGATTCGAGGACGCGCGCAACGCGTTCGGCCGGGCGGTGGACGCCGATCCCCGGATGGCCGGCGCGCGCTACAACCTGAGCTTCGTTCTGAGCCAGCTGGGCGACTTCGACGGGGCCCTGCGCGAAACGCGGCTCGCCCTCGAGCTCGAGCCGCTCTACGTGCCGCAGAAGTTCTCGTTGACGATCGACCTTCAGTACGAGGACCCGACGATCGCCATCGCGCCCGAACTGGGCGCCGAGGTGCCCGGCGAGCAGCTGGGAGGCGAGTTCACCTTCGATCCGCCGGCCCTCGACCAGCTGTTCGCGGAGTTGACGCCCGCCACGTCGGCGGCCGTGGGAACCGGGGGAGACGTGCTGGTCCTGGCGCGCGATTACATCGCCAAAGGGTTGCTCGATCTGGCCTCGGCCGAGCTGGGCCGGGCCCAGGTGCGCGGCGCCGAGCCGGGGGCCACCGCCGTCCTGCTGGGCGACATCTTCGCCAAGCGGGGCCTCTACGGAGAGGCACTCGAGCGCTATCGGGCCGCTCGCGCGGCCATGCCGGACGACGCCGACGCCACCCTCGGCGAGATTCGCGCGCTCCTGGCCCTCGGCTGGGCCGGCGAGGCCGCTCCGCTCGCCGACGAGCTGGCCTGCCGAGTTCGGGGGGATGTCGAGGTGCTCGTGGCCCGCGCGCGAGTGCGGCTGGCCGTGCACGATGCGCTCGGCGCGCTCGACTGCATTCGCGAGGCCCAGACGCTCGCGCCCGGCCGTCCCGATCTGTTCCACCTGCAGGCGCAGGTCTCCGCGCGCCTGGGCGACCGGGCCGCGGCGCTCGCCGCCTTCAATGCGGCGCTGCAGCTCGACCCCTCGCTCGTCCGCGTGTGGTTCGAGCTCGGTGGCATCGAGGAGGAGCGAGGGAACTGGCCGGCGGCGCGCGCGGCGTACGAGCGGGCGCTGGATCTGCTCCCGACCTACGGCGCCGCGGCGCTCGCGCTGGCGGACCTGCTCCGCCGCACCGAGGCTCCGCGCGCGACCATCGACGTCCTGGTACGGCTGCTCGAGGCCGATCCCTACGAGCTCGAAGCGCTCACCGCGCTGGGCCGCGCGCTGCTCGAGGACGGCCGCACCGCCGAGGCGCTTCAGGCGTTCGAGCGCGTGCTTCGCTTCGATCCTGAGCACGCCGGCGCGCTGTACCACGAGGGCGCGGCGCTCGCCCGACAACGCCAGTTCGATCGGGCCGTCCGGGCATGGGAGCGCGTGGTGCAGCTGGATCCGGCCGGTCCGTATGCGTCGCAGGCGCGGACGCGGGCGCGCTCGGCCCGCGACCTCCAGCACATCTTCACCGCGTCCGTGGGCTAGCCGTGGCGCTCGAAGGGCCGCTCAAGGACCTGCACATCCCGGACGTCTTCCAGTTGCTCGACCTGGGCCGGAAGAGCGGGGTGCTGCGGGTCACATCCGAGCTTCGGCAGAGCGCCGGCACCGTCTGTTTCGACCGCGGCGGCGTGGTCGCCGCCGCGGTCGGCAGCGATCCGCAACCGCTCGGCGCGCGCCTGGTACGGGCCGGGAAGATCACCGGCGCCGAGATCGAGCGGGCCCGCAGCATGCAGAGCGGGGGCGACGCTCGGCGCCTGGGCGACATCCTGGTGGGCCTCGGCGTCATCACGCGCCGCGAGCTGGACCGGCAGCTCAAGACGCAGATCGAGGAAGCCGTCTTCGAGCTCATGCGCTGGTCGGAGGGCTACTTCCGCTTCGAGGAAGGGGCGGTCTGCCAGGCGGCCGTCGAAGCGCCGGTCCGCTTTCCGACAGAGGCGCTCCTCATGGAGGCCGCGCGCCGGATCGACGAATGGTCGCGCATCGGGTCCAAGGTGTCGCACCTCCGGATGGTCCCACGGCTTCCGGCTCCCGACGCGCAGGGCGGGGAACCGCTCGACCTGGTGCCGTTCGAGTGGGAGGTGCTGGCCGCTGTCGACGGCGCGCGCGACCTGCACTCGCTCGCGGAAGTGCTGGGCCGCTCGGAGTTCGAAGTGGCGCGGACCGTCTACGGGCTGACCACCGCCGGCGTCGTCACCCTGGAGGATCCGGCGCACCCGGGTCGGGACGCGGAGCCGGGTCGCGATCTGGCGGCACTGCTCGTACCCGCCCGTGAAGCGCTCGCCCAGCGGGAGTACGGGCTCGCGGCCGGGGCGCTCGAGGAGCTGCTGCAGACCGATCCGCTCATGCCGGAGGCGCGGCGTTTGCTCGGACTGTGCTACGCCGCCCTCGGGCGGCACCGCGAGGCGCTCGATCTCTGGGCGTCGTGGTTCCGCCTCGACACGAGAACCCCGGGCGAGGATGAGGAAACCTCGTCGGTCGAGCGCCTGCGCCAGGCGGCGGAGACGATTCTCAGAGAGTTGGAGCGCTACCATGACTGACGACATCCGCGCGCTGACCGCACGCCTCGCCGACGAGCCGGGGAGCCTCGCGTTCCTCGAGCTCGCCGAGGCGCTGCGCCGCCGGGGTCAGCTCGATGCGGCCTACAAGGTCGCGCGCGGAGGCATCGTGCACTATCCCGGGCTGGCCGATGCGCACGATCTCCTCGCGCGCGTGCTCGTGGACCGTGACGACCTGGCCGGGGGATTCGACGCCTGGTCGTCGGCCCTGCAGCTCGATCCGATGCGGAGCGGCGCGCTCAAGGGCATCGCCTTCCTCTATTACCGGGCGGGCGACCCGGCTGCCGCGCTCGACTACCTGCAGCGCGCGCTGGACGTGGATCCGGACGACCGCTCGATTCCCGGCGCGCTGTCGCGGATCGGGGCCGAGGTCCGCGCGGCCGCGGTGGCTTCGTCCCAGGCGGAGGCGGAGCCGGTGGGGGCCGGGGCGGCCCAGCCGGACGCACCGGCCCAATTCGAGGCCCCGATGCCGCCGACCGCCGCAGCCCAGGGCGCGCCGCGCGGTCGGCCATCACTCTTCGATGATCTGGACGGCGGTGAGCGAGGTCTGCTGCTCGTCGATGCGCGGGGCCTCCGACTCGGTGGACGGCTCGAGGGCCCGGACGGTCACGACGCGGGCGACCGTGTGGCGGCCCAGCTGGCGGGCGTGTCGCGGGAGGCCGCGCGCACCACGCGCCTCCTAGGGTTGGGCAGCTGGCACGTCATCGCGGTCGAGTCGCCCGGTGGCCAGATCGTGCTCACGCCGCCGACGCCGGACACGATGCTGCTCGCGGCGCGCGAGGCGTCGCTGCCCATGGCGAGGGTGACCCTCGTCGCCGAGCGGGCGGCACGGGCCGCGCGCGCGTGGCTGGAGGTGTCGGAATGACCGCCACGCAGACCGCGCTCGACCAGGTCACCCGGATCCCCGGGGTACGCGGCGCGCTCGTGGTTGCCGCGTCGGACGGCCTGGTGGTGGCGGAGCAGCTCATGGACGATGTGGATGGTCAGGCGGCGGCGGCGCTGACCGGGAGTCTGGTCGGACGGCTCTCGCGTACCGCGGCCGCCGCCGGCGTCGGTCCGCCGGCCTTTGTGCACCTCAGGGGCGAGGCGGGGAGCGTGTTGGCGGCGCCCGGCCCCAACGACCTGGTGCTGGTGGCCGTCGTGGGCCCCGAGGCCGATCTCGGCCTGGCCCGCCTGGCGATGCTCGAGGCGGCGGAGCGCCTCGGCTGATGCGGGCACTCGAGCCGTGGGTGGCAGAGCCGCTCGAGACGTTTCTCGCCGAGAGTGCGGCCCGCCTGACGCTGCTCATGACCAGCTCGGGGCAGGTGGTGGCGCAGCACGGCTTCTCCCGCTCGCTGGACGTCATGAGCGCCGCCGCGCTGGGCGCCGGCATCGTGGCCTCGACCGACGAGCTGGCCCGCCTCATGGGGGCCACGCCGTACGAGGCGCTCGTGCACAACGGGCAGCGGCAGAGCTGCATGCTCGCCGCGTTCCCGACGCCGCGGGGGCGGTGGATCGGCCTGGTGGTGTTCGGGCCCGAGACCTCGGTGGGCATCGTGCGGCTGTTCTTCGACCGGCTGGTGCGTCAGCTCGCGGCCGCGGCGCCGCGGGACGTGGCAGCAGCCCCACCGATGCTGGCGGAAAATTTCGAGACCGAGCTCGACGCCAGCCTCAAAGCGCTTTTCGGACGGTAATCGGCATGTCTCTCGTCAACTTCACGGCCCGTGAGATCACCTGCAAGATCGTCTACTACGGACCGGGACGGTCGGGCAAGACGACCAACCTGCAGTACGTCTACGGGCGCGTACCCGAGAGCCGTCGCGGCCGCATGGTCTCCCTCGCGACCCAGACCGACCGCACGCTCTTCTTCGACTTTCTGCCGTTGGAGCTGGGGACCATCTCGAGCTTCACCACCAAGTTCCAGCTCTACACGGTGCCCGGCCAGAGCTACTACAACGCGACCAGGAAGCTGGTACTGCAGGGGGCCGACGGCGTGGTCTTCGTGGGTGACAGCCAGGCCCGCCGCTTCGACGACAACCTGGAGAGTCTGCAGAACCTGCAGGACAATCTTCTGGCGCAGGGAGTGGACATCCGGCGGCTGCCGGTGGTGTTCCAGTACAACAAGCAGGATCTCCCGGGCGACCTGATCCTCTCTCACGAGGAGATGGACGACGCGCTCAACTTCCGGGAGGTGCCGAGCTTCGGGGCCGACGCTCTGCACGGGAACGGGGTGTTCGAGACCCTGCGCGGGGTCTCCGAGCTGGTGCTCAAGCGGCTGGCCGTGGGAGGGGCGATCGCGTGACTGTGACGCTCAATCCGCTCTACCGCTTCGACACGCTGGTCGTGGGCGCGGCGAACCGCCTCGCGGCCACCGCGGCCAAGGCCGTGGCGGAGTCGCCGGGGACGGTGTACAACCCGCTCTTCGTCTATGCGCGCCCGGGGCTCGGCAAGACCCACCTCCTCATGGCCATCGGCCACGCCGCCCGGGCGATCAATCCCCGGCTCACGGTGGAGTACCTCACGCTCGACGAATTCGTCGAGGCCTTTCACGCCGCCATCGCCGCCGGTCACGGCGAGGCGTACCGCAAGCGCTTTCTCGACGTGGACCTCCTGCTCGTGGACGACGTCCAGTTCCTCACCCACCGTCGCGAGATGCAGGCGGAGCTGTTGCGCCTGACGGACGCGCTCCAGACGGCCAACCGACAGATCGTGCTGACCAGCGACCGGCCACCCGCCGAGATCGAGGCGCTCGACGAGCGGCTGAGCCGGCGCTTCGCGGGCGGCTTGATCATCGACGTGTCGGCGCCGGACTACGAGACCCGGGTCGCCATCTTGCGCCGCAAGGCCGAGGAGCGCCGCGCCGCCTTCGACGGTGGTGTGCTCGAGGCCGTGGCGACCCTTGGCATCGACAACGTCCGGGAGCTGCTGGGCGCCCTCAATCGGCTGATCGCCTTCCAGGCCGTGAGCGAAAAGCCGCTGACGCCCGCGGAAGCCAGGATGCTGGTCGGCGGCGAGGTTGAGACGCCGGCCGCGACGCAGAGTCCGGCGGCAGCGTATGGATCCCCGGAAGCCGGATTGGTCGAGGATCCCCCCGCGGAGCGCCCGTCGGCGGAGGTTTCGGGGCACGATCTCGCCGCCGAGGCTCCGGCCTCGGATGAGTTCGACGATTTTCTGTCGGAGATCTCCCACACCGTTGCCCAGCAGGTGGATGCCTGGCGCGGCCAGGTGAGTGCCACCATCCTGCGCTGGCAGGGAGAAGGGTTTCGCACCACGCAGCTCGAAGCGCTCCTCGCCCGGGAGATGGTGGGCGACCCTGCCCGGACGCTGCGCGAGTACGAAGAGGATGTCGAGCGTCTGCAGCATATGCGTGCGGAGGCCGCCGCGCTCGCCCCGGAGCTCGCGGGGTCGGCGGCCTTCCAGGATCCGGCGAACCTCGACGCGGCCGCGGAGGCCCTCCGGCAGGCACGAGAGGAAGGTCCCCCCCCGCCGGCCCCGTCGCCGCTGTGGCGGCTCGACGGTCTCGTCGAGACCGTGGCCACCCGGATGGGATTCGAGGCGGTGCGCGCCGTCGTGGCCGAACCGGGCGAGCGCTACAACCCTCTTGTGCTGATCGGTGGCGGCGCGGTCGGGAAGACCCACGTGCTGCACGCGATCGGCAACGCCCTCGGTGAGCGAGGCGGTCCGGTGGCGTGTCTCAGCGCCGCCGAGTTCACGGGCGAGCTCATTGAGGCGATCGACCGCGACGCCGTGGCGGCATGGCGGGCTCGCTATCGCCGCGCCACGGCCTTTCTGCTTGACGACGTTCACCTCGTCGCCGACAAGGACCGCACCCAGGAAGAGCTCTTCGTGCTCTTCAACGCCTTGATCGGCGAGGGGCGGCAGCTCGTCTTCACCTCGGCCCTGCCGATGGCCGAGCTGACCGGCGTCGAGGCACGGCTCCGCACCCGGTTGGAGGGGGGCCTGGTCGTCGAATGGCCGCTGCCCGACGCGGCCGTCCGCGAGCGCGTCCTCATCCGCGAACTCGAGACCCGCTACGGCACCGCCGACGCCGAGCTGGCCGCGTATCTGGCCGCCCGGCCCGCCGATTCGATGCGCGCGGTGCAGGCGCTATTGCAGCGGGTGCTCGAGGCCGCCGCGGGCGAGGGTGCCTCGCCTGACGTGGCGATGGCGCGCGTGCTGCTCGAAGACGTGCCGGCTCCGGCCGCCGCGCAGCCGGCGGCGTCGCGCTCCAGCGGGATCGTCGCGGCCGGGGCCGGCGCTACCCGGAGCCGCGAGAAGATGGTGTGGGAATGGCCCACGGTCGGCGATCGCATCATCGAGGACTGGCGCTGATGGCGATCAAGGGAAGCCTGAAGGAGGCCAGCCTCCCCGACGTGATCCAGCTCCTGTTCCTGGGACGCCGCACCGGCTGCCTGGCCCTGGCCGACCGGCACAATTTCGGGACGATCTACTTCGACGATGGCCGCATCGTCTACGCCGCGATCGTGAACCGCCGGGATCGGCTGGGCGACATTCTCCTGCGAAGCGGGCGCATCACGCAGGAAGTCCTCCAGCAGGCGATCGCGCGTCAGGACGGGAACCGCGGGCGGAAGCTCGGCGAGATTCTCGTCGACGAGGGCGCGCTCCGGCGCGACGAGCTCGAGAGCTATATGCGCCTCCAGATCGAAGAGGCCGTCTACTTTCTGTTTACGTGGACCTCCGGAACGTTCAACTTCGAGGCCGGTCTCCAGCCCGAGCAACAGGATTTTCTCGTCCGTATCAATCCCGAGTTCCTGCTGCTCGAGGGCGCCCGGCGGGTGGACGAGTGGAGTCTCATTGAAAAGAAGATTCCCTCGTTCGACCTTATTTTCGCCATCGACCCCGCCCGCATCGCGCAGTCCACGAGCGACCTCTCGGCGGAGCAACAGCGCCTGTACCCGCTGCTCGACGGCTCCCGGGACGTGCAGGCGCTTATCGACACTTCGGGTCTGGTCGACTTCGAGGTCGGGAAGGCGCTGTTCGGGCTGATTACCGCCGGCTTCGCGCACCGGGTCGGGACCTCGGCGCCGGCCGCGCCGAAAGTCCCCGAGGGACGGGTGGAGGAGCATCGGAATCTGGGGGTCGCCTTCTACAAGGCGGCGATGCTCGACGAAGCGCTCCGCGAATTTCGCCGGGTGGCCGAGCTGCGGCCGGCCGATCCGAGCGCCCCGTTCTACCTCGGTCTCATCGCGGTGCGCCAGTCGCGGTGGGAGGAGGCCGCCGAGGCGTTCGAGCGAGCGGCGACGGCCGGCACCGGCGGCGCCGCGGCGCTGCACAACCGGGGCTACGCGCTCGAGCGCCTCAATCGGCTCGACGAGGCGGAAGCGGCGCTCGGGGCCGCCGCCTCGCGCGCCCCCGCCGATGCCCGCATCATGCTCGGCTGGAGCGTACTGGCGCTCAAGCGCGGCGACTTCCCGGTCGCGCTGGTGCGTCTGCTGCAGACGCGCCAGCTCCACGGTGGCACGGCCGCGCCGGCGCTGTGGTACTGGGCGGCGACGCTCGCGAGCGCCGGCCACGACGACACGCCCGGGGCGCTCCGGGCGGCCCGGGGCGGGATCGCGGAGTATCCCGCGAGCGCGGCGCTGCAGAACAATCTCGCCGTCCTGCTCGAGCTCACCGGCGACGTGGCCGGGGCGGAAGCGGCCCTCCGCGCGGCGCTGTCGGAGGATCCGTCGCTGCCGCAGATCTCGAAGAACCTGGCCGACATCCTCTACCGGAACGGCCGCTACGACGAGGCCCGCGAGGCGTACGAGCGCGCCGCGAAGCTGGCGCCGGATCTGGGCGACGACCTGTACTTCAAGCTCGGCAACATCGCCTACAAGCGCCGGGACAAGGCGATGGCGCGCGAGCGGTGGAGCCGGGCGACCACGCTGAACCCCGGCCACGCCCTCGCGCGCGCGAACCTGGAGATGCTGGACATGGTCCCGTGACCGGCGACGACATGGGCTTCGCGGCTCTGGCGCGGCAGATCACGCACACCAGCGGCTTCGCCCTCGCGGTGTACAAGGACAAGTGTATCCGGCGGCGGATCGCCGTCCGCATGCGTGCGTGCGGGGTCCATACCTACGACGACTACCGCGCGTTGCTCGACCGCCTGCCGGGGGAATACGACCGCCTTCGGGACGCGCTGACCATCAACGTCACGCGGTTCTATCGGAACGCGGAGACCTGGAATCTCCTTCGGCGGCAGGTGCTGCCCGCGCTGCTCGACGCCGGGCGGCCCGAGGTCCGTGTCTGGAGCGCCGGGTGTGCCTCCGGCGAGGAACCGTACACGCTCGCGATCCTGGCGGCGGCCCATCTCGACGGCGGCGGCAGGGGCGTCGAGCTGGGCCGCCTCACGATTGACGCCACCGACATCGACCGGACGAGCCTCGACCGGGCGTGCGCGGCCCGCTACCCCGCGGAAGCGCTGACCGAGATGCCCGATGAGCTGGCTCGGCCCTACTTCGAGGCGTGTGGAACCGATCGGCGCGTGGTGGAGCACGTTCGCCGACGGGTCCAGGTGCGGGCGCTCGACCTCACCTGCGAGCCGCCGATCCGAACCGGCTACGACCTCATCCTCTGTCGCAATGTCGTGATCTACTTCGACCGTCCCATGCAGGAGCAGCTGTTTCAGGCCTTTGCCGAGGCGCTCGTGCCCGGGGGCTACCTGGTACTCGGAAAGGTGGAGACCCTGTCGGGCGCCGCACGCGACCGCCTCAGTCTCGTCGACCCGCGTGAGCGCCTCTACCGGCGGCCGCTATGAGCGGGACCGAGATTCTCGTCAGGGTCGCCGATCTGCGCGCCGGGACCGGTGACGACATCCTGACCACGGTCGGCCTGGGCAGCTGCGTCGCGATCCTGTTGTACGACCCCCAGGCACGCGTTGGCGGCCTGGCGCACGTGTTGCTGCCGTCGCCCGCGCTGGCCCGGAAGGATGCCAGCCCCGCCAAGTTCCCGCAGACGGCTGTGCCCATGCTGCTGGATCTCATGGCGCAGCACGGCGCCGCCGCTCGGCGCATCACGGGCCGGCTGGCCGGCGGGGCGAGCATGTTCGGCGGGCTGGCCTCGGGCGGCACGATCCAGATGGGCGAGCGGAACATCGTCGCGTGCCGGCAGGCGTTGTACGCTCACGGCCTCGCGCTCAAGGGCGAGGCCACGGGTGGCGACTACGGCCGAACGGTCAGGCTGTGGGTGGCCGACGGTCGGGTGGAGGTGAGCACGGTGGCGCACGGTGTCCGGACTCTCTGAGCGCCGGACGGTGCTCGTCGTCGACGACAGCCCGTTCTTCCGCCGGCTCCTCACCGACATCGTCGGGGAGAGTCCCGAGTTTCGGGTGGTCGGCACGGCCCGCAACGGAATGGACGCGGTACGGCGGGTCCACGAGCAGTCGCCCGATCTCGTCCTCATGGATCTGGAGATGCCGGAGCTCGACGGGCTCGGGGCGATCGGATACATCATGTCGGAATCGCCGCGCCCGATCGTGGTCGTCAGTTCGTATGCCGGGCCAGGCACCGCCGCGGCCATCCGGGCGCTCGAGCTGGGCGCCGTGGATCTCGTCGCCAAGGAAGAGGCGCGGAGCCCGGCGGCCATCGCCGGATTCGCCGAGCGGTTGCTGGGTACGCTCCGCACCGTGGAGAGCGCCGCGATCCTCCGGATGCCGGTGCTGGCGCGGCCGGCGCGCGGCGCGCACATGCCGGCGATGTTCGCGCTCCCGGGGCGGGCCCGCCAGTGCGCGGCGATCGCGGCGTCCACCGGGGGGCCGCGCGCCTTGGCGGAGGTCGTGCCCGCGCTCCCGATCGGACAGCAAGCGGCGGTGCTCATCGTGCAGCACATGCCTCCCAAATTCACCCGCAGTCTGGCCGAACGGCTGGCCGCTCAGAGTCGGCTCAACGTGGTCGAGGCGGAACACGGCGCGCCGCTCTTGGCGGACACCGCGTACGTGGCGCCGGGGGATTACCATATGCGCGTCGTGACCGCCGGCGAGGACGTCCGCCTGGCGCTGGACCAGGAGCCCGCGGTGTGGGGCGTGCGTCCGGCGGCCGACCCGCTCTTTCGGAGCGTCGCCCGTACGTTCGGGCCCCGCGCGGTCGGGGTCGTGCTGACCGGGTTGGGCCGCGACGGCGCGGAGGGCCTCCGCCAGATGCGCGATGCCGGCGGGGTCGGCATCGCACAGGATCGAGAGACCGCCACGATCTTCGGCATGCCCAACGCAGCCGTGCAGGCGGGAGGTGCGACGCACGTGCTGCCCGTCGGCGACATTGCGACGCGGGTCGCCGAGGAGCTGGCCAGAATGGCGGCACAATGACGACCTCGGCGGGCCATCTGCTGGTACGCGCGGACAGCCGACTCGTCGGCCTGCCGCTCGACCAGGTCATCGAGGTCCTGGCGTTCGACGCGGTGTTTCCGGTGCCGTCGCTCGAGGCCTCGGTCCGCGGCGTCGTGGTAATCCGCGGCCGGATCCTGCCGCTGATCCACCTCGGCGCGCTGCTCGACGGCACGTGCTTCCCGGCGGTCGCGAGCCATCTCGGCGTGCTCGTACAACTTGGCGGGCGGCGGATCTGCCTCGAAGTGGAAGACGCCGAGTCGGTCCTCGTCGAGGCCGGCCGAGCCGTGCCCGGCGGCTCCGCGCTGCCATGGGCCGCCGCGGTGGCGCGCACCGAGAGCGGGCTCGTGCCGTTGCTCGACCTCGACGCCCTCGGCGCGCGGTTCGCGGAGGCGCCCGCCGCATGACCGCCTCCGGGGACGACATCCAGGTGGTCAGCTTCCGGGTCGGCACCCAGGAGTTCGCGTTCGACATTCTGCAGGTCGAGCGAATCCTGCGGCACGTGACGCCGGCGCCGCTGCCCAACGCTCCCGCCTACCTGGAAGGCGTCGTGCCCTATGAGGGCACGGCCCTGCCGGTGGTCGATCTGCGCAAGCGGTTCGAGCTCGAGGCACCGATCCGGGAGGAGACCCGACTCATGGTGGTGGACCTGGGCGAGCAGCGCATCGGCCTCCTGGTCGACGAGGTCCGCGAGGTCATGCGCGTGGACAGCACCACCATCACCGCGCCCGGGCCGGTGGTCAGCGGGCTCGCGGCGGCCTACATCGCCGGGATTGTGGTCCGCCCCGGCCGGACGATCATCATCCTCAACGCCAGGAAGCTCCTGTCCTCGACCGAGCGACTGGCGTTGTCGGCCCAAGGAGGCGCGCCGTGAGCGATCAGCCGCTCGAGGCCCTCCGGCGCCAGTTCCAGGACATCGAGGCCCGGCTCGGCACCGCCACCGCGGCGGCCGACCGCGAGGCGCTCAAGCAGGACATCATCGCCCTGTTCAAGCGCGTGGATACGACACTCACCGACTTGGGGCAGATGAAGGAAGACATCCGGCGCCTGGTCGACCGCTACAAGCAGGGTGCGGCGGCGTCGGCGGCTGTGGCACCCCAGTTTTCCGGTGCTCGACCCGCGGTGCACGCGGATCATCTCGGCGCGTCCACCTTCATCGAGAAGGGGTGGAGCCTCATTTCCCTCGGTGACTACACCGGGGCGATCCAGTCGCTCGAGAAGGCCCTCGCGCTCTCCCCTGGAGCGGTCGAGGCCCTGTCGCTGCTGGGGTGGGCGCAGATGCTTCACGAGGACTACGACGATGCGCTTGGCACCTTCTCGCGCGTCCTGATGAAGGAGCCGGCCAACGCGCTGGCACGCATCAACGTCGGCTATATCTGTCTGAAGAAGCGCATCTTCGGCGAGGCGATCGAGCACCTCTCCAAAGCCATTCGTCTGGACAGCGACCGCAAAGCCACGCTTTATGCGCACTACTATCTGGGGCTGGTCTACCTGGAGCGCGAGATGTACGAGGACGCCCAGAGCTTTCTCCGGAAAACCTTGAAACTGGGTCCCAATCTGATCGAGGCCCACTTCGAGCTCGGTCGTGCCCTGTGGCTTGCGGGTCAACGCGACGAGGCCGTACAGGCCTGGGGAGACGGCCACAAGGCGAACAAGTTCAGTCCGTGGGCCAAGCGCTGCAGAGAGATGCTCGACGTGGCCGCCGCCGGGGGTGAGGTCCCGCGCAACCTGCTCTCCTAGGCCTCGTACTCGGCCTGCTGCTGCAAGGGGCCCCGACGACCGTTCAGGTCGGCAGGGTCACCGCGGTCGCGTGGCCGCCCCAACAAACCCTCGCCATCGAACTCGCCACGGTCGCCGACCGGCCCGCCGACTGGCCCGGCCTCGGTGTCCGAGATCCTGGTCCTCTCCGCCTCATCGTCGTGCCCGATGGCCGTGTCCTCGATTCGTTGACGGCGGGCCGCGCTCCGTCCTGGGGAGCGGCCATCGCCGTGCCGGGCGCCCGCACCATCGTGCTCCGTGCCGATCAGGGTGATCTGGTCCGCACCCTTCGGCATGAACTGGCGCATCTCGCCCTCCACGAGGCAGTCGAAGGACGCATCCCGCTCTGGTTCGATGAGGGCTACGCGGCCTGGGCGGCAGGCGAGTGGGAGCGGCTGGGCGGACTCGAACTCAATCTCGCCGTGGTCCGAGGGGCGGTCCCATCGCTCACGGCGCTGGACGGGGCACTGCGTGGATCGGCGTCCAGTGCCGAGGCCGCATACGCCCTCGCGACGTCGGCCGTCACCGAGCTGGCCCGACGGAACCCGACAGGTACGCTCGGCCCACTACTGGATCGGCTCCAGGCAGGGGAGGACTTCGAGCGGGCCGTGTTGGCCACGACGGGACTGCCCATCGGCCGGTTCGAGCAGGAATGGCAGCGGGCGCTCAAACGGAGGTACACGCTGGGGAATTGGCTCGTCGCGGGGGGCGGCTGGGCCGTGGCCGCCCTGGCCGTCCTGTGGCTGGTGCGCCGCCGCCGCCGCGCGGACCGGAGCCGCCGAGCCGCCCTTGATACGGGATGGGATGTGGAGGCTGAACCCGAGGAGGGGCCTGAACTTGACCCGACCCGCAAACAGGGGTAGCATCCTGGCTTATGCCCAGTTCGCCCCACTCGGCTCCCCCGGCGCGCGGCGCCCGCGTTGAGCGCCGTTTCCTGCTCGCACGCCGCAACCTGTTCATTCTCGCCGCCGCCGTTCTCGTGCTCGTCGCGGGCTATCTGACGCTCGCTGCGGGACACGCGAGTGCCGCGGCCGTGTTGCTCGTCGTGGGGTACTGCGTGCTCTTCCCGATCGGGATTGCGCTGTAGGGGGGTGTTCTCTGTCACGGCACGGTCCCTGCGTTCGTAGCTAATTCCATACCGACCGTGGGCGCAGGGGCCGTGCGATGTCGGGGCGAATAGCTCAGTTGGTTCAGAGCGCCTGCCTTACACGCAGGATGTCGGGGGTTCGAATCCCTCTTCGCCCATTTGCTTCCGCGTCATCCGCGCGGTCGTCGCTGGCCTCTCGGGGCCAATCCTATGTGGAGGCACTGGAATGTTCCTGCTCCGTCTTGTGACTCTCGCCGTCGCCGGGGCTTCGCTCCTCTCGCCGCTCGCCGCGCAGGGGATTCCGCGAGGCGCACGGACCTCGTCGTCCACCGTGACGAATGCGCCGCGCTTCATGGTCGCCAACCCGTTCGCCTTCGCGACGGCCGATTCCGCCCCGGCGGTGAGCATCGGCAGCGCGCTCCGCGATGGGATGAAGGGCGTGGTCGGCCGCGATTACCAGGTCGTCGAGCAGGTCCAGATGAATGACGCCCTGAAGCAGTACGGGTACCCGGTGGACGCCATTCTCAGTCCCGCGCTCGCCGTCACGCTTGCCAAGAACATCCAGGCCCGGTTCCTGGTCAATTCCACGTTGAACAAAGCCGAGGGTGGGCGCTACGCCGTGACGGCGCGCCTGATCGGCGTCAGCGATGACGCCGGGAACGTGATCACGCTGACCCAGAACGCCAACGAGACCCCCGCGGCATTCGGCAAGCGGCTGGCGCAGGCACTCGAGCCGGCGGTCAAGTCGCTGGCGGAGGCCAAGAGCTGCATCGACCAGCGCACGGCCAAGCCGGACAAGGCCGCCGAGGCCGCCGGCAAGGCGATCAAGTCGGTCCCAAACCACGGCCTCGCGGAGTACTGCCTCGCGCTCCTGGCCCAGGACAAGAAGGCTTCCCGCGATCAGGTCGTGAAGCATCTGCAGGCGTCCACCAAAGGCGATCCGCTCAGCCTGCCGGTCTGGACGGCGCTCGCCACCGAGTATCAGCAGGCCAAGGACACCGCCAAGACGCTGGTGGCCTTCAAGCAGATGCTGCGGGTCGCGCCCACCAATCAGCGGCTGCGCGAGGAGTTGTTCAAATACTTCCTGCAGTCGGGCCACCCCGAGACCGCGCTGCAGGTCGCCGACGAAGGGCTCAAGCTCGATCCGTACAACGCCGATCTCTACGATCTGAAGAGCAACGCGTGTCTGTTCCTGAGCGACTTCAAGTGCGCCGTGGATGCGCTCGAGACGCTGTACGCCACTGACAGCACCAAGGCGGATACGCTCTTCTTCACCAAGATCTCGGCGGCCGCGGCGGAGGGCGAAACGCCCGATACGGCCCGGCTGCTCAAGTGGTCCCAGATCGGCGTCCGGAAGTATCCGGACAACCCGACGCTGCTCGGGTACCTCAACAAGGGCTACACGCTCACCGGGCAGGCCGACAGCGTCGTGGCGGTGACCAACCGGATCATGGCCAAGGACACCACCGACGTCGTGCCGGCGCTGAGCGCCGCGAAGGCGCTGGTGGACGCCAAGCGACCGAAGGAGGCCGTGCCGTTCCTCGACTTCGCCGTGAAGTACGGGGATCCGCAGGCAAAGGAGAACGCGGCCGCCTTGCTCTACACCGGCGCCGCGCCGCTGCTCCAGGAGCCGCAGGACCTGCAGGGCGCCGCCGAGTTGCTACGGATGGCGGTGGCGGCGGCCAATCCGGCCGGAAAAGTGGGGCCGGCGTCGAACTACCTGCTCGGCCTCGCGACCCTCTTCCAAGTGCCGCAGATCGATCCCCAGGCCGAGAAGACGAAGTCGTGTGACCTGGCCAAGCAGGAAGAGACTCTGCTGGGAGAGGCCGAGACGGCGCTGACGGCCGGAAGGTCGGTCAATCAGGAGGCGGTGGACAAGAACCTCGGCATCATCAAGCAATACAAGCCGCGGGTCGCCTCGATGCTCAAGGCATACTGCAAATAGGGGGTTCCACGGGGGCACCCCGTTGCCTATATTCACCCCCGCCGTTCGAAGGGGCTGTAGCTCAGCTTGGTTAGAGTGCCGCACTGTCACTGCGGAGGTCGCGGGTTCGAGCCCCGTCAGCCCCGCTCCCGCTGCTGAACGTGCCACCCCGTCCTTGCGGACGGGGTGTTTCGTTTTCCCTCCCTCGCTGCCGGACATGGCCGACACCTCGAGCCCCGTGCACGTTCCGGTTCTCCTCGCCCCGGTCCTCGCGGCGGCGGCTGGAGCGCGCCGGGCCGTGGACGCGACTCTGGGAGACGGCGGCCACGCGGAGGCGCTCCGGCAGGCCGGCGCCGAGGTGCTCGGCATTGATCGCGACCCCGCCGCCATCGCGATCAGTCGTCGCCGGCTGGGCGACGAGGGCATTCGCTACCTCGAGGCTCCGTACAGCGCCCCCGCGGCGCTCGACGCGGTGGCCGCTTTCCATCCCGATTTCGTCCTCCTCGATCTCGGTGTGTCCTCTCGGCAACTGGACGAGACGGATCGCGGCTTTACTTTCCGTCCCAACACTCCGCTGGACATGCGGATGGGTTCGAACCGATTCACGGCCGCGGCATTCCTCAATGACGCCGAGGAAACGGAGCTGGCACGGGTGTTCCGCGACTATGGCGACGAGCGCCAGGCGCGCCGGCTCGCCCGCGAGATCGTCCGGCGACGCGGCCGCCAGCCGTTCGCCATCAGCGACGATCTGGTCAACGCCGTTCGAGCCACGCTGGGACCCCGCGCGGGTCCGTCGGAGTTTGCCCGCCTCTTCCAGGCGGTGCGGATCGCGGTCAACGACGAACTCGCCGGTCTCGAGACCGCGCTCCCGGCGTACCGGGACGCGCTGGCGGCCGGCGGTCGCCTGGCCGCCATCGCCTACCACTCGGGCGAGGACCGGGTGGTGAAGCAGGCGTTCCGGGAATGGGCCAGCGCCTGCATCTGTCCGCCGCGGCAGCCCGTCTGCACCTGTCGCGGCCGTCCGCTCGGGCGGCTCGTGCCGCGGAAGCCGCAGTCGCCCGGGCCCGACGAGATCGCGGCCAACCCCCGTGCGCGCAGCGCGCACCTCCGGATCTTCCAGGCGGATGATGCGTCTTAAGGGACGGCACTGGCTGATGCTCTGGCTGCTCGTGTTTCTCGGCGTGCTGGTCGCGATCACCACGCGACAGACCGCAGGCTTCCGGACGGCCCGGCGGCTCCACGACCTCCGCGACGAGCGCGCGGCCCTGGAGGCACGTCGCGCCGACCTGGAGCGGCGTGTCCGGATGGCGTCCAGCCGGCAGGTGCTGGTTCCCATCGTGCAGCGTGCACTGGGCCTGCACGAGCCGGCGGACTCGGAGTTCGTGCTGTTCGTCGTACCGCCCGCCGCCTTGGTCCCTCGCTGATGGCCAAGCCCGCCGCGCGGATCGCCGCGATCCAGTTTGGTTTCGCGCTGGGCATCCTCGCGATCCTGACGCGCGCCGCCCAGCTGCAGATCGTCGAGGCCGAGCGGTGGGAGCACGAGGCGACGCGGCTGCGGACGGAGCAGGTGGTGCTGCCCGCGCGGCGTGGGTCGCTCTATGATCGCAACGGGATCCCGCTCGCCATCACGCAGGAGTCTTACCGGGTCGGGATCGCGCCCAACGAGCTCGAGGACGCCCGCTCGGCGATCAGCTTGGTGGTGCGGAACCTCGGTGTCTCCGGACCCGCGCTGAGCCGCGAGCTGGGGCGCAAGCGATGGATCTACCTGCACGGCCCCTTCAATGCGACCCAGGTGCAGGCCTTGCGTGAGGTGCGGGGCATTCACCTCACCGGCGAGCTCCAGCGGTTCTACCCGTCGCGCGATCTGGCGCGGCCGATCATCGGCGGCCTGTCGGCGGATACCGCGGTGGGCGCGGCGGGGCTCGAGGCGGCGGTGGACTCGCTCCTCACCGGCCGCCCCGGCGAGGCGGTGCTGCTCAAGGATCGGGCGGGCCGTCGCTACGACTCGCCTGGCCGGCGGACGCGCGACCCCGTGCCGGGCAACGACGTCACCCTGACGCTCGACGTGGAGCTGCAGGAGATCGCGGAGCGCGGGTTGGACGACGCAATTGCCCAGATGGGAGCCGAGGGCGGGGACGTCGTCTTCCTGGATCCGAATACGGGTGAGCTGCTGGCCCTCGCCTCGCGCCAGGCGGCGGGTGGCGGCGTGCCGAGCGCCTCGACCTTCACCGATCCCTTCGAGCCCGGCTCGACCGCCAAGCTGTTCACCGCGGCCGGCCTGCTGATGCGCGATCGAGTCACCCCGTCCGATGCGGTGTCGGGCGAGAACGGCGTCTGGGACATGCCCACGACGACCACCGGCCGGACCCGGCGCATCACCGATGCGCACGCCGTGCGCGGCATGCTGACGCTGGCCCGCGCCGTGCAGGTGTCGAGCAACATCGCGATGGCCAAATTCTCCGCCCGACTCCGTCCCGAGGAACAGTTCGAAATGCTGCGCGATTTCGGCTTTGGCACGCCGACGAGCGCGGAGTTCCCGGGCGAATCCCGCGGCCTCCTGGCATTGCCGCACCGGTGGCAGCCGATGTACACCCGGGCGAGCCTGGCGATGGGCTACGAGTTCGCGGTGACGCCGGTGCAGCTGGCCGTGGCGTATGGCGCGATCGCCAACGACGGCGTCCTCCTGGCGCCGACGCTGATCCGCGAAGTCCGGGGACCGGCGGGCAATCTGCTGTACCGCCACCGCCCGGAACCGGTGCGCAGGGTCGTCACCTCGGCCGTCGCGGCCCGGCTCCGCGAGTTTCTGCGGGACGCGGTGGGCGCGGGCGGAACGGGAGAGCTGGCCCAGCTCACCAATTACGCGGTGCTCGGGAAGACCGGCACCGCGGTGCGGTTCGTCGACGGACGCTACGTACCCGGGCAATACACCGCATCCTTCGCGGCCATCTTTCCGGCGGATCATCCGCAGCTCGTGGTGATCGTCAAGCTCGACAACCCGCGGGGCAAGTACTACGGTGGTCTGACGGCGGCACCGGTGACGCGGACGATGCTTCAGCAGGCGCTGGCCTCGCGTCGCGTCGCGATCGACCGCGGCCGCCTCGCGGCACCGCAGGCGGCGGCCCCGGCCGCCGACGTCGCGCGCGAAGCGGCGCCGGCAGGGATCCCGCCGATCGTGGTTTCCCTGCCGGACCGGGCTCCGGCGCCCACTACGGCGCCGAGGCCGGTGCCCGACGTGCTGGGCCGCTCGGTGCGCGAGGCGGCTCTGGCGCTGCATCGGCGCGGGTTCCGGGTCGATCTGCGGGGCACCGGGCAGGTGGTGCGGACAAGCCCGGCGGGCGGCGAGTCGGCGCGGCCCGGCTCGCCGGTGCTGGTGCAGGCCGAGTGAACGAGGAACCGACCAATCGGAGCTGACGACATGCCCCTCGCGTGGCGCGACCTGTTGGACGAGCTCCGGCGCGGCGACCTGCTCGTCGCGGCGCCGGCGGACGGCCCCGCACCGACCGGCGTCGGCATGGACAGCCGCACCATCCGCTCCGGGATGCTGTACATC
>JBBQDU010000002.1:0-44717 GCA_038320055.1 Gemmatimonadales bacterium | reverse complement strand
GATCGAGGAGGTCCTGTCCACGCTGAAGGAGCGCGAGGCGAAAATCCTGCGGCTCTACTTCGGCCTCGACGGTCCCGAGCCGATGACGCTGGAGGAGATCGGGAGCCTGCTCGGCATCACCCGCGAGCGGGTCCGCCAGATTAAGGAGAAGGCCCTGAGCCGGCTCCGCCACGTGAGCCGCGCCCGCGCGCTCGAGAGCTTTCTCGCCTGAGTCGGGCTCCCGCCTCCGGCCCAGCCCACCGCTAGCGCTCGCCGAGTATCGCTTCCACCTGGTCCCACTCGATCAAAAACGCATCGTGCCCGGCCGCCGATGCAATTTCCCGATATCGCGCGTTCACCCCGGCCGCCTGGTAGGCGTCGGCCCACGCGCGAACCTCGCCGGCCGCATAGAGCAGGTCCGTGTCCACACCCACGCCGATCACGAGGTCGACCCGCGCCGACGTCCGGCGCGCCGCCTCGGCGAGATCGCCGACGTCGTGCAGGTCCATCGCGCGCATCAGGGCCACGTAGCTGGCCGCGTCGAAGCGGGCCACCAGCTTCTCGCCCTGACGCCGCAGGTAGTGCTCGACGTCGAACTGCCCCTCGGTGCGAGACGAGGCACGGCCGAACCGGGCCTCGAACTCGCGGGCGGTCCGGTAGGTGATCATGGCGAGCGCACGCGCGGCCGCGAGTCCCCCCGTGGGCCCGTCGCCTTCCGGATATCTCCCGCCGCGCCACGCAGGGTCCGCCTCGATGGCCATGCGCTGCACGACGTTCCAGGCGATGGCCTGGGCCGAGGTCGCGGCCGGCGCCGCGAACACCACCAGCCGGTCCACGGGGACGGTGGACCGACGGCCCCACTCCAGGGCCACCATCCCGCCGAGCGAGCCCCCCGTCGCAAGGGCCAGCCGCGCCACGCCCAGATGGTCGAGCAACGGCGCGTGCGCCGCGGCCAGGTCACCCGGCGCAAGCTCGGGAAACGGCTCGTCGTGCTCGCGGGCCCATTCCCGCGGACCGGTCGAGCCGTAACAACTGCCGAGCAGGTTGGCCGATACCACCGCATGTCGGGTCGTGTCCAGCGCCTTCCCCGGGCCCACCAAGGGTCCCCACCACTGTTCCACGTCCGCGCTGCCCGTGAGCGCGTGAAACACCAGGATCCAGCCGTTGTCGCGCGCCGCGTCCACGTCGCCGGTCACCCGGTACCGGAGGCGCAGGCCCTGCAGGGTTTCCCCGGCGACGGTCACCAGCGGGTCCAACGGGAGCTCGCGCGCCGGCGCGTCTCCCGTGACCAGCGCCGTCACGGCGTGGGAGCCGGCGTCTCGATGGGCACCTCCCGAAGCCGTCCGTCATGGACGTCGTAGATGAACCCGCGGATGACCGTGGCCGGGTCGAGCAATTGTGTGGCGGTCAGGAACTCCACGTCCTCACGCACGCTCGCGTCCAGATCCTGAAACGGCAGAAAGTCGAACTCGCCGGTATCCTGACCGAGGTCGCTCTGGATCCGCTCGCGGAGATCCCGGTTGCTGAAGGTCAGCATCCCGCAGTCGGTATGGTGGATCACGGCGACCTCCCGGGTGCCGAGCAGACGCTGCGAGATGATGAGCGAGCGGAGCGCATCGCGCGCCCGGCCGCCGGCGTTCCGGATGACGTGCGCATCGCCCTCTTCGAGGCCGAGCACTCGGGAGGGCAGGATCCGCGCGTCCATGCACGTGAGAATCGCCACCTGGCGCGCGGGTGGCATCGGCAGGTCGCCCCGGTCGAAGCCCTTCGCGTACGCCTGATTGGCCTGGATCAGCTCATCGATCACCGACATATCGCCTCCGATCGCGGGCCGCGCCGCCGGGCGCGCCTCCGAGATGCGAGTGAGTGGGCCGCGGCCGGCACCGGCGACGTACCGCCGAACCGCGGGTGCCGAGGGGTCGCTTCACCGCGCCGCTCCGGCGGTCGCGGGCCGTTCGGCCGCCGACCGCCCGGCCGTCTCGCCCAGGGCCTGGTCCAGATCGGCGATGAGATCGCGGACATCCTCGAGGCCGACCGATAGGCGGACCAATTCCGGCGTCGTTCCCGTGGCGAGCTGCTGCTCCGGGGTGAGCTGTTCGTGGGTGGTGGACGCGGGATGGATGATCAGCGACTTCGCGTCGCCCACGTTGGCCAGCAGCGAGAACAGCTTGGTCCGGTCGATGAGGGCTTTCGCCGCCGCGTGGCCGCCCTTGACGCCGAACGTCAGCACCCCGCCGAACCCACCGGTGAGATACTGCGCGGCGTTTCGGTGCTCGGGATGCGATTCCAGGCCGGGATAGGACACCCAGTCGACCCGTCCGTCCTTCTCCAGCCAGCGGGCGACCGCGAGCGCGTTCTCCGAGTGCCGCTGGATCCGGAGCGGGAGCGTCTCGAGTCCCTGCAGGAACAGGAAGGAATTGAACGGCGACAGGGCGGGGCCGAGGTCGCGAAGGAGCTGCACGCGCAGCTTGATGATGAACGCCGCGGGTCCGAAGGCGTCCGTGTAGACCAGGCCGTGATAGCTGGGGTCTGGCGCGGTGAATTCCGGGAAGCGGGCCCGGGACTGGTCGCTGGTCCAGTCGAACTTGCCGGCATCCACCACGACGCCTCCAATGGCGGTGCCGTGTCCGCCGATCCATTTGGTGGCGGAGTGGACCACGATGTCGGCGCCGTGTTCGATCGGACGGCACAGCGTGGCGGCGCCGAACGTGTTGTCCACCACGAGTGGAATCCCCGCCGCGTGGGCGATCTCCGCCAGCGCTTCGAAGTTCGGCACGTCGAGCCGCGGGTTGCCGATCGTCTCCACGTAGAGGAGGCGGGTGCCCGCGTCGATCGCGGCGCGGACCTGATCCAGATTGTGGATATCGACGAACTTCGTTGTGATCCCCCACTTGGGCAGCGAATACGCGAAGAGGTTGTAGGTACCCCCGTAGAGCGTCTGCGAGGAGACGAGATCGTCGCCCGCGCGGGCCAGGTTCAGCACGGTGAGCACCTCCGCCGCCTGGCCGCTGGCCACGGCCAGCGCCGCGATGCCTCCCTCGAGCTCGGCGATGCGCTTCTCGAACACATCGCTCGTGGGATTCATGATGCGGGTGTAGATGTTGCCAAAGACGCGGAGCCCGAACAGGTCGGCCGCGTGCTGCGTATCGTTGAAGACGTAGCTCGTCGTCGCGTAGATGGGCACGGCGCGCGAGTTGGTCGCGGGGTCGGGTGTCTGCCCCGCGTGAATCGCCAGGGTGTCGGGCCAATAGGACATGACTGCGCTCCTCCAATCGAGGTTCGAGATGCGGGAAACGAAAAAGCCCGGACCCTCCGTGGAGTGGTCCGGGCCTCGGGTGCCGGGTTACGGGAGATCAGGGTCCGCCGCTTCCTCGCGCATGCGCCGATGACGCCGTCCACCCGTCGCGGGGGAGGCAGGGCATCATTCGACAACACATGATGGCCGAACGCGCTGGGCGACTGGACATGGTGTCCCGATCCGGGTGGAGGAGGCGGATGCACGACGCCCCCCGACTGTGGCGCTCGGAGGGCATTCATCCGGCGCTTTAGCTCGTTGATTCGTCCGCCGTCACTGCGACGGCGGCGCCGGCGGGAGCAAGTGGCCTTAAATGGACCGCCGTGCTGCTGAGACTAGCGGCCGGGTGAAGGGTTGTCAAGCGAGACACCCGGGGTAATCCTTCCCGCATCCGCCGCCAACGTCCCGTGGTCCACCATCACCCCGCCGCCCCATGGCCAGCAATCCCTCCTTCGACGTGTCCACCGGAGCCGACCTGCAGGAGGTCGACAACGCCGTCAATCAGGCGCTGAAGGAGATCGCGCAGCGCTACGATTTCAAGGGAACGCACTGCACCATCGAGTTCGATCGCCCCACGGCCGAAATCCGGCTGGCCGCGGATGACGAGTTCCGGATGGACGCCCTGGTGGACGTCCTGCAGACGCGCATGATCAAGCGCGGCGTGCCGGTCAAGAACATCGATTTCGGCGAGCTGGTGCCGGCCACCGGGCAGTCGGTGCGGCGGGTGGCCAAGCTGACGCAGGGGATTCCGCAGGACATCGCGAAGAAGATCATCAAGGGCGTCAAGGACGGCGGCTTCAAGAAGGCCCAGGCGACGATCCAGGGCGACGAGATCCGCGTCGCGAGCCCGTCGCGCGACGAGCTGCAGTCGATTATCGCCTTCCTCAAGGGCCAGGATTTCGGTCTCGAGCTCAAATTTGGCAATTATCGCGGGTGAGCTCCGCGGGCCGGGTCGTCTCCTGGCTCGCTGGGGTGGGGTGGCGCTGACGCTCGCCGCGGCGGTCGCGGTGGCGGTGGCCAGTTGTTCGCCGACCGCCCCGCCCCCGGCCCCGACGCCGGTTCCTAGGCCTGGTCCCACGCCGGCGCCCCGGCCGGGTCCTCCGCCGGTCTCTCCGCCGCCTTCCGCGCCGGTTCCCGAGCCCGAAGCGGCCGCCGAGCCGACCATCCGCCTCGGGCTCGCGGTCGGGGCCTCCAGTGTCAGCCTGTCCGGTCCCGCGGGGCTACGTATCAGCGATCCGTCGGGTGCGGTGCTGGCCCAGATCCCCGCGGGCGAAGTGTGGCGGGTGGCCGTGGGCGGGTCCGGGCTGGTAGCGCTCGCCCCGAGCGGGCCGGCCACCGTGCCCTCGGAGGTTCTCGAGATCGCCTCGCCGACTGCCGACGCCCTCGTGCTGGTGAACGGCCGCCCCTACCGCGGAACGATCACGGCGCTCAGGGGTCCGGGCGGGGTCACAGTCATCGACCGCGTGCCGATGGAGTCGTATCTCGTCGGCGTCGTGTCGGCGGAGATGGGCCGGCGGAGCGTGACGGAGCAGGAAGCGCTTCGCGCCCAGGCGATCGTCTCGCGCACGTTCGCGCTCCGCAACCTGCGCCGGTGGCAGGCGCAGGGCTTCGACCTCTACGCCACCGTGGCCGACCAGGTGTACGGTGGCGCGGCCTCCGAAACGCCGGAGGGACGGGAGGCCGTCGAAAGCACCCGCGGCCGCATCCTGACCTATGACGGCGCGCCCATCGATGCGTTCTTCTACTCGACCTGTGGCGGCCGCACGGCCGACGGGCCCGAGGTGTTCCGCGCGGCGACGCGCCCCTACCTCCGCTCCGTGTCCGACGTGGCGGAGAACGGCATGGCCTACTGCGCCATCTCGCCACGCTTCCGCTGGACCGAAGTGTGGACCGGCGAGATACTCCGCTCCACGCTGCAGCGCACGCTGGCGGCACTTCCGGCCGGTACGGCGGGCGCGGCCGCGGGCGACGTGAGCGAGGTCCGCGACGTGCGGGTCAGCTACCGCACCCCCTCGGGGCGCGTCGGGCAGTTGACGATCGGCCTCCGCCGCGGCGACGTGCGGATCGAGGGTCCCAGGGTCCGACAGGTGCTCCGGCCCGTCTCGGGCGAGCTGTTGCGGAGCAACGTGTTCACGCTGGCCGCCACCGTGTCGGGCGGCCGGGTAACCCGTCTGACCGCCGAGGGGGCGGGGGCCGGCCACGGGGTCGGGTTCTGTCAGTGGGGCGCGGTGGGGCGTTCCCGCGCCGGGCAGGATCACGCGCGCATCCTGGGCGCCTACTTTCCGGGTACCGTGCTCGAGCGACTCTACTAGGGGAGGATCCGGATGACGGTTGGACGGTCGGTGAACGAGCGTCTCAGGGTGGGGATCATCGGTGGGGGCGCGATCGCCCAGGTCGCCCATCTGCCCGTGCTCAAGAAGCTCAAGTCGATCGAGGTGCAGGCGATCTGCGACACCGATCTGCCCAAGGCTCGCGCGCTCGCGGACCGCTTCGGCGTCAAGGATGCGCTCGACGACATCGAGGACCTGCTCCGGAGCCCGGGGCTCGACGCGGTGGTGATCTGCTCGCCCACGCATCTGCACGAAGCCCACATCCTCGCGGCGCTCTCGGCGGATCTGCACATTCTCGTCGAAAAGCCCCTCGCCATGTCGGGAGCGAGCGTCCAGCGCATTATGCGCGCGGCCGAGAAGCGCCAACGCGTGCTCATGGTCGGGATGAATCATCGCTATCGCCCCGATGTGCAGATCGTGCGGAGTTTCGTGCAGAGCGGCGAGCTGGGACGCATCGAGAGCGTCCGCGGGAGCTGGCACGTCTTCCGCCCGAGCCGGCAGCACCTCGGCTGGCGCCAGCGCCGCGATCAGGCGGGCGGCGGCGCGTTGCTCGATCTGGGCCTGTCTATCCTCGACCTCGGCCTGTGGCTGGGCGGGATGCCCGCGCCGGCGCGGGTCAGCGCGTCGCTCGACGCGGCGAGGAAGGAGCGCGCGGTCGAGCAGAGCGGAAGCGCATTCGTCGTGTGCGAGAACGGCATGTCGGTCTTCGTGGACGTCACGTGGCATCATCTCGGCGAGGGCGAGCGATTCGGGGTCGGCCTCCGGGGCAGCAAGGGCACCGCGGCCATCAACCCGCTCACCGTGTGGAAGGAGCTGCACGGGATGCCAGTGGACGTGTCGCCCACCGGGTCGGTCAGCCGCGAGAACGTATTCACCGCCTCGTACCGCGCCGAGTGGGCCCACTTCGAGGCCGCGATCGCCGGCGAGGCCAAGGTCGCTCCGCTGCAGGAAAATCTGACACTGCACCGGATTCTCGACGCGCTGTACAAGTCGGCGGACGACGGCAGGGATGTGACGTTGTGAAGCCGTGGCATGCGGCCACCCGGCACGGCGTGCGCTCGTGGGTCGTGGGTCTGGTGGCCGCCGCCGGAATCGCCGCCGGCGCCTGGCGGGCGCCGCTCGTAGGACAGGTCGCCCCTCAGCAGCCGCGACCTACCGCGCTCACCGTGTCTCTGATGACGTTCGGCCCCGGCCGCGCCGTGTGGGAGCGATTCGGGCACAACGCCATCTGGATTCACGATCCGGTGGGCGGTACCGACGAGGCGTACAACTACGGCCTCTTCGATTTCCATCAGCAGAATTTTCTGCTTCGGTTCGTGCGCGGGCAGATGTGGTACTGGATGGCGGGGTTTCCCGCTCCCCAATACGTCCAGCAGTACGAGCGGGACAATCGCTCCGTGTGGGTGCAGGAGCTGGCGCTCTCACCGGCCGCCGCGGCGCGGTTGCAGGAGTTCCTCCGGTGGAACGCGGAGCCCGAGCATCGGTTCTACCACTACGACTACTACCGCGACAACTGCTCCACCCGCGTGCGCGACGCGCTTGACCGGGTGCTAGGTGGCGCGCTGCGTGCGCAGACCGCCACGGTCCCGACCGGGACCACCTACCGCTTCCACACGCAGCGGCTCACCGCCAACGATGCCCTCGTCAACACCGGGCTTCTCCTCGCGCTCGGCGAGGGAGTTGACCGGCCGATCTCGGCGTGGGAAGAGATGTTTCTCCCGCTGAAGCTGCGCGAGCACGCGAGGCGGGTCACGATTCTGGGTCCGAGCGGCGGGCGGGTGCCACTCGTCCGGTCGGAGCGCACGCTGTTCGAGTCATCCGAGGCGCCACCTCCGGGGGAGCCGCCACGGTGGCTGCAGTGGTACCTGGCCCTGGGCGTGGTCATCGGCGGCAGCGCCTTCCTCCTCGCGCGCCAGGCGCCGGGGAGCGCACCGGCGCGCGTGGGCTTCGTGGTCGTGGCGGCCGGCTGGGCGACGGTGGCGGGGCTTGCCGGGCTGGTGCTCGCGGGACTGTGGGGCCTCACCGATCATGTGATGGCCTATCGGAACGAAAACCTGCTGCAGCTGAATCCCCTGGCGCTGCTGCTGGTGCCCGCCATCGTGGCCGCGGCGCGGCGCGGCGGCACACCGCGATGGGCCACGACGACCGCATTGGTCGTGGCGGCCCTGTCGCTCCTCGGACTGCTCCTCAAACCGCTGCCGGGCCTCGACCAGGTCAACGGACCGATCGTCGCGATGGCGCTACCAGCGCACCTGGGCGTCGCGGCGGCGTTGCGCCGGCTGGCTCAGGCGCCGCGCACCCTCGCGAGCCCGTCCCGGGCCTCCGGATAGTCGGGGTAGATGCCGAGGGCGCGGCGGAAGGCGTCGGCCGCCTTCGCCTGGTCGCCCCGCGATTCGAACATCAACCCTCGGCTCAGCTCGATCAGCGCCTCCGTCGGCACGGCCCGGAGGCGGGCGGCCGCGTCGCCCGGCATCGGCGGCAGACCTACGGCCGCCACGAGCCGCTCGCTCACGAGCTGCAGGATGGCGCCGAGTTGCGCCCGATCCTGCAGTGACGGGTCGTCGTTGGACACCACCTTCAGAATCTGACCCGATTCGGCGTCCACGACCCGGGCGTTGATGCGGAACTTGCCGTAGAAATCCGCGAAGCTGCCGGTCACGGCGTACCGCGCGCCGGCGCCCTTGGCCACCGCGATGGCCGAGGCCGCGTCGAACCGCCGCCCCGGGCCGAGTTGCTGCCGGCTCATCGCGTCCCGCATGGCGCCCGCTTCCACGATCCGGGCACCCGGGTGCGCGGCGAGCGTGGACGAGAGAATGAGAGGCAGCCCGACTTGGAGCGCCTCGAAATTCTCCCTGTCCTGGCCGTAGGATCCGCCGTTCTCGAACGGAAGCACGGCGATGGCGGGCCGCGTGCCCTGGGCGTGCAGCGGCAAGGCCAACGAGAGTGCGGCAACGGCTCCCGCCCACGTCCTCGTGCGTTCCATGACCGCTCCTCTCACAGGGAAAACCCACTCCCTTCGACTGCCGCCTCCACGATCAGCTTCGGGGCCACCCGCTGCGCGTGCTCACGTGCGTCCGCGAGCAGCAGGTCGATCGTGGCGTCGTCGTGCTCCGGCTCGTGATGAAACAGGATCAGCCGTGTGCACGCCGCGTCGGCGGCGAGCTCCACCGCCTGCCGCGGGGTCGAGTGGCCCCAGCCCGCTCGCGTCTGGATGAATCGCTCCGCGTACATCGCGTCGTGAATCAGGGTGTCGGTCCCGGCCAGAAAGTCCACCAGGCGCGCGCGCCAGTCATCCGAGACCGGATACGTGCCACCGGATCCCAGCTCGTTGTCGGTGAGATAGGCGATCTCGCGCCCGCCGGCCTTTGGTTGGATCCGGTAGCCCAGGGTGGTGCCGGGATGCCGAAGCCGGAAGGCGCGCACGTGGAAATCCTCGAGGTCGATGTCACCCGCGACGATCTCATGCACCTCGATTCTCGCCGCGAGCGCCTCCAACGGCACCGGGAACACCATGGGGTCCATCTGCCGCCGCAGAATCTCCCGGAGCGGCACGCCTTCCTGGGCCGCGCCGAACACGCAGAAGCGATTGCCGCTCGCGCTCAGGGGCTTGAAGAACGGCAGGCCCTGGATGTGATCCCAGTGGGTGTGCGACAGGAGGAGGTCGGCCGACAGGGTGCGGCCGCGGGCGCTCATGAGCTCGCGGCCCAGCGACCGAAGACCGCTGCCGGCGTCGAGAATGGTGAGGCGGCCGTCGGTGCTGGTGAGGCTGATGCAGGCGGTGTTCCCGCCGTAGCGCATCGTCTGCGGGCCCGGAGTCGGAATGGAGCCCCGGGTGCCCCAGAACGTCAGCCGATAGGACACGGGGACCGGCCGTTCGAGGAAGGGCCCATCATGGAACTTGCCCTTGCCCGACCCGGCTGGCCGCGTTCCGAGTCACAGGAAGCGCGTGACCGCGTTCACGTCCGGCGGGCGGCCAGCATGAGCGAGCGACGGTCCCGGAGGGTGATTTCCTTCCTCGTCACCTGGATGATCCCCCGTTCCACGAGGTTCCGCATCGTCCGGGACACGGTTTCCCGGCTGGACCCGATCATCTGGGCGATGGTGTGATGGGTGAGCTTCCTGGTGATGTGGTCACCCCCTTCGTCGTCGGCCATGCGGAGGAGGAGGTGCGCCACCCGTCCGTTGACGTCGAGCAGCACCAGACTGCCGATCTTCTCGTCGGCGCGGCGGAGCCGCCGGGAGATCTCGCGCAGGAGCGAGATGGCCACCTCGGGCGAGCTCCGAAGCCGGGAATAGAAATCCTCCCGCCGGAGCACCAGCAGCCCTGAATCTTCCATGGCGATCACGTGCGCCGACCGGGGCTCGTCGTCGATGACGGCCATCTCGCCGAAGAAGCTGCCTTCGCCCAGAACCGACAGAATCACCTCGCGACCGTCCTCCGCGATGATCACCACCTTGACCTGTCCGGCGGCCACGAGGTAGAGAGCGTCCCCCGGATCGTCCTCGAAGACGATGACGCTGCCCTTGGGGTAGCTGCGCTCGCGCGTCAACTCGGCGAACGCCGTCAGATCGCTCTCCCCGAGACCGGAGAAGAGCGGAACCTTGCGCAGGACTTCGATGGGAGCCAGGGGCACTCGAGCCTCACAGGGATCGGAAGTAGTTGGGGGTACTATACTTGCAGCCGGAGTGAGTGTCAATCAGCTCACGGCGTCATCCGGCCGTTTCCCAGCAGTGGTGAACCCTCGCTCCACCCTGCGGACGGAGAGATCGCCCTGTCCTTGTCGGCGGCGCGGCGTGGCGGCTCAAGTCGCGGCAGGCGTCTCTACCCGGTCAGCGTCCCTCCCGGCTTCCATTAACTGCCCACCGCGGCTATGTTTACCGGCTTAGCATCAACTCAGGAGCTGCACAGTGAAGCCCGATCTGCACCCGAGCTACAAGAAGCTCACAGCCGTCTGCGCGTGCGGGAATTCGTTCGAGACCCGCTCGACGTCCGCCTCGATCCATGTGGAAGTGTGCGCGCAGTGCCACCCGTATTTCACCGGCAAGCAGCGCCTGGTCGACACGGCCGGTCGCGTCGATCGGTTCCGCCGGCGGTACCAGACGGAGCCGGCCGCCGCCGCCAAGGCGTAAGGGGTGGCCGCTCGACTCCGCCAGGCGCTTCAGCGGGCGGCGGAGGTCGAGCGGCTCCTCGCCGACCCGGACGTGGCCCGCGATTCGGCACAGCTCCAGGCGCTGGGTCGGGAGCACGCGCGGCTCGCGCCGATCGTTCGGCTGGCCGAGCGGGTGGCGCGGCTGGAAAATGAGCTGGAGCAGGCTCGGGAGCTCGCCTCGGAGGCGGATCCCGAGCTTGTTGCGTTGGCGCGGGCCGATCTGGCGCGCCTCCCCGTCGAGCTGGCACCGCTCTCCGACGAGCTGCAGACGCTGTTGATGCCGCGCGACCCGCACGACGATCGCGACGCGATCATGGAGATCCGTGCCGGAACGGGCGGGGATGAGGCCGCTCTGTTCGCTGCGGATCTGTATCGGATGTACCAGCGCTATTCCGAACGCCATGGCCTCCGCTGGGAGCCGATGTCCCTCAGCGACGGCACCCTCGGCGGTCTCAAGGAGGCGATCGTCGCCGTGCGCGGCCCCGAGGCCTTCGGTCTGCTCCGGCGCGAATCCGGCGTCCATCGGGTCCAGCGCGTGCCGGCCACCGAAACGCAGGGGCGCATTCACACCTCGGCGGCCACGGTGGCGGTGCTGCCCGAGGCGGAAGAAGTGGACATCAAGATCGAGGCGAACGACATCAAGATCGACGTGTTCCGCTCCTCCGGCCCGGGCGGACAGAGCGTGAATACCACCGACAGCGCCGTCCGCATTACCCATCTTCCGACCGGACTGGTGGTGAGCCAGCAGGACCAGAAATCGCAGCTCCAGAACAAGCTGAAGGCGATGGAAGTGCTGCGTGCACGGCTGCTGGATCGCATGATCGCCGAGCAGGAGGCCGCGCGTGCGCGCGACCGCCGGTCCATGGTGGGAACCGGCGACCGCTCGGCCAAGATTCGCACCTATAATTTCCCCCAGAGCCGCGTGACCGATCATCGGATCGGCCTGTCCATCCACACTCTGGCTCACGTGGTGGACGGCGATCTGGATGAGCTGATCGAGGCCCTCCGCATGGCGAGCCGGCAGGAACAGGATGCGGTCTGACGTCGAAGTCTCGCGGCGTCTGCTGATCGCCGACGGGACGGCGGCACTCGAAGCCGCCGGCCTCGGCGGCCCTCGGCGGGAAGCGCTCCGGTTGTGGGCCGAAGTCGCGGACGAGACGCCGGACGCGGTGCTGCTCGACGCAGGGCAACCAGTGCCGCGCGAGCGGGCAGCCGCGTTTGCGGCGGCCATCCGTCGCTGTGCAGCGGGAGAGCCGTTCGCCTACGTGGCGGGGCGGGCTGGATTTCGCCACCTGACGCTGCGCTCGGATGCACGCGCGCTGATCCCGCGTCCGGAGACCGAGGGGCTGGTCGATCTGGTGCTCGCGCGCGCGCCGGCGGGCCGGGTGGCGGACGTCGGAACCGGGACCGGCTGCATCGCCCTGAGCCTCGCCGGCGAAGGGCACTACCATGAGGTCGTGGCCATCGACCTCGCGGCGGACGCCCTGCGCCTGGCCGAAGAGAATCGCCGTCTCACGGGGGCACGGGTCGCCTTTGTGCGTGGGGATTTCTGCCGTCCACTGCGGCCCTCCAGCCTCGACGCGCTCGTCTCCAATCCCCCCTATCTTACGACTGCCGAGCACGCCGCCCTCGACCCGTCGGTCCGCGACTGGGAGCCGGCAGCGGCGCTCGACGGAGGAGCGGACGGCCTCGAGGCTTTCGGGCAGCTAGTGTCGCAGGGGTACGAGGTGGTGCGGCCGGGCGGCTGGCTGATGGTGGAAATCGATTGTGCCCGGGCGGCGCTCTGCGCCTGGCGGGCCGGCGCGGCGGGGTGGACCGACGTCGCCATTCACGCGGACCTTTTTGGCCGCGAGCGCTATCTGCTCGCGCGCAGGAGTGAAGCCCCTTGATCTGGGACAAGGCGCAGGACCTCGGGAGACAGATCGGCCAGTCGACGGAATATCAGACGCTTCGGCGGGCGGAGGCGACGCTCCGCGAGGACAAGGAGACCGTGGCGAAGCTCGATCTCATTCAGACGCTCGCCCGGCAGGTCGATCAGACGGTGGCCACCGGCCAGATGCCGGACCAGGCCACCGCCGAGTCCTACGAGACTGCGGTTCGGGATCTCGAGATGAGCCCGGTAGGCCAGGCGTACGTCGTCGCCCGGTCGAACTTCGAGAAGCTCATGACGAAGGTGAACCAACAGATCAGCGAGGGGATGGAGAAAGGCGCGGCCAGCAGCATCATCACGCTGGGATGAGCGGCCGCGGGCTCTTCGTCGTGCTCGAGGGGCCCGAAGGCTCGGGCAAGTCGACGCTGGCGCAGCCCCTCGCGGAACGGATGCGGGAACGGGGCGAGGACCCCGTGGTCGTCCGCGAGCCGGGAGGTACCAGGGCAGGGGAGATCGCCCGGCGGGCGCTGCTGGACCCCGAGCACCCCGTGGGCACGCTCGCGGAGCTGTTCTTCTATCTGGCGGCGCGCGCGCAGCTGGTCGAGGAAGTGATTGCACCGGCCCTTCGTGAGGGCCGTGTGGTGCTGTCCGACCGCTTCTCGCTCTCCACGGAGGCCTATCAGATGGCGGGGCGGGGGGCGTCCGCCGAGGTCGTCCTGCCGGCCAACCGGGCCGCGGTCGGCGGCCTCCGGCCCGACCTCACGCTGATCCTCGACCTGCCGCCCGACGTGGGCCGGGCCCGGCAGCTGGCCTCGGGGAAGCAGCTCGACCGGCTGGACGCGGAGAGCGCCGAGTTCCACCGTCGGGTCCTGGACTACTATCTGGCGGTCCGGGGTCACGGGGTGCGACATTTGGATGGGTGCCTGCCGCCGGACCGGCTCTTGCAGGCTGCCTGGGACGAGGTCGTGGGGGTGGCACCGACCCGATTCGGGGCCACGAGGAGTTGAGTTCGGGCGGCAGTCACATCGACGTTCCCTCCGCGTAGGCCGACGGCGTAGGTCGACGGCCGACGCAGGCATTCCGCGTGACCGGAGGCGGGTATGAAGCAGCGCTGGAGTCTGATCGTGCTGGTGGCGGTGATCTCGTTCATGAGCGGCGGCTGGTTGCTGCAGCGGGGCATCGCCAGCGGCGGGAACGTGTATCAGCAGGCGCGTCTGTTCGACGATGTGCTGGGCCACGTCAACGCCTACTATGTCGATTCGATCGGCGAGACCGACCTGTACGATCGCGCCACCCGCGGAATGCTGGAGCAATTGAAGGATCCGTACTCGGTGCTCCTGACCGGCGACGACTACAAGGCGCTCACCGAGCAGACGTCGGGCAACTATGCCGGCCTGGGCATCCAGATCGAGGCCCGCGACGGGTGGATCACCGTGGTGGCCCCGCTGCCGGATACCCCGGCGGAGCGGGCGGGCGTGGCCACGGGCGACCAGATCACCGAGGTCGACGGCAAGTCCACCGAGGGCTGGAAGAACGACGAGGCCGTGAAGTCGCTACGCGGCGAGGCGGGCTCCAAGGTGGCCATCTCGGTGCGCCGCGCGGGGGTGGCCGACCCGATCAAGTACACGCTCACGCGCGCCCGGATTCACATCCGCTCTGTGCCGCCGGGCACGCTGTTCGAGGGCGGGGTCGGCTACATCTCGCTCACCCCGGTCGCGGAGACGTCGGCCGAGGAGCTGCGGAGCGAGATCACCGCCATGAAGTCGAAGGGGATGAAGTCGCTGATCCTTGATCTTCGGCTCAACCCGGGCGGGCTGCTCGACCAGGGGGTGAAGGTCGCGGACTTGTTCCTCGACAATCGTCAGGAGATCGTCGCCACCCGCGGGCGGGCGCGGGGGTCCACCAAGGAGTTCTACGACGAGGCCAAGCAGGCCTGGCCGGAGCTTCCCATCGTCGTCCTGGTCAACGACGGCACCGCCAGCGCCGCCGAGATCATCGCGGGCGCGCTGCAGGATCACGATCGGGCCGTGGTGGTCGGCACGCCAACCTTCGGCAAGGGTCTGGTGCAGACCCTGTTCCCCCTGGGGGACGGCGTGGCGCTCAAGCTGACGACCGCCCGCTGGTTCACGCCCAGCGGCCGGACCATCCAGCGGATCGCCAAGAGCGAGGAAGATCAGGCGCTGCAGGCGGCCACCGAGGCGGGCGACACGGTTCCCGGGATCCCGGACCAGGCGCACACCGACTCCGCGATTCAGAGCAGACCGGTTTACCACACGGACGCCGGGCGCGTAGTGCGCGGCGGCGGGGGTATCGTGCCCGACCTGGTGATCCGGCCGGATACGCTGAATGCCAGCGAGCGCGCGTTCGCCAAGGCGCTCGGGAACCTGGTCCCGGAGTATCGCAACGTCCTGGCGACCTTCGCGCTCGACACCAAGCGGAACGGCACGGTTGGGACGGAGTCGTTCACGGTCACGCCCGCGATGCGCCTCGAGGTCTACCGGCGGCTCAAGGCGAAGGGGATCGACATGTCGCCACAGGTCTACGAAGGGGCCAGCGGCCTGATCAACGACCAGCTCGGCTACGAGATCGCCAGGTACGTGTTCGGCCGGCCCGCCGAGTTCCAGCGCCGGGTGAAGAACGACGCCCAGATGCAGACCGCGATGGGCCTGCTGCGGAAAGCGGGCACGCCCCGGGAGCTGCTCGGCCTCGCTATGGCAAGCCGGGCCGCGGTGGCGGCTCCGAACTGAGCGCGGTGCCGGTGCCCGCGGTCCCCCGCGGAATGGCGAAGGGGGCATGCCTCGGAGCATGCCCCCTTCGCTGCGCCTGGAACCTGGAGATTAGCGGATGAACCCCGAGACCACGGTCGCCATCATCGGCGCCGGGCGCATGGGTCGCGGGCTCGCGACGGCGCTGGCCGGCGCGGGGAGCAGTGTGTCGGTGCTCGGACGCACGCGCCGCCGGGAGGAGACGCGCCGCGCAGGCCTGGTGCTCATCGCCACGCCGGACGACGCGATCGGCGGCGTGGCGGCCGAGCTGGCTCGGGACGGTGACATCCGCGCCGACCAAGTCGTGCTGCACCTTTCCGGGCTCCTCGACCGGCTCGCCCTCCACGCACTGGCCGACACCGGTGCCGGGCTCGGCTCGTTTCACCCGCTGCAATCCATCGCGGACGTGACGACGGCGCGGGCCCGCCTGGCCGGTGCCTTCGCGGGTCTGGAAGGCGACGACCGCGCCCTCGAGGCCGGTGAGCGGCTCGCCGCGCTGCTCGGCATGCGCCCCGTGCGACTCGCTCCGGGCGCCAAGCCGGCCTACCACGCCGCGGCGGTCATCGCGTCCAATTATGCGATCGTGCTCGCGTCGGTCGCCGAACGATTGGCGCGGGAGGCGGGAGTGCCGCCTGCCGTGGCAGCTTCGCTCTACCTCCCGCTTCTCCAAGGATCGGTCGCGAATCTCACGCTCGGCCCGGCCGCGGCGCTTACCGGACCGGTGCGTCGCGGCGACGAGGCGACCGTACGAAAGCATCTGGACGCCCTGGACGAACGCGACCGCGAGCTCTATCGCGTGCTTGGACTCGAGGCGCTACGGTTGGCGCGGGAGGCGGGGCTGGCGGAGGCGCCGGCGGCGGCGGTCGAGCGGGCGCTGAGGGACGTGGGTCACTGATCGACGACCCGCACGCCGGATGGGACGTCGAACGTGAAGGTGCGGTCGGACACGGGCTGGTTGACGCGAACTTTCGACAGAGTCAACGTCCGGCTGGCACCCGAGTGCTCGGTGATGTCGAGCCGCCGCGGCAGGCCGTCCCCGCGGTCGAGCCACAGCACCGCGCGCTCGAACGGCAGATCGGGCACCGCCGGCACGAGCTGAACGACATCCACCGCCCGGTCGCCGAGTGCGTCCTTGCGCACGTAGCTCATGGTGTAGCGCTCCACCGGCCGGTCGAGCAACCACCCCAGCAGGTTAAAGCCATACACCGGTCCGCCGCTCGGCACCGCCGTCCGAATGACCTGTCCGGGGGTGGTGCTGGGGGTGTAGATCCACACCGAACGACCGTCGATGACGATGGCTTCGCCGGGCGGATCGGAGAATCGCATGGCGAAGCGGTCGGCGCCGGTCTGGACCAGCGTGCCGCGACTCTCCGCGCTGTCGATCATCGGGTTGTCGATGACCTGCACGAAATCCGCTTTCAGGCTCGAGAGCGACCGATAGACCTGCGACGACCGCCCGACGATCGCGGTGGCATCCTGGGCGTTGGCCGCGGCGATGGGCGTCGCGACCAGCGCCAGGAGCAGCAGCAGACGGCCGGTCACGCGCGGGCTCCCGCCGGCTCCGCCACGCGACGGCCGATCGCCTCCGCGATGAGGCGTACTTCCTTCATCATGCGCTCGAACTGATCGGGGTAGAGACTCTGCGCGCCGTCCGACAGCGCGCGTTCGGGATGGGGATGGACCTCCACCAGCAAGCCGTCCGCGCCGGCCGCCACGGCGGCACGCGCCATCGGCGTCACCATGTCGCGGTGCCCGGTGCCGTGGCTCGGATCCGCGACGATGGGGAGGTGGGAGAGCCCGTGCACGACCGCGACCGCGCTCAGATCGAACAGGTTGCGCGTCGCCTGGTCGAAGCTCCGGATCCCTCGCTCGCACAGGATGACCTGTCGGTTGCCCTCCGCGAGGATGTACTCCGCCGAGAGCAGCAGCTCCTGGATGGTGGCGGAGAGACCGCGCTTGAGCAGGATCGGCTTGCCGCACCGGCCGGCGTGCTTGAGGAGCGAGTAGTTCTGCATGTTGCGCGCGCCTAGCTGGACGATGTCGGCCACCTCGACGACGTGGTCCAGGCCCTCGGCGTCCATGGCTTCGGTGACGATGAGGAGGCCGGTCTCCTCCCGCGCCCGCGCGAGCAGTTGAAGCCCCGCGCGACCGAGCCCCTGAAAGGCATAGGGCGAGCTCCGCGGCTTGAAGGCCCCGGCCCGGAGCACGGTGGCGCCGGCGTCGCGCACGGCCCGGGCGGCCTCCAGGATCTGGCGCTCGCTCTCGACGGAGCAGGGCCCCGCCATGACGACCACCTCGTCGCCCCCGACGGTGTGCCCGCCGGGCAGGTGCACGACCGTAGACTCCGCCTGCCATTCGCGGGAGACCTGCTTGTATGGCTTCGTGACGTGCAGGATCTCCTGGACCCCGGCGAGCGCGGCCAGGCGGGAGCCGTCCACGCGGCCGTCGTTGCCGACGAGCCCGACGCTGGTGCGCTGTCGGCCGGGCATGGGGCGGGCCTGGTAGCCCATCTCCTCGATGGTGGCCACCACGGCCTCGACGTCCGCCTCGGTCGCGCCATGCCGCATCACGATCAGCATCCGGATCCTCGCTCCGCGTGTTCGGGGCTCGGCCTGGTCGCCGGCACCGCGTCACCCCACAGCAACTCCCGCACCATGCCCATCGCTTCCCTAGGCGACGTGTTCCACCTCACCCAGCCGCACGCCGACGATGGTCGATACGCCGGGCTCCTGCATGGTGACGCCGTAGACCGCGTCGGCCGACTGCATCGTCCGCGGATTGTGTGTAATGACCAGGAACTGTGTGTCGGTCTTGAACTCGTCGAGGAGCCGGGTGAAGCGGCCGACATTGGCGTCGTCCAGGGGCGCGTCCACCTCGTCCATCAGGCAGAAGGGGCTTGGCTTGGTGAGGTAGATGCTGAAGAGCAGGCTCACCGCCACCAGCGTCCGCTCGCCCGAGGAGAGGAGATGGATGCGCTGGGTCCGCTTGCCGCGGGGGGCGGCGTGGATGTCGATCTCGCTCTCGAGCGGATCGTCGGGATTGGCGAGCCGGAGCTCGCATTCGCCGCCGCCGAACAGCGTCTGGAAGACGCCGGCGAAATTCGCCTGCACGGCGGTGAACGTCTCGAGGAACAGCGCGCGTGCCGTGCCGTCGATCTCCCGGATGGCCTGGATGAGGGATTGCCGTGCCCCGACGAGATCGTCACGCTGCGTGGTGAGGAACTCCAGGCGCTTCACCTCGTCGGCGTGTTCCTCGACCGCCAGCGCGTTCACGGGTCCGATGCCTTCCAGTGCACCCACGATGCGAGCGGCCTCGGCTTCGAGCGACTCGAGGTCGAGATCGAGGAGCGGGGCTTCCTGGATCAACTGGTCCAGCGGACGCCGCCACTCCGACTCGACCCGCTCGAGGATGCTTCGCCGGAGGCCCGCGGTCTCGGTGAGCCGGACCTGGAGTGCGTGGCTCTCTTCGCCCGCGGTGTCCAGGCCTCCGCGGGCCGTCGCCACCTCCCGCTCCGCGTCGGCCAGGGAGCGCTCGGCGGCGGCGAGCGCGACATCCGCCTCCCCGCCGGCGGCCTCGAGCTCGTGCAGCTCGGCCAGGCGCTCTGCCCGGGTCTCCTTCCACTCGGTCTGCTGCGTGGCCAGCGCTGCGGAGTCCGCCTCGAGCCGGAGCAGCTCCTCGCCGAGGGCAAGCATGACCCGCTCCGCCTCCGCCCGCGTCGCCCCGGCCCGCTGCAGCCGCTCCTCGGCGGACCGGAGCCCGCCGGCGACATGGGCCTCCTGCACCTGCCAGTGCACCCGCTGCTCGCGGGCTGCCTCCTGTTCGGCTTCCAGCTCACCCAGCAGGCCGCGGCCGCTGCCAAGCGTGTCATCCAGCCGGCTCCGGCCGAGATCCGCCTCCACCAGCGCGGCGTCGATCTCGGCGAGACGCTGCTCCGACCGGGCGAGCCGCTCGGTCACGCGGGTCAGCTGCGCCTGTGAGTCCGCCATCTCACGGGTGAGGTTACCGACGATGCGAGCGGCATCCTCCCGCGCCGCGGCGCCCTGTCGCTCGGCCTCCCGGGCCGCCTCGGCCAGGGCGGTGGACGAAGCTCGCGTCTGCTCGCGCTCGGCCAATCGGCCCATGGTGTCCTGGAGCGTGCCCTCCGCTGCCGTCAATGTGGTCGCGCCGCGCTCCGCGTCCTGCTGAAGTGAGGCCAGCTCCGCCCGGCGGCGGAGCGGGCCGGACGGCGCAGCGGCGCCGGAGAGGAAGATCGCGCCGCTCGCGCGGCGCAGAATTCGACCGGCGTCGTCCAGGACTTCCGATCCGGCCAGTGCGGCGCGCACCCAGCCGGCCGCCGGCCCATCGGCGCGCAGGCGCTCTTCGAGCGGCTGCGCGTCCGCGGCGTGGTGCGGTCCCGAATCGAGCGGCAACAGCACGAGCGCGCCGGGCTGCTGCTCGGCATGCCACGTCTGGATGTCGCGGACGGCCTCGCCATCGCGCACCAGCACCGCGTGCATCCAATCGCCCAGCAATCGCTCCGCGAGCTCCGCGTCGTCGCGGCCGGTGCTGACGAAATCGCTGAGCGGCCCGAGGACGCCACCGTTGAACCGATCCCGGGCCGCGAGCAGTGCGGCCGCGGCGGGTGCGAGGCCGACGCGGTCGCGCTCGAGCTCTTCGAGGGCCTGGCGCCGGGCCGTGATCTGGGCCAGCGCTTCCTCGGCGCGGCGCCGGTCGGAGCGGTGGATCGCTTCCTGTTCGCGCGCCTCGGCCATCCGGTGACGGCCGCGCTCGGCCTCGGCGGCGGCGCGGGTGGCCTCCTGGCTCAGGAACCCGGCGCGCTCGACGGCGTGGTCCCGCCGGCGCTCGGCACTCGCAAGCTCGTCCTGCAGACCCGCGGAGTGGGCCGCCGTGGCGGCCGCGTGCTCGCGGAGCGAGGCCAGCTCACCTTCGAGGGCCGTGCGTTCGCCCTCGAGCGAGCGCAGCGTCTCGGCGTGGGTCTGGAGCGCGTGCTCCCACTCGCGCACCTGGGCCCGCTGCTCGCTGAGCCGGCGGCGCACCGTCTCCTCGGCTTCGGCGCGGCCATCGAGTTCGCCGCGAATCGTGTCGTGCTCGAGGCGGGCGGCATCTCGATCAGCGGTGGCGGCCTCCTGCTCCCCCAGGGCCTGGTGCGCCCGGAGGTCCAACTGACTCCGCTCCTCCTGCGCCCTGAGCCGTCGGGCGGTGGCGTTGGCCAGCCGCTCGGCGGCGAGCGCGAGGTCGCCGTCCAGCCGACCGAGCTCGACGCGCCCCGCGCCCAGCCGCCGCGCGATCTCCGTCCGGCGCGCCTCAGCGGCGGCTCGGCCCCGAGCAGCGGCCTCGCGGGCCTGATCGCCCTGCTGGAGCCGCGTCCGGGCGGCGGGGAGCAGGTCGGCCAGCTCGGTGAAGCGCGACTCCATGCCGGCCGCCTCATCGCTCAGCCGGGCCAGCCGCCGCCGCGCCAACGTCACCTGCACGGCGAACTTCTCCTCGGTGAGCTTGACGTGGCGCTCCGCCTTTCCGCGCTGGCGCGCCAGGCTCCGGATCTGCGACTGCACCTCGGCGATCAGGTCCTCGACGCGTTGGAGATCGGTCGCGGTTTCCTCGAGGCGGCGCTCGGTGCTGTGCTTGCGGTCGCGGTAGAGGCCGATCCCCGCGGCTTCCTCGAACAGCGACCGCCGCTCGTCAGCGCGGTCGCTGAGCAGGAGGTCGATCATCTTGGCTTCGATCACCACGCCGGCGTCGCTGCCGAGGCCGGTCCCGCGGAGGAGGTCCTGGATGTCGCGCAGGCGAACGGGGGAGCCGTTGAGGAGGTAGTCGCTCTGGCCGGACCGGGACAACCGGCGGGTCACCACGACCTCGCGGTACGCAATCGGGAGATCGCCGTCGCTGTTGTCGAGGTAGAGCGAGACCTCGGTGACGTTGACCGGACGGCGCGCCGTGGAGCCCTGGAAGATGACGTCTTCCATCTTGCCCCCGCGCAACAGGCGGGCCGACTGCTCGCCCAGGACCCACCGCACCGCGTCCGAAACGTTCGACTTGCCGCAGCCGTTCGGTCCGACGATGGCAGTCACCCCCTGCTCGAAGCTCAGGGTGATCGTATCCGCGAACGACTTGAAGCCGGACAGCTCCAGCCGGGTGAGCTTCATGCGGGCATCCTGCCGATTGGGGGTATGGTGCGCCGTTGGGCGCGCGGGGGGCTGCGCTAGCGCGCGTCCTGCCCGGAGACGATGAACGACGGCATGCCGATCTTCCGCCCCGTTTCCTCCGCCTGCTCGCGCGTGGCGTACGGGCCGAGCACCACGCGGTGCGCCTCGTCGCTTCGCTTCGGGGCCAGCACCGACGCGGGCAGGCCCGCGCCTCGCAGCTTATCCGCCAGCTCGTTGGCCCACGTGGGGTTCTGCGAGCTGCTCACCTGCAGGTAGACGGAGGTTCCACGCTTGCCGCTGTCGGCATCCGCGAGGGCGCTGGTGTCGGCCGCGGTCTCACCCTCGGCATCGTGTGCCGGACGCCAGGCGATGGGCAGCCATTCGTCCGCGGCACCGCCCGCCACTCGCCCCGTTTCCGGCAGGCCCTCCGTCGCCAGATCGAGTGCCACGAGGTCCGCGCCCCGGCGGACGAGCAGCGCATTGGGCGAGGCCACCGCCGGGAGATCCGACGTCCAGGCTGTCGGCACCGTGCCCCGCAGGCGGCCGCGGCCGACGTCGACCACCCAGGCCGCGTCGCCGGAGGTTGGCTGGACGAGGACCCACTGGCCGAAGCGGTCGCCGCGCAGCCCCTTGGCGGGTCCGGGGAGTTTGATGGAAGCGAGGCGCTCGCCGCTGAAGCGATCGAGCACCAGCAACTCCGGGTTCTCCTGGGCCACGTAGAGCCGATGGCCGGACGGGGAGAACATCACGGCCTTCGGCTTGCCGGAGAGGGGGATGGACTTCGGGGCATTCTTGCCCTGGGTCTGGTACAGCACGACCGCCGTGTCCGTCGCGACGGCGACCAAGTCGCCATAGAAGCTGGGCGCCATCAGGTCGGAGGGCAGGGTGGTCGACACCGGCGGCTGATCGGAACCGAGCACTTCGAGCACCGAGGCCTGATCGCCCACTCGGGCCAGGAGCGCCCCGGTCATGGTGGCGAAGACCTGCTTCGGACTGCCCTGGAGCTTGGACCTGAACCGGATGGGCGTGCGGCGCACCATCTGGGTCACGGTGCGGCCCGTATCGATGGCGTAGAGCGCGCCGTCGGGCCCCAGCGCCGCGGAGCGGACCTGTTCGAGGTAGGTGCGCACGCGTCGGGTCTCGAGATCGAGCGTGACCAGATTGCGCTTCCCGTCCAGCGTAAAGACCAGTCCCTGTTCGGGGTCGGCGCCGATGACGCGGTCGACCGCCGGCAGCTTGTCCTCCGCCTTCCACTCCGACGGCTCGAGCGAGGGCACGCGGTAGAGCCGCGCCACCCCGCCCTTGCTGGCGATGCGGAGCACGGAGGAAGGCGCGGGGGCGCGGGTGGAGGGGGGCAGGTGGTCGAGCGACAGGCGCTCCGACGGCTCGCCGCCGCACCCCGTGGCGAGGAGGAGGACACCGGCGGCGAGGATCGTTCGAGGACGAGTCACGGCAACAAGATAATCGGGGAGGCCTGACAGGGTCGAGAGGAAGGACGGAGCCGGCCCGCACTCCGTCCCCCTAGAACGTCGGGCCCAGACTGAACGTCCACAGCCCTTTCACCGCCTTGCGGTCCTGCGGGATGGAGTAGTCGAGCCGGGCGATGGCGAAGCCGAAGAGGTTCGTCCGGACCGAGATGCCCAGGGTCTTGAGCGGAGTGCGAACGCGAATGGGGTCGTCGCCGCTGTCGCGGTTCCACTTGAGCGTGCTCTGGTCGTCCCAGGCCAGGCCGATGTCGTAGAACAGCGCCCCCTCGATCGGCGGGAAGGCCGCCGGCAGGCCGAACGATGGGTTGAGAATCGGAAACCGGAGCTCGACGCTGCCCACGCCGACCTGGGTGCCGACCAGGCGGTCGAGCGCGGCGCAGCCAGTCTCGGTGTTGGCGTCGTTCGCATTGAGGCACTCGTTCCGCCGGTACGAGCCCGACGTGTTGCCGCGAATGAGGTCGGTGCTGCCCGCGAAGATGCGGAACTGGCGGGCGTCCCGGCCGATGCGCCCGAAGTAGAGCACCCGCGTGGCCAGCACGAGCGGGCCGACGATCTTGTCGTAGCGCCGGTAGTCGCCGGTCACCTGCGAGAAGTGCCAGTCGCCGAGGGTCTGGGCGTACTCGAGGCGGTAGCGCCGCCCGTAGAAAGGTCCCACGTAGCCGAAGAGCGAGTTGTCGAACACCAGCGCCGTGGAGGGCTGCAGGTAGTTCACCCCGGGCCGGTCCCTCGTCTCGAGGAACGGGTCCGCCGTGGCGAAACCGGTATTCGGGTCGAACGGTTCGTTGATCTGGAGCAGCGCGTCGTCCACGTTGGCGAATCGCATGGACGCCTCGATCCGCTGGAACCGGCTGAGCGGGTAATACGCCTGGCCGAACACCGAACGCACGACCAGCCGCCGGATGTTCGTGATGAAGACGTTGTCGCCCGTCTGCGGATCGAAATTGATCTGGCTGGGCTCGAGGAAGTAATACGGGTCCTGGCTGAGGCCGACCGCCCAGTTGACCCGCTTGCTCATGTTGGCGTAGGCGGCCAGCACCTGGGCCTCGCTGATCCGCCCGTTGATGTACCCGGCGAAGACGAGCTGGTGATTGCCGAGGATGTCGCTCAGCGAGATGGCGGAGCCGCCGAAGAAGCCGCGCCCGAAGTTGTCGCGCGCGTAGCCGATCGACGGCCGGGCGATGTAGTCCGGCGAGAAGTGCACGCGGTAGTCCTTCAGCGTAAACTCGCTCGTGTCGGGGAGGCTGTAGTTGGCCGAATCGAGCAGCGCGCTGATGGACACCGGCTGCGCGAGCAGCGTGCTGTCCCCGCCGCGGCCCAGATCGCTCGAGGACCGGAAGCCCTGCTGCGTGCGGTAGATCGACCCGCCCTCGCCCACCTGCGACCGCACTTCCTCGCGGACCTGCAGCGAGCGGGTGGTGTCCAGCGTGGGCGTGGCGACCCGCGCGAGGATCCCGACGCTGTCGACGGCCGGCTGCTCGTAGGGCGCGCGCTTCAGGCTTCTCGGGTTGGCGATGGTGTAGACATCGTACTTCTGATTCTCGTAGTACACGAACGCCAGCCGGTCGGCTTCGTGCGCCCACGAGAGCACCGGCGAGAGCGGCGTGATGCCCTGGGCGCCCGTGTAGAAATCCGTCAGCTGGTACACCTGGGCGTCGTCGAGGTCGTACAGGAAGATGTCGCTCACCCCGCTCCGGTCGGACACGAACGCGATCGACCGTCCGTCCGGCGCCCATTGCGGACTCACGTTCTTTCCCTGCTCCATGTGGTCCAGCACCCTCACGCTGCCGCCGGCCAGATCGTAGAGGGCGATCCGGAAGTTGCTGAATGCGAGCGTCTTGAAATTCGTGGTCGGACCGCGGTCGGTGGCGAAGGCGATGGTCTTGCCGTCCGGCGACCAGACCGGATGCAGATCGCCGTACTTGTCCGAGGTGAGCCGCTTGAGGTCGGAGCCGTCGCGATTGACCGTGAAGAGGTCGCTGAGCCCGCCGTCGTAGCCGGTGAACACCAGTCGTTTTCCGTCCGGACTCCACGACGGCGTGGTGACGCCACTCAGCTTGAGCTGGATGCGCTCGACCTGCTTGTTGCGGGCCACGTCCACGACGACGATGTCGTCCCGGGGCCCTCGTTTGGCGGCGAACGCGAGGAACTTGCCGTCCGGCGACCAGTTGGCCTGCGAGTTGATGAAGCGGTAGGTCTCGTAGTTGCTGCTCACGCCCGACTTGAGAATCCGCCGCTTGACCTCGCCCGTCTCGCCATTGGCAAGGTAGAGGTCGACGAAGTAGAAGTCCTTCTCGCTGAAGTAGGCCACCTGCGACCCGTCGGGTGAGAGCGCCGGGGCCAGGTGCAGCGTGCCGTCCGAGCGCTTCTCGGTGAGGAGCTCGTTGGCCACGGCGCGCGCCTTGGCGCGCGCTCCGATCTCGGGCAGGTAGCGTTTCTGGACCGCATCCCGCCATTGGTCGGAGAGCTGGGCGAGGCTCAGGCCGATCGTACGGCGGAACGCCGGCTCGATGCCGCCCGACAGCGTCGCCTTCAGGATGGCACCCACCGCTTCGTCACCCCACCGTTCGCCGATGTAGGACCAGAGCGCGTGGCCGAACCGGTAGGGGAAGTACTCGTATGGGTCCGCCGTCATCTGGGCGATGCTGGGCAGCTTCCCTTCGAGGGACGCGTCCCGCAGCCACATCGCCGTTTCGGCGTTGATGGGGCCCAGCGAGAGATACTCGGCCATTCCCTCCGCGAACCACAGGGGCGGCGCGATGGCGATCAGCGTGTTGAGCCCCGCGCCCGCCCGCCCGCGCGACCAGATGTCGTACTGGAACTGGTGCGCCATCTCGTGCGTCAGCACGTGCTCGAAATCCGCGTACGCGCCGGTGAAGGGCATCACGGCCCGGTTGCGGGCGAAGTCCGTGACGCCGCCGGTGCCCTCGCCGCCCACGTCGGTCGCGTTGGTCTGGAGGAAGTCGGAATGGGACGCGTACAGGATGATCGGCTTCCGCTCGCGGAAGTCGTGGGTCAGGACCTTCGAGAGCCGCGCGTAGTCGCGCTCGGCCATCCGAGCGGCGTCGAGCGCGGCCGTCCGCTCGCGGTCGTAGTAGTAGACGTCGAAGTGCTCGGTCTGGATGACCTTGAAATCGAAGTCCGTGTACTGAACCTTGTTGCGGCCGAAATACTGCGCGGACAGAAGTCCGGGGGCGCTCAGGAACAGGGCGAGCAGGACCGGTGCGGTGCGTCGAAACATGGCGGCCTCAGCCTAGGTGGAGCTGATGAGGAGCTCCGGTGCGTCGTTCCAGAGGCGCTCGAGCTGATAGAACGAGCGGGTATCCGGATGGAACAGGTGAACCACGAAGTCCACGAAATCGAGCAGGACCCACCGTCCACCGGTCAGCCCTTCGACGTGATGCGTGTGGTGGCCCTGGCGATCGAGCTTCTGCACGACCGACTCGGCGATGCCGCGGACGTGCGCGTCCGAGGTGCCGGACGCGATGACGAAGAAATCAGTGGCCTCCGTCAGCCCTCGCAGGTCGAGTACCACCAGCTGACTGCCCTTCAGATCGGCAATGGCGTCCAGAGCCAGACGTAGCGCCTCCGGGATTCGCGGCGTCACCGGTCGTTCCTTGCCTGCATCTCGTTCGATTCCTCGGTCCCCGCCGCGGCCGGGTCGAGCCGGGCGGGGGTACCGTCCTCGACCTGATAGAAGATCGCCCAGGCACCCTCGCCCACATGGGCGCCCAGGACGCCGGTCGCCAGGGTCACGAAACAGTGGCGCGGCCGGTACGCGGCCTCCAGGGCCGCCCGCACCCGCTCCGCCGCCGCGGCTGCCTGGGTATGCACGACCCCGAACCTTACCACGGTCGGGCGCGGCGTGAGGCGCTGCTCGAGCAGCGCGAGCACCCTCGGCATCATCTGGACCCGCCCCCGGACCCTGTCCGCGGGGATCACGCGTCCCTCGGCGTCGAGCGTCAGGATCGGCCTGACGTCCAGCATACCCGCCAGCCACGCCTTGCCACGGGAGACGCGACCCGACCGCAACAGGACGTCGTACCGGTCGACGGTCAGCAGCATCCCCGACTGGTCCCGCACCCGCTCCAGCTCCCGGACGATCTCCGCGCCGCGCCAGCCGGCCTCGGCCAGCTCCGCCCCGCGAAGCGCCAGCAGGCCCACGCCGAGCGAGGCGCTTCGGCTGTCCACCAGATGCGCGCCGGAAATGCCGGCGGACCGCACCGCGGTCTGCGCCGACCCGTAGGTGCCGGAAAGGCGGCTCGACAAGAACACGCCGACCACTTCGTCGGCCCCGCTCCGTGCGTCCCGCAGCACCCGAGTGAACTCGGCCGGCGTGGGCTGGGACGTCGTCGGCAGGTGGGGGCCCACACGGAGACGCCGGTAGAACTCGTCGGGCGGCAGCTCGAACCGGTCGCGGAACGACTCGTCGCCGAACACCACCTGTAGCGGCACGAGGGCAATGTGGTGCCGCTCGAGGACGCCGTCGGTCAAATCGGCGGAGCTGTCGGTCACGACGGAGACCGGACGACGGTCGGGGTGGGCGAGGCGCCTGTGCTGGGCCCGCATGTCGTCGGCCTTGGTGGTTTCCACGCGCCCCCAGCGCGCCGCATACGTAAAGACGGTCTCGGGGGTATCGGTGTGCACATGGATCTTGAGAATGTCCGCCAGCACGGCCACGCCCACGGAGCTGCCGACGCCGTGCAAGGCCGTCCGGACCTCATCGGCGCTGGGAAGCCCCTCGCCACGTACCACCACCTCGGTGCAGAACTGATAATCGCGTTCCGCCGCAATCTCGACGGCGGCTGCCGGGACGGCTACCGCGAGGTCCGGCCGATCGCTGGGCGCGGGCAGCGAGAGGCGTACGTCTCCCTCGATATAGCGGACCACCCCGTCGAGCATGCGGACGAAGCCCATGCCGCCGGCGTCGACTACGCCGGCCTCCCAGAGGACTGCCATCAGCTCGGGGGTCCGCGCAAGCGACGCCTCGGCTTTACCCAGGAGCCGGGACATGAACGCGCCGATGTCCCTGGTCGCCGCGGCGGCCCGTTGGGCGGCGTCCGCGGCTTCGCGGACCACGGTCAGGATGGTGCCTTCGCGCGGGTCGTCGACCGACCCCTCCAGCCGGTCGGCACCCTGCCGGATGGCGGCGGCGATCTCGGGCACGGCGGCGGTGGGGGCTCGCCGAGCGAGTCGGCGAAGCCATGGAGGAAGTGGGCGACCATCATCCCGGAGTTGCGGCGGGCCCCGAGCACGGCGGCGCGGGCCATGCCGCGCGCGGTGTCCGGAAGCGAAGCGTCGCCGAGCGCCCGGAGGGCGTCGGCGACGGCGCGGAGGGTCAGACTGAAGTTGGTGCCGGTGTCGCCATCGGGGACGGGGAAAACGTTGATCCGGTTCATCTCGTCGCGTCCCGCCGCCACCCAATCCGCCGCGGCGTAGACCGCGCGCGCCAGCCGAGGGCCGTCGACGTACGCAATGCCGGCGGTCGTCGGCAGCGGCTTACTCCGCGACGACCGCGACGCGGACCTCGGCCTGGACGTCCGGGTGGAGGCGCACCGCCACCGTGTGCTGCCCGAGGGTCTTGATGGGGTGCTCGAGCTCGATCCGCCGGCGGTCCACCACATGCCCCTCCGCCGCCAGCGCGTCGGCCACGTCCTGCGCGGTGATCGAGCCGAACAGCTTGCCCTCCTCCCCGGCCTTGCCGGTCAGAGTGAGCGTCACGCCGCCCAGCTTCGCCGCGAACCGCTCCGCCTCCGTCCGCTCGGCCTGGTCCCGCACGCCGCGCGCTCGGGTCTGGGCCTCGATGCGCCGCTTGTTCCCCTCGGTGGCCTCGAAGGCGAGCCCGTGGGGCAGGAGAAAATTCCGCGCGTAGCCCGGCTTTACCCGGACCATTTCGCCGGCCTTGCCGAGCGACTTGACGTCCTCGCGCAGGATCACTTCGATCATCGGTCGAATCCTCCCGTGGTCGGCGTCTGTGACCGACGCCGGAAATCTAGCCAGGTATCGGCGAGCCCCAACAGCGTGAGCCCGCCCACGACGAACGGCAAGAGAAAGATGGCGATCAGGACCAGCACCACGCCTCCCGCACCCGCCAGGCGCCCCGATTGCGTCACGAAGACGGCCAGGCCGCGGGCCGCGTACAGCGCGCCCAGCACCAGGAGCAGGTTGGCCCCCGCCAGGCGCCAGGGCTCCGCGACCGGCACCAGCGTGAGCAGCAGGGCGCCGATCCAGCCCCAGATCAACTGATCGTTGAACCCAAATGACCGAAACGGCGCGGGGGGCGGCCCCATCGGGCGGGTCGCCAAACGGTGATACCATGCCCACGCGAGTCGGAGACCGGCGATGCCCGCGATGGCCAGCAGCGCCGGGTACAACTGCGAGACCGAATGCATGGTCTCCGCGATCTGGTCGAGCAGCTCCTGCGGCGCGCCCGCGTTCCGCCACTGCTCTCGGAAGGCGGTCTGATACGTTCCGAGATCGTGATCCACTCCCGTGACCAGCTGCGACCAGCCGATGCCGAGACGCCACATCCAGGTGACCAGGGCGGCCGCGGCCGTGGCGGTGGCCGCCAGAGCGCGTCCCACGCCGTTCGAGGGCTGCCACAGCGTGAGCGCCAGGAACGTGCCGCACAGGAGCACCGCGCCGGCGCGCGTCACCTGGGCGCCGAGGCCGCCGATCTGCTGCAGCCACAGGAGCGACCAGACGGCCGCGCCGACGACCCACGCCCATTCCCGCAGGGTCGCCGGCCGGGAGAGGAGCAGCAGCCCCGCGAGGGGGCCGAACACGAAAACCGGCGGGGCGAACAGCAGGTAGCCGGCCAGCGCCAACACCGGTCCCCATCCCGCCGGGCGGCTCGAGGTCAGCCGACGAAACCCTTGATGTAAGGCAACAGGGCCAACTCACGGGCCCGCTTGATGGCGGTACTCAGCTGGCGTTGATGCCGGGCGCAAGTGCCCGAGAGCCGGCTCGGCAGGATCTTGCCGCGCTCGGTGAGGAAACGGGACAACGTCCGCTCGTCCTTGTAGTCGACGACCCGGACGCCGCTCTCGCAGATCGCGCAGGTTTTCTGGGGCCGTCTCATTCGTCGTCCTCCTCCTCGCTCTTGCCGGCCGTTACGGGCACCGGCTGGGCGCCTTCGTTGACCACCACGAGAAACCGGAGCACGCCCTCGTCGAGCTTGATGGCGCGCTCGAACTCGGGTAACGCCGTGGGCTCGGCGTCGAATTTGGCGACGACGTAGTAGCCCGTCTCGTGCCGGTTGATGGGATAGGCCAGCGACCGCTTGCCCCAGTGGTTGACCTGCGGGGGCTCGCCTTCGGGGCGCTGGAGAAGGGCGTGAAAGCGCGTGAGGCGCTCGTTGATGGCCTCTTCCTCGAGCGCACTGTCGAAGATATAGACCACCTCGTAGAGACGGGGCATGACACCTTCCTTCGGTCGAAGAGCCCCGGGCCGGTGTGGGCGCCGAGGAGGATTGATGTGACAGCCCCCAAAGATAGAGGGGCGCCCCGCCGTGAGAAAGGGGTCAGTTGCTGAAGCGGAACAGCATGACGTCGCCGTCGCGGACGACGTATTCCTTGCCCTCTGCCCTGGCGAGCCCCTGCTCGCGGGCGGCTTTCCACCCGCTCACCCGGACGAAGTCGTCGTAGGACACGGTCTCGGCGCGAATGAACCCCTTCTCGAAGTCGGAGTGAATCACGCCGGCGGCCGTGGGAGCGCGGTCGCCCCGGTGGATGGTCCAGGCCCGCACTTCCTTCTCGCCTGCCGTGAAGTAGCTCTGCAGGCCCAGCAGGTGGTACGCGGCATGGGCCAGCCGATCCAGCCCCGAGGCGTCGAGGCCGAGCGATTCGAGGAACTCGGCCCGGTCCTCGGGGGCCAGCTCAGCCAGCTCGGCCTCGACCTTGGCGGAGAAGGGGACGACTTCCGCCACCTCGGCGTCCGCCGCCAGCGCTTGGCGCAGGGCCTCGACGTGAGCGTTGCCGGTGGCCACGTCGCCCTCCGACACGTTCGCCGCGTACAGGACCGGCTTGGCCGTCAGCAGATTGAAGCTTTGAAACGCGGCTGCGTCGTCACCGGTCGGCGTGACGGACCGGGCCGGCCGGCCAGCGGCGAGCGCGTCCCGCACCGTGCCGAGCACCCGCTGCTCGAGTTTGGCCTGCGGGTCGCCGGACTTGGCGGTGCGCGCGGACTTGTCGAAGCGCTTCTCCGCGCTGGCGAGGTCGGCCAGGCCGAGCTCGATGTTGATGATCTCCCGGTCCCGGACCGGGTCCACCGGCCCCATGACGTGCTGGACGTCGGGATCCTCGAAGCAGCGCACGACGTGGACGATCGCATCCACCTCGCGGATGGTCGCGAGGAACTGGTTACCGAGTCCCTCGCCCTCGCTCGCGCCCTTGACCAGGCCGGCGATGTCCACGAACTCCACGACCGCCGGGACGGTGCGTTCCGGGCTCACGATGCCCGCCAGCGCATCGAGCCGCGGATCGGGCACCTGCACGATGCCGGTGTTGGGCTCGATGGTGGCGAACGGGTAGTTCGCCACCAGCGCCTTGGCGGCGGTGAGGGCGTTGAAGAGCGTCGACTTGCCCACGTTGGGGAGGCCGACGATGCCGAGTCGCAACATGGCGGTGGATCCGGCTCAGCGCGCGAAGGAGGCGAACCAGGGAGCGAGCACGAGGGACACGACCGACATCAGCTTGATCAGAATGTTCATCGCCGGTCCGGACGTGTCTTTGAACGGATCGCCCACGGTGTCGCCGACCACGGCCGCCTTGTGCGCATCCGAGCCCTTCCCGCCGTGTGCGCCACCCTCGATGTGCTTCTTGGCGTTGTCCCAGGCGCCGCCGGCGTTGGCCATGAACAGCGCGAGCAGCACGCCCGACACCGTGGCTCCGCCGAGCAGGCCGCCGAGGGCTTCGATGCCGAGCACCCGGCCGACGAGCACCGGCACGGCCACGGCGGTGACGCCGGGGAGGATCATCTCCCTGAGCGCCGCGCGGGTGGAGATGTCCACGCACCGGGCGCTGTCGGGCTTCGCGGTGCCTTCCATCAACCCCGGAATCTCGCGGAACTGGCGGCGCACTTCTTCCACCATCCCGGCCGCCGCCCGGCCCACGGCGGTCATCGTCATGGCGCCGATGAGGAACGGCAGGCTGCCGCCCATGAAGAGGCCGATTACCACCATCGGATTCACCAGATCGAGCGAGAGCACCTCGCCCGCCGGGGCCACGGCGGTCGCGTACGCCGAGAACAGCGCCAGGGCCGTGAGCGCTGCCGATCCGATGGCGAAGCCCTTGCCGATGGCCGCCGTGGTGTTGCCCAAGGCGTCGAGGCCGTCGGTGATCCGCCGAACGTCGGGGCCCAGCCCGCTCATCTCCGAGATGCCGCCGGCGTTGTCGGCGATGGGGCCGTAGGCGTCCACCGACATCGTGACGCCCACGGTCGCCAGCATGCCCACGGCGGCGATGGCGATGCCGTAGAGATCCGCCGCCCAGTAGGCGACGTAGATGGCGCCGGCGATGAGGAGGATGGGTAGCAGGGTCGAGCGCATGCCCACCGCGAGGCCCGCGATGATGTTCGTCGCGGGGCCGGTGAGCGAGGCCTCGGCGATGTCGCGGACGGGGCGGGCCGACGTGTAGTACTCGGTGACGAGACCGATCAGCACGCCGGCCACCGTCCCCGCCACCACCGCGTAGAAGGTGCCGAGCGCGGGGCGCCCCTCGATGGCGACGGGAAACGTGGTGGTGAGCGCGTAGGCGCCGGCCACGAACAGCAGGGCGGCGATGAACGTGGTGAGCCGGAGCGCCTGCGCGGGCGAGCCCTTCTCGAGCAGCTTCATGGCGCCGATGCCCACCAGCGAGGCGAGGAGCCCCAGCACGGTCATGGCGAGCGGCAGCGCGGCGGCCGCGGCGCGGCTCTCGAGGGGGATGGCCGGGCTCGTGGCGGCGAGCGCGATCGTCGCGATGACGCCGCCGACGTAGCTCTCGAAGATGTCGGCGCCCATGCCCGCCACGTCGCCGACGTTGTCGCCCACGTTGTCCGCGATGGTGGCGGGGTTCCGCGGGTCGTCCTCGGGGATCCCGGCCTCCACCTTGCCCACCAGGTCGGCCCCGACATCCGCCGCCTTGGTGTAGATCCCGCCCCCGACGCGGGCGAAGAGCGCGATGGAGGACGCACCCATCGCGAACCCGCTGATGATCTCGCTGTAGCGCTTGAAGTCCCCGGCGACGAGGCCCGGCGCCGACAGGTCGAGCACGAACATCGTCACCAGGCCGATGCCGACCAGACCGAGGCTGGCGACCGCGAGCCCCATGACGGCGCCGCCGTTGAACGCGATGCTGAGCGCCTTCCCCTGACCGCTCTCCCGCGCCGCCTCCGCCGTCCGCACGTTGGCCTTGGTGGCGGCCTTCATCCCGAACAGGCCCGCGGCCACCGAGCAGAGGCCGCCGAAGACGTACGCGGCGCCGGTGCGGGCGCCCACGGTCCAGCTCAGCAGGACGGCCACGAGGACCAGGAACGGAAAGAGGACGAGATATTCGCGGCGGAGGAACGCCATCGCGCCCTGCTCGATGAGCTGGGCCAGCTCCTGCATGGCGGGCGAGCCGGCCGGCTGGCGCCGCAGATAGAAATAGATGGCGAACGCCGCCACGATGCCCAGCGCGCCGGCGCCGGCGGCGATGGGAGCCACTTGAGTCACGTCGTCATCCTTGGCTCGGGGTTCCACGGTTGAAGCGGGACATGGCCCGCTCGATGCCTTCGGCCAGCCAGCACTCCGCCGACTCGGCCATGGGATCCAGTAACGCGTCCACCAGCCGCCGCTCCTCGGGCTCGAACTCCCCGAGGACGAAGTCGGCCAGGTCGGGAAGGCCCACCGGGACGGGACCCACCCCGATGCGAAGCCGCGCATAGTCGCGCCGCTGGAGCGTTCCCTCGATGCTCTTGAGGCCGTTGTGGCCCCCGGCCGACCCCGCGCCGCGCAGGCGGAAGGTGCCCACCGGCAGGGCCACGTCGTCCACCAGCACGAGCAGGTCCGTGGCCGGATCGAACGCCGGGAGCGCCCGAAGCGGCGCCAGGGCGGCCCCGCTCCGGTTCATGTACGTCTGGGGTTTGAGCAGGCGCACCGGTCGGCCGTCGTGCGACCCTTCCACCTGCCGCGCGCGCTCGCCGCGCTTGAACGCGCCGAGCCGCCAGCGGGAGGCAAGGTGGTCGGCCAATCGAAACCCGGCATTGTGCCGGGTTTCGTCGTACTCGGGGCCGGGGTTGCCCAGCCCGACGATGACGTGCAGGGGTCAGTCCTTCTCGTCGGTCTCGTCCCCGTCCTCCGCCTTCGGCTTCCGGATGAGCTCGGGCTCGGCCGTGGCGGCTTCCTCGACGACGGCGGGGGCCTCTTCGGTCCGCGGGGCCACGACGGTGCAGATCGCCGTGTCGGGATCGTTCAGCACGCGCGCCTTCGGAATCGTGACGTCCCGGACGAAGAGCGAGTGGCCGATGGCCAGGGCAGTCACGTCGAGGTCCACGTGTTCCGGGATGTCGCTCGGCAACACTTCGATTTCCAGCTCGCGGAGCACGTGGTCGAGCACGCCGCCGAAATTCCGGACGCCGTCGGGCACGCCGATCAGGCGCACCGGCACCTCGAGCGTGATCTCCTCGTCGCCGCGGACCTCGTACAGGTCGAGGTGAATGATCACCGCGGGGCGGAGGGAGTCGCGCTGGATCTCGCGGATGAGCGCCTTGACGGGCGCCCGATCATCCACCGCCACGTCCAGAATGGTGGTGCCCGCGCTGATGCCGACCAGCATGCGGGACAGCGCGGTTGCATCGACGGTCACCGATTCGGCGTCGCGCCCGTGCCCGTAGATGACGCCGGGGACCTTCCCCTCGCGGCGGAGAGTGCGGGCCGCGCCCTTGCCCCTCGTGGCGCGCGAGACCACCTGCAGATTTGCCTGTTGTGCCATGATGCCGATCCTTCGCGTGAAGCGTCAGTCGAACAGCGAGCTCACCGACTGGTCGCTGTGCGTGTAGCCGATCGCCTTGGCCAGAAGGCCGGCGATCGAAAGAACCCGAAGACGGTCGAACCGCCGCTCGTCCGGAATCGCGATCGTGTTGGTGACCGCCACTTCCTTGACCGGCGAGGCCATCAGCCGGTCCACCGCCGGCCCCGAGAGCAGCGCATGAGTTGCGCAGCAATAAATGTCGCGCGCGCCGAGCCGTTTGAGCGCGGTGACCGCTTCCGCCATGGTCCCCGCGGTGTCGATCATGTCGTCGGGAATGAGGCAGTCCCGATTGTTGACCTCGCCGACGACGTTCAGCACCTCGGCGACATTGGCCGAGGGACGTCGCTTGTCGATGATGGCGAGCGACGCGTTGAGCCGCTTGGCGAAGCCGCGCGCCATCTTGGCCGAACCGACGTCGGGGGCCACGACGACGGGATCGTGCAGCTGCTTCTGCCGGTAATGGCTCACGAACACCGGCGCCGCGTACAGGTGATCGACCGGCAGATCGAAGAAGCCCTGCAGCTGGTGCTGGTGGAAGTCCATCGCCAGCACGCGGTCGGCGCCCGCCATCGAGACCATGTTGGCCATGAGCTTGGCGCTGATGGCCACCCTCGGCTGATCCTTCCGGTCCTGCCTCGCATACCCGAAATAGGGAATGACCGCGGTGACCCGCGCCGCACTGGCCCGCTTGGCGGCGTCCATGAGGAGCAGCAGCTCCATCATGTTCTCGGCCGGCGGATTGGTGGGCTGGACGATGTAGACGTCCCGGCCGCGAACGTTCTCGTCGATCTTGACGAACAACTCGCCATCGGCGAACCGCCGGAGCGTGACCTGACAGAGCGGCTGCCCGAGGTGGGCGGCCAACTCTTCGGCCAGCGCTCGGTTGGCCGACCCACTCAGGAGCAGCATCTGGCTGCGCGACAGCGATAAATCCGTCATAATTACAGCCCGCAAAAATAGTTAGGACCCCGGCGGGGCGTCAACCGCCGAGGTCGGTACGGTAGGGCCCTCTCGACGGGAACGCACCGGTAGGAGAGATTCAATGGGGAATTATGGCCCGTCCGCCACACTTGATGGTCGAGCACGGCGGTGTCAAATATTTGCCATAATTCTTCCAGTGCGTTATGGTTGTTGGGCTTGAGTAGGTGGCAGGTGTCGTGATTCACGACAGCCGCGGAATGGCACACCTCTGGCAATCATTCTGGCCTGTCACCTGTGGCGACGTCGCCTTTCCCGCTTCTCCGTACCTTTCAACCCGGGGCTTGGAACCAATACTATGCGCTCCTCGCGTCTCTTGACCCTCGCTGCCAGCGCTGCGCTGCTGGCCGCCTGCGGCGACTCCAGCGGGCCGTCGAATGCCTCGCCGACCGCCGCGTTCAATCCGCCGAGCTGCACCCTCCTCGCGTGCGACTTCGCCGGTACTGGCACCGACAGCGACGGCAGCATCGCATCGTACGCCTGGAACTTCGGCGATGCCTCCAGCGGGTCCAACACCGCCGCGACCCAGAACGCCAGCCACACGTTTTCCGCGGCCGGGACCTACACCGTAACACTCACCGTGACGGACAACGGCGGCGCCACCAATTCCGCCAACCGGCAGGTGACCGTCAGCGACATTCCCAACACGCCGCCCACCGCCGACTTCAGCTTCGATTGCACGAATCTGGTCTGCGCCTTTACCGATCTGAGCGCGGACGCGGACGGCAGCATTGCGACGCGGAGCTGGGACTTCGGGGACGGGCAGCAGGGCACCGGCGCCGCCCCGATGCACACCTACGCGGCCGCCGGGACGTACAATGTCACCGTGAGCGCGACGGACAACGGCGGGGCCAGCACCACCAGCGCCGCGCAGGCCGTCACCGTGACGGCGTCGTCGGCCGGCAACGCGAGCTTTACGGCTTCGTGCACCGGGCTCGACTGCACCCTGACGAACACCAGCACGCCGTCGGGCAGCGTCGTCACCTACGCCTGGAACTTCGGCGACGGCCAGACCAGCACCGCGCAGAACCCCCCGCCGGTGCACTATACCGCGACCTCGCCCACCACCTTCACGATCACGCTCGTGGTGACGAGCGACGGGGCGACCAGTCAGGCCACCCGGCAGGTCCGGGTCACGCCCGCGGCGACCCTTACGTGTAACGGCATCGACTGCACCCTGGGCCTCGACCAGGCGTCGACCGTCCTCGTGACGCTGGTGAGCAGCGATTGCCAAGTGCGCAACAATAAGTTCGTCATCACTGCGCCGGCTGTCGACACCCTGTTTACCGACGGCTGCTTCGATCCGGTGGGGAGCTCGTTCCCCCTGAACAACGGCGCGGCCTACGCCGCCGGCACGCAGCTTGCGGCCGAAGTGCTCTCCGGCGTCGCGGGAGCCACCAGCCCGCAGCTCCGGGTGACCGGTAACTTCGCCGACGGCTGGACGATCGAGTTCGACGACGGCTTCGTCGGCCCGGGTGAGCCGGACTTCAACGATCTCGTGATCACGGTCAAGGCGACACCAGCACCATAGCTTCGACTTCCATCCACCACACTGCCGTCGGGCGACCTCGCCCGGCGGCAGTGTGCGTTCACATCACCCCGATCTCCCCGCAAAGGGCTCGTGGCGCCCGCCGCGGGCCGTGACCGCATTCCGGCCGGCCCGGCATCCTGCACACGGCCAAACTGACCCACGCCAGAACGGCTCGCCCCGATTGACACGTCCGCGGCCTTCCCTAAATTCAACATGCGAGCGTGTGACAACGAGATGGGGCCATCCCGGCGCCCATTCCGTCGCAACCGTGGCCGTCTCCGGCACGGGCCAACTCCCCAGATAATTCGCGACCCTCCGGGGTCACACCATTGGCCTCGCCCCTCGGCGTTGGGGTCGTCAGACTCGGCTGCGTCCGCGTCTGCGACCATGTGCGGCACCGTGGGGTGGGCTCGGCCGCTACGATTCACCAAAGGGGATGCGTTGCGTATGTCGGATCTTCAGGCTGCATGGTACCGAGCCGCTTTGCCGCGGGCGCTCGCGGCCGGTTTGCTTCTACTGTTCGCCGCGTGCAACAGTGACACCGCTGGACTGTCGAGTGAATCACCGTTGGCGGCGGATTCCGCTCTCGCCGCGTCGGATTCGGTGCTTCCGGTAGACTCCGCCCTAGTCACCTCCGACTCGGTGCCTGGTGAGCCCTCGAGCACCGGCGAGGCAGGGGGCACGATCCTCGAGGCGAGCTCGCAATTCCCCGGCATCGCGCACGCCACGTACGGGCTGGACACCCCGCTGCTGAGCAGCGTGCAGACCGGTACGCTGCGCGGCGGCGGCGTGACCGAGAGTAGCATCGGCAGCCTGTTATCGGGCATCCGCGCCAAGGGCGGCCGTGTCATTCTCAAGCTGTGCAACGGGAAAGACAGCTACGTCAAGAACAGCGACGGGACGTTCAGTTTCACCAAATGGAAGTCGCTGGTGAGCCGCTTCAAGAATTCCAACCTGGGTCCCTACATCGCGGACGGCACCATCATCGGCCACTTTCTCATCGACGAGCCCCAGCGCGCCGCGAAGTGGGGAGGCAAGATCATTCCGCCGAGCACGCTCGAGGCGATGGGGCAGTACAGCAAGCAACTCTGGCCCGGGATGACGACGTTCGTGCGGGCGGAGCCGGTCTGGCTCGCGAGCACCTCGACCACGTTCCGATATGTGGATGCGGGCTGGGCTCAGTACGCCAGCGGCAAGGGCGACCCCGGCTCGTGGATTGCCGCCCAGGTCGCGGCGGCGAAGCGGAAGGGTCTGGGACTCGCCGTGGGGCTGAACGTGCTCGATGGGGGGAACGGCTCGAGTCGAATCGCCGGCTGGTCGAAGGGGAAGTACGCGATGAGCGCGACCGAGATCCGAACCTACGGCAGCGCGATGCTGAATCAGAGCTACTCGTGCGCTTACTACAACTGGATGTACGACGCCACCTACTACGGCCGCTCGGACATCAAGAGCGCCATGGCGGACATGGCCACGAAGGCCAAGGCCCACGTCCGGACAGCCTGCAACCAGTGAGTCCGAATGGACGGAACGCGCCATTGGCCCTGGTGGACTCGAACCACCATTGACGGATCCAAAGTCCGCTGTCCTGCCATTGGACGAAGGGCCAGTGAGAAGAACGTACACCGAAAGCAGCGCAGGGTAAACTGAGCCAATCGACCACGTTGTCGTGCCTGGGATGGGCGGTGGCGGGTGGCCTCGCCCTGGCTGTGGCGGCTTGCCAGGACACCACGCCTCCGAGCCCTCCCGAGGCCGATCCGGCGCTGGTTGCGGTCGAGCCCGCATGCGGGAGTCGCTTCGACGTGACGAACCGCAATGCGGGGCCGGTCACCATCGGCTTTGTGGTCGCAGCGACGGGCGAGGCTGGTGAACTCACGCTGCGCGCACGTCCGGCGCCGGGCACGCCGAGCGTCACGCGGCTCGTCACCGTAACCTCTGGCCCCATTCAGTTGACCTACCGGGGGCAGGCGACCGGCGCGGCTGCCGATCCCGGCCCCACGTGTCCGCCCCCGACCGCCACGGTGCCGGAGCCGATGGCCAGCCGCGGTCAGTGGGGTGCGCCGTTCGCGTGGCCCGTCGTCGCCGTGCATCTGCACGTCCTGGCCGATGGCCGGGTCCTGTCTTGGGGCCGGATCGGCGATCCTCAGCTCTGGGAGCCGGCCTCCGGCCTCTTCACGTCCGTACCAACCGAAACCGACGTCTTCTGCGCCGGCCACGCCTTCCTCCCCGACGGCCGACTGCTCGTGGCCGGCGGCCATCTCAGCGACAACCACGGCCTCTCCGCCGCCAACCTGTTCGATGGGCGGAGCGCGCAGTGGACGCGGATCGCGTCGATGACGCACGCGCGATGGTATCCCACGGCGATTACCCTCGCCGACGGCCGGGTGCTGGTGCTGGCGGGGCAGGACGAGAATGGGGCGCACGTCGCCGAGCCGGAGGTGTGGGACGGCGAGCGCTGGGGGGTGCTGGCCGGCGCGGCCGAGGTGCTGCCGCTCTATCCGCGCGCATTCGTCGCGCCCAACGGGCTCGTCTTCTACGCCGGCGAGCTCACGCAGTCCGCGTACCTCGACCCGGCCGGAGCGGGCAGCTGGACCCCGGTCGCGACCAGCCGCTACGGCCGGCGCGACTACGGCACGGCCGTGATGTACCGTCCCGGCGAGGTCCTCATCGCCGGCGGGAGCGATCCGCCGGATGGACCGCCGACGGCTTCCGCCGAGGTCATCGATTTGAATGCGGCCGCGCCCTCGTGGTCGTACACGGCCCCGATGAGCACGCCCCGGCGTCACCTCGATGCCACGGTGCTGCCGGACGGACGCGTGGCCGTGACCGGCGGGACGAGCAGTGCCGGGTTCAGTGACCCGGCGGGTGGGGTTCATGCAGTCGAGGTGTGGGAGCCTGCCACCGGCGCGTGGACGACCTGGGCGGAGAATGCCGTCACCCGCGTCTATCACGGCACGACGGTCCTGCTTCCCGATGGCCGGTTGCTGCACGCGGGGAGTGGGGACGGAGGCAACCTGCCTCGCGAGGTGAGCGCGGAGCTGTTCACGCCACCCTACCTGCTGCGCGGTCCGAGGCCGGTCGTGGTGGCCGCCCCCGACGATCTCCCCTATGGCGCCAGCGTGCAGATCGGAAGCCCCGACGCGGGGCGTGTGACCGGCGTGTCGCTCGTGCGGCTCCCGTCGGTCACGCATGCCTTCGATCAGAACCAGCGCTACGTGCCGCTTGCGTTCGTCCGGAGCGCCGGGGGGATTCGGATCGACGGGCCGTCGTCCGGCGCGATAGCCCCGCCGGGCCACTACATGCTGTTTCTCGTGGACGCCGATGGAGTCCCGTCGCTCGCCCACGTGGTGCGGGTGCGATAATCCGGAGCCGGTTGCCGGTGTTTGGCGGTGGCGCCAGCATGCGGTTATCCTTGCGTCGTGGGAGCGCCACGGCGACCGGATCCCGCGCTGGTAAGTAGTTCGCCTGCAAGCACCTACAGTTTTGAAGACCGCGCCAGTGGCGGCCCGATTCCTGCATCGAGACGGCCCGTTGCCACGGTCGCGTGTGCGACGCCACAATCGGTGATTCACGCCACAGTGATGGGATATGACACCTCTCAAACAACTGCACCCCTGGGCGCTGATCGGTCTCCTGGTCCTCGGCACTCTCCAATGCGGTGGCGACACCGTCGCACCCCCAACACCCTCCGCCATTGCGGGCACCGCGGGGGATGCCCAGACCGGGCTCGTCGGCCAGACGCTCGCGCAGCCGCTCGTCGTGCTGGTCAGCGATGCGTCGGGCGGCCCGGTGGCCGGCGTCAGCGTCCAGTGGGATGTGCAGGGCGGGGGTAGCGTCTCGGCCGGGTCGGTCACCACCGGTTCCGACGGCAAAGCCGCGGTCCAGCGGGTGCTCGGCTCCGTCCCGGGGCAGGTGACCACCACGGCTTCGGTGAGCGGCGTGCAGGGCTCACCGGTGACCTTCGTGTCAACCGCCGCAGACGCCAGCACCCCGATGCTGATCCTCCGCACGCAGCCCTCGAGCACCGCGCAGAGCGGAGTGGAGTTCGCGGTTCAGCCCGTCGTCCAGCTGCAGAATCCCGATGGAAGCGACCGCGCCGAGAGTGGGCTGGCGGTCACGGCGTCCCTTGCGAGCGGGAGTGGCACGCTCGGCGGCACCCTGACGCGCGCGAGCGGCCCGGATGGATCGACCGCCTTCACCGATCTGAAGCTCACGGGCCCCGCCGGCGCCTACACGCTCCGCTTCACTGCGGCGGGCACGGTCCCGGTCGTGTCGGCGACGATTACGATCGGCGGCACCTCCGGCAGCGCCGTCCTGCTCACCGGGAATCCGCCGGTGGCGGCGTTGAGCGGCGAAGTGTTCGCGCCGGAGGTCCAGCCGGTGATCGAGGTGAGGGACGCGAACGGCGATCCTGCGGCGGGCGTGGCGGTGACGGTGAGCGCCACGCCGGCGAGCGGGACGGTCGAGGGTGAGACCGTTGCGACGACCGACGGCGCCGGCGTCGCGCGCTTTGGCGACCTAGGCATTCGCGGACCGGGGTCGTATACCCTGACGTTCGCGGCGGGCAGCGGCTCCGTGACGTCGGCTCCCATCGCGGTGTCGGCGCTTCCGAGCGAAGCGACCACCGGGAAATGGGGGCCGCTCGTTCCCTGGGACATCGTTCCGCTGCACATGCATCTGCTGCCCACCGGAAAGGTCCTCGCCTGGGGCAAGTACGAAGCCGGCACCAGCATGACCAGCATGATGGCGACCGCCCCCCGGCTGTGGACGCCTTCGCAAGGTGCCCCGACCTCGGCCACGGTGGTGCGGGCAGACACCATGCTCTTCTGCTCGGGGCACGCGTTCATGCCGGACGGCCGCCTCATGGTGTCCGGCGGCCACAAGCAGGATGACGTGGGCATCGACGTCACCAACATCTTTAATCCGCAGTCCGAGAGCTGGCAGCCCGGTCTCCCCAAGATGGCGCATGGCCGGTGGTATCCCACGGTCACCACGCTGCCCGACGGGCGCATGCTGACCATGGCCGGGCGGGATTCGGCCGGCAGGGTCGTCACGACGCCGGAAATCTGGGCCAACGGCGCGTGGGCCGAGCTTCGCGGGGCAGGCACCCTGGAGATTCCGTACTACCCGCGCAATTTCGTGGCGCCGAACGGGCTGGTATTCATGGCCGGCGAGAGAATTCAGGCGCGCTGGTTCGATCCCGATGCCACGTCGGCTGGCGGCCAGGGCAAGTGGACGACCAGCCCAGGGCTCGCCCATCGGTGGCCCTTCAACCGCGACTACGGCACGGCCGTCATGTACGAGCCGGGTAAGATCATGTACGCGGGTGGGGGCGGGAACAGGACGTGGGGGCAGTCGCCGGACGCGAAGGACAATCAACCGACGGCCACCGCGGAAAAGATCGATCTCACCGCGGCGTCCCCGGCATGGTCCAGCACGGGATCCATGGCCATCCCGCGGCGGCACCTCAATTCGACCATCCTGCCCGACGGCACCGTCCTGGTTACCGGCGGCACCCGCGGGGGGGGCTTCGTCGACATCAACCCGGGCAACGCCGCGAGGGAAGCCGAGCTCTGGGATCCGGCGACCGACCAGTGGACGACGCTCGCCGCCAACAGCGTCATGCGGGTGTACCACTCGGTCTCGCTGCTGCTCCCCGACGGCACCGTGCTCCACGGGGCGAGCGGCAACGCGTTCGCCGGTGCGGTGCCCGTCCCGGATCAGCAGAACCACGAGATCTTCTCGCCGCCCTACCTGTTCAAGGGCGCCCGTCCCACCATCACCAACGCGCCCGCCAGCGTCGGGTACGGGCAGACGTTCGCCGTGGCCACGCCCAACGCCGCGCAGATCACCGGCGTGCGCTGGATTCACCTGGGCAGCGTCACCCACGCCTTCGACGCCGGCCAGCGCGCCAACACGCTCGGCTTCACGCGCACCGCGACGGGCGTGAGCGTCACGGCCCCCGCGAACGCCAACCTGGCTCCGCCGGGCCCGTACATGATCTTCGTGCTCAATCGCAACGGGGTGCCGTCGGCGGGTGAGGTAGTGATGGTCCAGTAACCGTCACCCGCCGGGGGACGGGTCGTACCCGTAGCGTATCAGGTCGTCCTTCAGCAGGTCGCTCAGCATGGCCACCTGCGCTGAACTCAGATCCCGCCGCCACCGGTCGCTGTCCTTGACCGCCGTCGCGGTGACCTGCCGCTCGAAGGCTGGGGACGAGGCGAGCTCCGCGAAGTCCATCACCCGCTGGCAGGTGTCCAGCGGATCCCGGCAGAAGGACTCGTAGCGCACCTCGAGAAAGCGTGCCGGATCGACATGCCGGCGCGCCGATTCGATCGCCCGTGTATGGATGGTCCACTGGATGCCCGCCAGTGCCACGAACGAGCGTCCGCTCCTCTCCCACGCTGCCTGGTCCTCGGGCGATAAGGGCCCGTACCGCCAGCTGTAGGGTCCGTACCACCCACGCCACTGCCATTCGTTGATGTGGAGCAGCGAGCTCGCCACCGCGCGTCCGTCGCGCACGATGTGAATGAACTTCGCGTCCGGGAAGATCTCGTTCAGGAAGCCGATGCGCGACCACCCGGTCAGTTTCACCAGCATGCGATTGCGCCGGTGGGTCAGCATCCGGGCCAGCACCGTGCGCACCTGGCGCCGGACCCGCGGCGTGACGTCCGAGTCGAGCAGATCGCGCCCGGGCTCGGCGAACCCGTACGCATGTTTGTACCAGAAGCCGTAGTTCTCGCCGGGCTTGATCCTCTTCCCGAAGATGGCGCGGAGGGCCGGGTTGCCCATGGCCGTCACGGCCCAGCGATTCCACGCCGGACGATGCGGAAATTCCTCCGCGAAACCCGACAACCACATCAGCTGCGGGTGCCGCCCCAGAACGCGGTGAAACACCGTCGAGCCGCACCGGCCGGTGCCCACGATGAAGATCGGCTGCGGCACTTCCGGGCTGCGCTTCTCGCTCACTGGCGTCGCCTCCTCTCTTCAAACATGGTCGCGCTCAGGCCAACGCACGCCGGTAGGCCTCGATGGTGCCCTGGGCGGCCCCTTCCCATCGGAACGCTCGGGCTCGCTCCTGGCCCAGCGCCCGGAGCCGTTCCGCCTCTTCCGGTTGGGTGGCGGCCTCCAGTCCAGCCTCGATGCTCGCGACGTTGAACGGGTCGACGAGCCGGGCGGCACCGCCCGCGATTTCCGGAGCGGCG
>JBBQDU010000001.1:0-46689 GCA_038320055.1 Gemmatimonadales bacterium | reverse complement strand
GCCATCAGCAGCCGTTGCATCAACTCCTTCATGACCGCCGGGTCGTCGTTGACGCCCTTGAGCAGCACGGTCTGGCACCCGAGCGGGATGCCCGCGTCGGCCAGCCGGCCCAGGCCGGCCACCGCGGCCGGGGTCAGCTCGTCGGGGTGGTTGAAATGCGTGTTGATGAAGAGCGGGTGGAAGCGCTTGAGCATGGTGGTCAGCTCGGGCGTGATCCGCTCGGGCAGGTGGCACGGGACACGGCTTCCGATCCGGATGATCTGGAGGTGCGGGATGGCGCGGAGCCGGGTGAGGATCGCCTCGAGCCGTCGGTCGTTGAGCAGCAACGGGTCGCCGCCGGACATGATGACGTCCCGGATCTCGGTGTGCTGCTCGAGATACTGGAAGGCGCTCTCGAACTGCGACATGGGGATCTTCTCCGGGTCGCCCACCTTGCGGCGCCGGGTGCAGAAGCGGCAGTAGCTCGCGCACACCGGCGAGACCAGAAACAGCGCCCGGTCGGGGTAGCGGTGCGTGATGTTGGGCACGGGGCTGTCGGCGTCCTCGTTGAGCGAGTCGACGATGCCGTCCCGGATGTCCAGCTCCTCGACGGTGGGCACGTACTGCCGCCAGATGGGATCGTCGGGCGACTTGATGAGGTCGACCATCGCCGGCGAGATCCGGAACTCGAAGTTCTCGGCCGCCTGACGCAGGCGGTCGAGATCGGGAAAGTGCTCGGCCCCGAACTTGGCGGCGAGCGCTTCCAGCGACTTGATCGAGTTGCTCTTGAGGACTTCCTGCCAGGTCTCCATGACGCTACCCGTCCGAAAGGGACTTCACGTAGACGACCTGATCGTCGCCCGGAGCATAGAAATCGGGAATGCGGGACACCGGCCGGTAGCCGCGCGCCTCGTAGAAGTCGCGGGTGCGCCCGTAGTCCGGCCGTCCGGCGGTCTCTACGACGACCAGTCGGGCGAGGCCGGCGAGGCGGGATTCCATGGCGTGCAGGAGGGCGGTGCCGACGCCGGCGCCGTGCAGCCCCGGGTCCACCGCCATCCAGTAGAGATCGAAGGTGCCGAGGGTGCAGGGGGTGGGGCCCCAGCAGATCCAGCCGGCGAGGCGCCCGTCGTGGTCGGCGCCGAGCGCGAGATAGTCGGGCGAGCCGGCCACCGCGCCCTCGAACACCTCCAGGGCGACGGCAATCTCGTCGGGGCGGAAGAGGCCGACCGCACGGCTGATGGCCTCGACGCGGCCCCGATCGGCCGCCGTGAGGTTCCGGATCGACGGCAGGGTGAGCGTGCCGCTCACGCGGCCGACACCCCACTGACCAGGGCGGCGGCGGCGCTGTGGCGCTGGGCACGCATGAGGGCCTCGTCCACGATCTGCATGACGAGGTCGTCGTAGCTCCAGCCGAAAGCGCGGCCCATGCGAGCGAGGCCGGCGTTGCTCGAGAGATCCGGACACGGATTCACTTCGAGGACGTAGGGCCGGTCTTCCTCGTTGACCCGGAGGTCCACCCGGCCATATCCCTCGGCGCCCGACATCTGCACCCAGGCCTCCCGCGCGATCTCCCCGATCCGCTTGGCCAGCTCGACGGGTACCTCGGCCGGACAGACCGGCTGGGTCCCCACGTCCTCGGGGCTCCCGGGTATCCACTTGGCGGCATAGCTCACGATGGGCCACGATCCGTCGGGCATCCCGTCGAACCGGATCTCGGCGATCGGGAGCATCCGTCGGCCGACGAACCCCACATTGAACTCGCGTCCGGCCACGTACTCCTGCACCAGGACCTCGTCGAACTGCTCGAGCATCTGGGCGACCCGCTTCTTGAGCGCCCGCTTGGAGGTGCACACGGCCCCGTTGTCGATGCCGACGCTGGCGTCCTCAGCGGAAGGCTTGACGATGGCCGGCAGCGGGAATTCGGCGGGCGTCTTGTTGGCCTGGGCCAGCACGAACGCGGGGACCGGGAGGCCGGCCGCGGAGAGCAGCGTGTTGGCGACGTGCTTCCGATGGCAGATCGTGGTGGGCCAGGTGCGGCAGCCGGTGAACGGGACGCCCGCCAGCTCGAGGGTGCCCACGACCAGGTCCTCGTACTTGGCGTGGCCGTTGATCCCCTCGCAGAGATTGAAGACGAGGTCGGCCCGGCGGACCCGGCCCAGCCAGCGGAAATCACCGAGGCGGACCGGAAGGAGCTCCACCTCGTGCCCCCGCCGCCGGAGGACGTCGCGCACCTCGTGGACATTGCCCACGACTGCCGCCACGTCCTGCGGGCTCCACTCGTCGCTGCCGGCATCGTACAGGATCGCCACCTTCATCACGCCACCTCCGCCAGGAGTGAACGGCCGCTGATCCGGCGCCATGCGATGTCGGCAACCGTACGGACCAGCTCGTCGTAGCCTATCCCGGCGGCCCGTGCGGCCTTCGGGAAGCAGGAATTGTCCCGCGGGTCGGGCAAAATGCCCGGCAGCGGGTTCAATTCCACGACCATCGGGCGATTGGCGGCGTCGCAGCGAATGTCGATGCGGCACCAGTCGCGGCAGTCCAGGGCATGGTAGGCCGCCAGTGCGGCGCCGCGGACGTCCTCGGCCAGGGCTTCGGAAATGCGGGCCGGGCAGTCGAAGATCTCCAGCGGGTGCGTCGGCGAGTCCCACAGCCACTTCGCTTCGTAGCCGTAGATCGGCGGCGCCCCCTTGGGCAACGTTTCAAAGTCCATGCCGACGATCGGCAGACAGCGCGCCTCGTCGCCGTTGCCGAGCACCGCGACGGTGAACTCGGGCCCGGGCAGGTACGTCTCGATCAGGACCGGCTCCGCGTAGGTCGCGAGCAGCTTCGAGACCTGCTTGACGAGCTGGCTCCGGGTCTTGCAGAGACTTCGGACGCTCACGCCCTTGCCCGAGCCCTCGAACGCCGGCTTCACGAAGAGCGGAAAGGGGAGCTGGACGTTCCGCGCGTCGGCCGGGCTCTTGGCGAGGACGAAGGGCGCCGTGGGCACGCCGTGATACGACATCACTTCCTTGGCGCGCCGCTTGTCGAGGGCCAGGCCGAGGGTGAGCGGGTCGGAGGCATGGCACGGGACGCCGAGGAACTCGCAGATGGCGGGGACGTGTCCCTCGCGGTTCGGGCCGTAGAGGCCTTCCGCGATGTTGAAGACGAAGTCCGGGCGGACGAGCGAGAGGCGCGATGGGAAGCTGGCGTTGGCCTCGAGGCGATACACCCGACCCACGGTGCTCAGTGCGCGCTCCACCGCATCGATGGTGGCGGGCTCGTCCCACTCGGCGTAGAGATCGGGTTGGGGAAGATCGTCGCGGAGCGCCCGACTATCGGGTTCGTCCGGGGAGAGGGAGTCGGGCGTGGCCCCGGCTGTGGTGTCCGCCGGCGCGCTGGGCTTCAGATTGAAGGCGAGTCCGATCCGAACTGCCAAAGGTGCCCCTCTACAAAAAAGGCCGTCCACGAGAGACGAGCCGCGACGAGTTGACTGCTTCGACGAAGCTAAAGTAAGAAAAAGCGTTCGTGCGCACAATAGTTTTTACCAGATTTCGTGCCACGAGTTTCGTCGCCCTGCAGGCCACCGAGCGTCTCGGCTCTCGCGCAAATTGCCTCAGACCTTGTGAAACCCCACACGCCCCGCCTCGCTGCCGTCGCTCGCACGGACGATCTCGAAGTCGTCGAAGAGCGCCGGCGCCTCGCGCAGCAGCACGCGCAGGCATGCCACCGCCATCCGTCGAATCTCCAGCTCCGCGCCCTCGCCGAGGCGGAGCTCGAGCATCGTTCGCCAGGCGCGGACGTTCGCGCTGGCGACGATCTTCACCTCGGTCGCGTTGGGCAGGACGCTCCGCGCCGCCTCGCGCGCCAGCTTCCGGCGGTGGACCTTGTCGTCCACCCATTCGTAGCGGGTCATCAGGCGCTCGACGGCGGTGACGTAGGCCGACTGCGCGGCCTCCACCTGCGCCGTCCATTCGGCCTCGAGCGTCGCGTCGCCCAGGATGGCGGGCGGCATCACGAACGCCGCATGGCTCTCGTCCACGTACCGCTGCGAGAGCTGCGAGTACCCCCAGCCGGCCCGGTGCCGCACCAGCTCGTGGCTGCAGCTCCGGGAGATCCCCTCGATCAGCATCACGTAGGTCGAATGCTCGAAGACCGAGCCGTGTCCCTGCTTGAGGATGTTCCGCAGGTACTCGGCGGTGGTCCGCCCCGCCGGATTGTGCTGGCTCATGTAGCAGAGCCGGCCGGCGAACTCGGCGATGCGTTCCCCGTCGCTCGACTCCCCATGCCACTGCACGGGCAGGTGGCCGGGCTCGAGGAACTGCGGGCGGGCGATGAGGGTGACGCGGGGCGTACGCAGGATGTCCATGGGGTGTGGGGTCAGGGTTGAGGCGAAGGGGTGTCGGCCAGCGCCAGGCGGCTTTGCGCGTAGCCGCCGTGCCGCTCGATGTCGCGGAGGGCGCGGGCGATGTCGTCCGGGAGCGCCGCCGCCAGCTTGCCGAGCTTGAGGCGGCTGATCGGAGGCGGTGCGTCGAGCGAGGGAAGAATAACGCCTGGATTGAGAATGCCGAGCGGATCGAAGGCCGCCTTGACGCGCGTGAACAGACCGAGGACCTCGGCGCCGTAGACGCCGGCTAGGAGACCCGCCCGAAGCCGGCCGTCGCCGTGCTCGCCCGAGGGCGTACCGCCCAGCCGGATGAGCGCCGCGGTGACCGTCTCCAGCAGCGAGGCGACCGCCTGCTCCCAGCCGTCGCGCGCGACCTCGGGCAGCAGATTCACGTGGACGTGGCCATCGCCGGCGTGGCCGAAGATCACCACGGCAAGGCCGCGCTCGGCGGCCGCCTCCCGGACGGCCCGCACGTAGTCGCCCATGCGCTCGACCGGCACGCAGCCGTCCTCGATGACCTGGAGCGAGCGGCGTGTCTCGGGTAGCCCCGCGAGGATCGGGCTCGCGGCGTGCCGGAGCGACCAGAGCCGCTCGATCGCCGCCGGCGTCGGCGCCGTGTCCACGCTCTCGGCCCAGGGCGCGACCGCGGCGGCGGCGCGCGCGACGGCCCGCCGCGCCGCCTCGGCGTCCTCGCGCTCGATCTCCACCAGCAGCACCGCCTCGGGGCCCGCCTCGCCGACCAGCTCCAGAAAGGTGCGGTCGAGCAGCTCGACGGCGGAGGGATCGTGCTGGAGGAGGACGGCGACCGCGTCGCCGAGCGCATCGAGGCTCCGGAGGGAGACGCGAAGCCCGGCCCGTGCCGCCGGCACCGGATCGAGCCGCCACTCCGCGGCGGTCACGAAGCCGAGCGTGCCCTCGGCACCGACCAGCAGATCGACCAGGTCGCCCGACTCGAGCCAGGCGTCGAGCGCGTACCCCGACGCATTCTTCCGGGTGCGCGGGAACCGCGCGCGCACCATGTCCGCGGCGGCGCGGATCGCGGGCGCCGCATGGGTCTCGAACCGCTCGACCGACCACGAAGCCGGCTGGGCCGGCCTGCCGCGGCGGAACTCGACGGTCTGGCCGTCGGCGGTGATGAGCTCGACCGCTTCCACCCACCGGCGCACGCTGCCGTAGCGCACGGTGCGCGCGCCGGCGGCGTTGGTCGACAGCATGCCGCCGAGCGTGGCCCAGCGTCCGCTCGAGGGATCGGGTGGCAGGCGAAGGCCCGCCAGGTCGGCCTCGGCATTGAGCTCGGCGAGCGTCACGCTCGCGCTGGCCCGGGCCCGGCGCCGGGGGCCGTCCACCTGGAGTCTTCGCGGAAGGGCGGTCAGGTCGACGACGACTCCGTCGCCCACGTTACCTCCACCCATGGCGCTGCCCGCGCCCCGGGGCACGAGCGGCACGCGCTCGGCGGACGCCCAGCCGATCAACGTCGCCAGATCCTCGGGGTCGAGCGGTAGGCAGACCGCGGCGGGCACGATCCGGAAGATCCCGGCGCCTTCGGCGTAGGCGGCGCGAGCGCGCTGGTCGGTTCGATAGAGGCCCCGGATCGGCGGGGGAGGCAGCATGGGCAAAAGGTAACTATCTTCTCCACCATGTCGGACACCCCGCGCGCGCAGCTGATCCACATCGATGTGGACCGCCGGCTCGGCCACGAGTGGGACGAGTGGGATGGAAAGCCGCTGCCGAACCGGGGGAACTACGACTCCCCGCCGACACTCTTCTTCGGGTGGTCGGCCCTGGCGCTGCTGGTCGGCCTCGGCCTCGTGGCCGTCGGCCTCTATCTCTTCGCTCCCCGCTTTGCCGACCTGCATCCCTCACTTCCCCACATCCTCTGGACCACGTTCGCGATCGCGAGCACCGTACTCTGGCTCTGGTGGGGCGTTCTCCTCCTCGCCTATGCCACGGGCCGCGCGCTCCTGCCCGAGCGCCTTGCCGAGCGAGGGCCGTTCCTGCGGCTGATGCGCCTGACCTCCCGCGTCGCCGAGCGCTTCGGCCGTCGCGACCGGGTGGAGAACGCCTCGGTGAAGGTCTACAACGCGCTCGCGCTGCTGCGCCGCCGGAAGGTCGGGAAGGGTGAGCTGCTCCTCCTCATACCGCGCTGCCTCTCGAAGGACACGCTGGACGGGGTCCTGGGCGTCGCGGGCAAGTACGGCGTGCCCGTCTTCGTGGCCACGCGCGGGCAGCTCGCGCGGCGAGTCATCCGGGAGCGCCGGCCGAGCGCGGTGGTGGCGGTAGCGTGCGAGCGGGACATGGTGAGTGGACTGCACGACGTGGCGGGGAAGATCCCGGTGCTGGGGCTGACCATGACGCTGCCCTCGGGACCGTGCAAGGACGCCGTAGTGAATCTGGGACAACTCGAGGACTGGGTTCGGGCCTACGTAGTGTAGCGGGCCGGCCTCGCTCACTCGTCGGGCGCCGGGGCGTCCTCCTCGTCCGCGGGCGCCTCGTCGTCGGGCTCTTCGCCGGCCCTCGGGGCCACATCAGGTCGTGCCGCCGGCGGGGGCGCCGGCGGGCCGCCGTATCGCTTGACCAACTCCTGCAATACCGCACGAACCTTGATCGCCACCGCGTGGTCGCGCGGAACCTGGCGGTCGAGCTCGCGCTCGGGCACCGAGGCATCCGCGGCCGGATGGTAGGTCGTCTCGACCGTGACCTTGCTGTTCCCGGGGTGCGTGGGTTCCGCCCACGCGCGCACGCGCACCACGTCGTCGCCGATCGGTCGGGCGGCGGTCGGCCGGCCGCTGGCCGGATCGAACCACCCCGTTTCCAGCCAGCTGTCACGCAGGTACACTCGGGTCGCGGGGATCGAGTCCGCCTGAAGGGCCGCTGCCAGCAGGCGGGTGGCCTCGCCCGGCGACAGGCGCATCTCGGTGACCGCGGCCTGCGGAACCGGCGGGAAGGGCGGCCGAGTCGTCGCCGGCTGACAGGCGACCAACGCGGCCAGCGTCCACCCCGCCACCACGATACGCACCGCCGTCAGTCCTTGTGCGGGGGGGTGCCGGGCGCGTGCGTGTGCCCGGCCGGCGCGGTCGGCTGAGGCGTCGAGGGCCCGGCGGCGGAGTCGGCCGTCACGGCGGGCGAGGCCTCCGCGTGATCGTCCTCGCCGGCCTCAGCCGCCTCGCCTCCGTGGTGGTGGTGACCCTCCGACCGCTCGCGCATCTCGGCCTGGAGCACGTCGGTCGGGATTCCGGCCGCATGCTCGAAGACCAGCCGACCGCCGTACGTTCCGGTCGCGACGAGCATCCCCACGCCGCCCAGCGAGAGCGCCAGCGCGAGCGCCCGCTCGGTGCCTCCCATCCGCTTCTCCCGCACGATCCGCCAGAGCGCGAGCACCGCGAAGATGCCCACCGTGATGAGGGCGAGCTCCTCGTGCGTTTCCATCACCTGATGCACCGCCTCGCCGTGGGCGATGTGGTCCTCGGCCTGAAGTCCCGAGACCACGGCCAGCGCCCCGCCGACCACGCCGAGCATCAGCGTCCAGAACCCGGCGGTGCGAAGCGTCGCCCGCCGGGTGACGGTCCCGGCCAGCTCGAAGAGCACCGCCGCCAGCAGGAGGGCGGCAGGCAGATCGTTGAGGGCGGCGTGGAGCCGGGGCCAGTCGAAGCCGAGCATCGAATCTCCTCAGAGTCCCAGGTCGACAGGGTGCGCTGGGTCGGTCGCATAATCATAAAACCCCCGGCCCGATTTCCGGCCATGCCACCCGGCCGCCACCATCCGGCGCAGCAGGGGCGGCGGAGCGAATCGCGGCTCCCGGTATTCGTCGAACATGATCTCCGCGATCCGCACGATCGTGTCGAGGCCGACGAAGTCGGCGAGCGTGAGCGGGCCCATGGGATGACCGCAGCCGAGCCGCATGCCGCGATCGATGTCGGCCGTCGAGGCGACGCCTTGCTCGAGCGCGCGCACGGCGTCGAGCAGGTAGGGGACCAGCAGGCGGTTCACCACGAAGCCCGAGCGGTCGCGCGCCGCGACGGGCTCCTTCCCCAGCGCCCGCGCGAACGCCATCGTCCGCTCGAACACCTCGCTCGAAGTGCTCACGGCCCGCACGACCTCCACCAGCGGCATGAGCGGCACCGGGTTGAAGAAGTGCAGGCCGATGAACCGGTCGGGACGGGCCGTCGCGGCGGCCATGTCGCCAATCGAGAGGCTGGAGGTATTGGAGGCGAAGATCGTGGCGGCCGGGCAGCGCGGATCGAGCATGCGCCAGAGCTCGGACTTGAGCGCGAGGTCCTCGGTGACCGCTTCGACGATCAGGTCGCACTCGGCCAGCGGGTCGAGATCGGTCGTGAAGGCCAGGCGTTCCAGCGCGGCGTCGCGCGCGGCAGCGTCGAGCTTGGCCTTTTCGACGAGCTTGGCGAGGGACTGGACGATGGCGCGCTCGCCCCGGGCCAGGAAGCCGGCCTCGACGTCGCGCACGACGGTCGGAAAACCGGCCGACGCCGCGGCCTGGGCAATGCCGGCGCCCATGAGTCCGCAACCGAGGACGCCGACGCGGGAGATGTCGGGCATGGGCGCTCCTGTCATCGATGCTTGAAGGGGCGTCGCGCTAGCGTAGCGACCGCCGGATCTCCTCCGCCAGCACGCCCAGCAGGCCCGCCGGACGCCGGGGAAGCGCGCGCTCGGGCGGTGAGCCGCGGTGCTCCAACTGATCCAGGGCGCGCTCGAGGCCGAGCTGGATCCGCGACAGCGCGGAGCGATACTGCCGCGCCACGCCGTAGCCGAGGCCGAGGGCCACGGGGACCGGAAGCAGCGCCACCGGCAGCAGGGCGCCGAGGGCCACCATGATGCCGGCGCTGGCCATCCCCGCCCCGGCCAGCGCGGCTCCTCCGCCGACGAATTCCGTCCGCGCGCGCCGCGTCTCGGCGGTGAGGGTCACCTGGCACCAGCCGTCCTCGAGCGGGAGGATCGTGCCGGACACGGTGTCGGCCCGGGCGAGCATCAGCGCGGTGTGACCCCGGCGGAACGCCGCCGTGGACCGCCGCACGGCCGCGGCCATCCCGCCGAGGGGCTCCCAGGTGATCCGCCCCGGCTGCCGCCGCTGGACGCAGAACAGCTCCTTCTCTTCCATCCACTCCACCAGATCCGCCTCGATGGCGGCCACCGTGCCGGGCACGGCGCGCTGCGCCGCCGCACGGCCGGGTCCGGCCAGGCGCTCCCACGTACCCGACGGCTCGACCGCCACGATTCGCGTCCGCTCCTCGAGCAGGGCCTGCTGGAGATAGCGGCCGGGGATCCCGACCTCGCGACCGAGCGCCAGCACCTGGTCGGGCGTGAGCTCGTCAGCGATGTCGCGGTTGGCGGTCTGCAGCTCGGCGGCCCGCTGGATGATCCGCTCCAGGGCGGCGCGATCGATCCGGGCCGGCGTCCCGTCGCCCATGCTACTCCTTCGGCGGCGTCCGGGGCTCGCCGAGGCGGAGCTGGGACATCAGGGTGGAGATATCGCCGGCGGGGAGCGCGGGGCCGGGCGCCTCGGCGTCGTCCACGCGGGGCAGCGCCGGGCGCTCCGCCCGGGTCTGGGCCTGGAGGAAGGGCTTGAAGAGCTCGATCGGAATGGGAAAGATCGTGGTCGAGTTGTTTTCAGCGGCGATCTCGGTGACCGTCTGCAGATACCGGAGCTGGATGGAGATCGGCTCCTTGGCGAGCGTCTTGGCCGCCTGCGCCAGCGTTTCGGATGCCTGCAACTCGCCCTGCGCGGCGATCACCTTGGCCCGCCGCTCGCGCTCCGCCTCGGCCTGCCGGGCCATGGCGCGCTTCATCTGATCGGGGAGGTCGACGTCCTTGACCTCGACCGCGGAGACCTCGATGCCCCAGGGATCGGTGCGCTCGTCGATGATCTTCTTGAGCACCGCGTTGATCTTCTCGCGGTCGGAAAGCAGCTCGTCGAGCTCGACCTCGCCCAGGACCGAGCGGAGCGTGGTCTGCGCGAGCTGGCTCGTGGCGTAGAGGTAGTCCTCGATCTCGATGATGGCCTTGGCGGGATCGGTCACTCGCATGTACAGCACCGCGTTGACCTTGACCGAGACGTTGTCGCGGGTGATCACGTCCTGGGGCGGGATGTCGAGCGCCATGATCCGGAGCGACACGCGCTTCTGGACGGCGAGGCCGGCGGGCAGGAAGATCAGGCCCGGACCCTTCGTGCCCCAGTAGCGCCCCAGGAAGAACGCCACGCCGCGCTCGTACTGGCGCACGACGCGCAGGCTCACGAACGAATAGACGACGGACGCCAACAGCAGCGGCAGCACCACATCCATGGGTCGATCCTCAGGCCGGCAAGGCTTCCACGACCACTGCGGCGCCCTGACCGCCGCCGATGCAGGCGGCGCCGAGGCCGTACCGGCCGCCGCGGCGCCGGAGAGCGTGGAGCAGATGCAGGGTGATCCGCGCGCCGCTGGCCCCCAGCGGATGACCGATGGCCACGGCGCCACCGTCCACGTTGGTGCGCTCGCGGTCGAGCCCCAGCTCCTGTTCCACCGCGAGGTATTGCGCGGCGAACGCCTCGTTGATCTCCACGAGATCCATGTCCTCGAGCGCCAGGCTGGCGTGCGCCAGTGCCCGGCGCGACGCGGGCACCGGACCGATACCCATGATGGTCGGGTCGACACCGGCCACGCCCCATCCCAGCAGGCGCCCGATGGGACGGAGCCCGCGCTCGCGGGCGAACGCCTCGTCGGCGACGACGAGGGCAGCGGCGCCATCACAGATGCCGGATGCGTTGCCCGCCGTCACGACGCCATCCTTCCGGAAGTAGGGCGGCAGCTTCGAGAGGGCCTCCGGCGTCGTGTCCGGGCGCATGTGCTCGTCGGCGGCCCAGGAGACGTCCTTTCGCGTCTTCCGGTCACGCACCGGCACCGGCACGACCTCGTCGGCGAAGGTGCCTGCGTCCCAGGCTGCCTTGGCGCAGGCCTGGCTGCGCGCGGCGTAACAGTCCACGGCCTCGCGCGAGATCTTGTAGCGCTCCGCCAGCTTCTCCGCGGTCTCCGCCATCGAGAGGCCGCAGCCGGCGTCCCGAAGTGCCTCCCAGAGCGTGTCCTCCAGCGGGGCGGCCGGTCCCAGCCGAAGTCCCCAGCGCGCGCCGCGCACGACGTGCGGCGCCTGGCTCATCGACTCGGTGCCTCCGGCGAGCACCACTCGCGCCTCCCCCAGCCAGATCTGCTGCGCGCCCTGGATGACCGCCTCGAATCCCGATCCGCACAGCCGGTTGACGGTCAGGGCCGGGGTCTCGACCGGGAGCTCCGCCCGCAGGCCAATGTGGCGGGCGAGGTAAGCGGCGTCAGCCGAGGTCTGGAGGACGTTCCCGAAAACGACGTGATCGACCTCGGAACGCTCCACGCCCGAACGGTCCAGCGCGGCCCTGGCGGCCACGGCGCCCAGATCGGTGGCCGAGAGGTCTTTCAGGGCGCCGCCGAAGGCGCCGAAGCCGGTACGTACGCCGGAGAGGAAGACGACTCCGGTCTCGCGTGGGGTAGGCATGCTGCGGGAAATATAAGTCAGATCACGGTCCCGCTCGGGATCACCGCGTTCTTGGGGATGATCACGATCCCGTCCCGGACATAGAAGTTCGGACCGTCCAGAAAGGGTGGCTTGCCGTCCGGTGTGATCCGGACCTGATCGCCGATGCGGGCGTTCTTGTCCACGATGGTTCGCTCGATCCAGGTGCCGTGGCCGATCCCTATCGTGGGGGCACCCGGGGCGGGCGCCCGCTCGGGGGTATCGTAATAGTCCTGTCCCATCAGGAGCGAATCGCGGATGGTGGCGCCGGCTTGGATCCGGCTCCGGACCCCGACCAGCGAATGCTCGATCAGGGCATCGTTGATGATGCAGCCGTCGGCGATGACCGAGCGCTCGATCTGACTCTTGATGATCTTCGTGGCCGGCAGGTAGCGCGCGTGGGTGTAGATGGGAGCGCTCGCGTCGTAGAAATTGAACTGCGGCAGCGGCTCGCAGAGGTCGAGATTGGCGTCGTAGAATGCACGGATGGTGCCGATGTCCTCCCAGTATCCTCCGTGGCGATAGGCATGCACGCGGCGGGTCTCGATCAGCTTCGGGATGATGTGCTTGCCGAAATCCACCTCGCTTCCGGCCAGCGCGTCGGCCAGCGAATCGCGGTTGAAGACGTAGATCCCCATCGAGGCGGGCAGCTCATCCGGGTAGCCGCGGAGCGTGGCCTGGACGGCGGGATCGGTCGGTTTCTCGACGAAGCGGGTGATCCGCCCGCCCTCTCCCACCTCCATGATGCCGAAGCCACCTGCGACGTCCGCCCGCACGGGCGTGGTCGCCACCGTCACCTCGGCGCCGCTGGCCACGTGCTGCTCGAGGATGGTGTGATAGTTCATCCGGTAGAGCTGGTCGCCCGAGAGAATGAGGACGAGCTTGTGCCCGTACGAATCGATGTGCAGCAGGTTCTGCCGCACGGCGTCGGCAGTGCCCTGATACCAGTCGGTGCGATCGATCCGCTGCTCGGCCGCAAGGATCTCCACGAAACCGGGGGAAAAGGTGTCGAAGCGGTAGCTCTCCTGGACGTGCCGGTGCAGGGAGCCACTGTTGAACTGCGTCAGCAGGAAGATCCGGCGCAGGTCGGAGTTGAGGCAGTTGCTGATGGGGATGTCGACCAGGCGGTATTTCCCGGCCAGCGGAACCGCGGGCTTCGCGCGGTCCTTGGTCAGGGGGAAGAGGCGGGTACCGGCGCCGCCGCCCATGATGACCGCGACCACCTCGTTCGGGCGAAGGCTGGAATACCAGGACACGGGGCTACCTCACAAAAGCGGAATCCCGAACGCGGCGACGCGAGCTACCCGCCGGCCAGCGGCGCCCCGCAGCCGACGCAGTGTCGCCACCCGGGCTCCACCTCGCCATGGCACTGCGGGCACTCGGGAGGCGCCTGGCGCTGGCCGCAGTGCGGGCAGAAGCGGACGGGCCGGCCGGCGGGCAGGCTCTCGCCGCAATGGTGGCACTCGGGCGCGAGCGGCGCGGCGAGCGCCTGGGACTCCGGCTCCGGCTCGACGGCGCCGAAGCCGTCGAGATCGAGCCCGTCGTCGGTCGGCGGCTCGGGCGTGGGCAGCTCGAGCTCGTCGTCGAGGAGCGGCTCGGGTTCCGGCAAGTCGAGCCCGGCGATCGGAGGCGGCATCGGGGCGAACTGCGCCGGAGGCGTATAGGGCCCGTCGGGGTCGCGCTCGGGGGCCAGCGCCCGGGCGAGCGGCTCGGGCCGGATCGACACCTCGACGTTCTCTACCCGGTGCAGGATGCCGAGGTCGGGGTTCGGGGTCCCGAGCTCGCGCTCGAACCGGGCGCGCGCCTCCTCCGGCTCAGTCCGGACCAGCGATCCCTCCCCGGCGCACAGCCGGAGCAGGACCATCTCGTAGTCCTCGCTGCTCTCGAGCTGGAGCGCCCGCCGGTTGGTGCGATAGGGGACGAGCGACCGGTGAATGTCCTCAAGCGGGATCGGGCGATGGAGGAGCGCCGGATCGGTGTCCACCACGTTGGCGACGAGACGGCGGAAGAAGCGCTCGAGCTCGGTCAGGCGGGCCTCGGAGAATGACGGTCGGTGAGTCAGGTTAGAAGCCGCCCGGGGCGGTGTCAAGGAACCGGGTCAGTCGGCGAGCGGAAACGCCTCTCCCTCGATCAGCCGCCGCTCCAGCGCATCGAACGCGACGTCCGGATCGTAGTCCAGGAACGTTCCCTTGTCGCGTTTGGTCTGGAGCCACGCGTCGAATCCCGACTCCACGATGCCGTCCGAGGTGCGCTGCTCGCGGGCCGCGAGGACGGCGAGGTCGTTGGCGTACTCGTTCTTGGCGTGACCCTTGTGTCCGCGCACCCAGATCCACTGCACGTCGTGCAGCCGCGACGACGCGAGGAGCGTCTTCCAGAGCTCCAGATTCTCGATGACGCCCTCCTTCCGCCTCCATCCGCGGCCCGCCCAGACCGGGACCCACTCGCGCATGCCTTTGACGAGGTACTGGGAGTCGGACACGATCAGCGCCCGGAGGCACGCGCCCTTTCGGGCGAGCAATTGGAGCGCCGCGATGGCGCTGCCGAGCGCCATCCGGTTGTTGGTCGTGTCTGGGGAGCTGATGAAGCAGTCCCGCCGCTGGATGCGACCGTTGCCGCTCCGCGCCTCGATCAGGCCACCGCCGCCGCCCGGATTCCGGCCCTCACGGCCGTTGCCGAGACAGCTCTCGTCCAGATGGAGGATGGCCGGACCACTCACCCGACGACCTGAAAGCTGTCGATCTGGTCGAGGCGGAAGTCCAGCTCCTCGCCGGTCATGGGCAGGCGGCCGACCAGCACATCGTAACGGCCCGCGCTGGTGACCTTGATCGCCACGACGACATACTCGGTGCCGCGCCGCGAGAGCGCGACGCGCTGGCCCCGTCGGGCGGCGCTTTCGAGCTGATCCATGCGGTCGGCGGTCCAGCGGACGGGCGCCATGGGAGAGAGGTCAGCCGCCGATCACGACAGGCGCCGCGATACCCGCACCTGCCCGGCGGGGCCCGCGGTCAGTCGCCCGATGACCGCCGCCGCCGGGGTCTCCGCCTCGCGGAGGGCGGCGACCAGCGCCGCCTCTTTCTCCGGCGCCACGGCGAGCAGGAGGCCGCCGGAAGTCTGCGCATCCACGCACAGCAGGCGCTCGACCGGCGATACGTCATCCGCCCACTGCACCATCTCGGCGGCGGCGAGGTTTCGCTGGGTACCACCCGGCACCACCCCGCGCGTCGCCAGGTTGAGCGCGTGTGGCAGGATCGGGAGCGCCTCGTAGGCGATCTCCGCGCCCACCCCGCTCGCGGCCAGGATGTTGCCCAGATGTCCCAGGAGGCCGAATCCGGTCACGTCGGTCGCCGCCGTCACACCGACGGCGAGGGCGGCCCGCGCGGCACCCTCGTTCAGGGTGGTCATCGAGCGAACCGCGTCGGCCATGCCGGCCTCGATCAGCGCATCGCGCTTGAGCGCGGTGGCGAGAATCCCGGTGCCCAGCGGCTTGGTCAGGACCAGGACGTCGCCCGCGCGGGCGCCGGCGTTGGTGAGCGCGCGGTCCGGATGTACTTCCCCGATGACGACCAGCCCGAACAGCGGCTCCAGCACGTCGATCGAATGGCCGCCCAGCATGAGGCAACGCGCGCGCTCGGTGATTTCCACGGCGCCGGCGAGCACCTCGCCGAGGGTTTCGAAGGGGAGCTTCTCGCGCGGCCAGCCGACGAGGTTGAGCGCGAACAGCGGCGTGCCCCCCATCGCGTAGACGTCGCTCAACGCGTTGGCGGCCGCGATGGCACCCCACGCGCGAGGGTCATCCACGATGGGGGTGAAGAAGTCGGTCGTCGCCACCAGCGCGCGGTCGTCACTCAGCCTGAACACGGCCGCGTCGTCCCGCGTGGCCGCGTCCACCAGCACGCGGGGATCGACCACGGTCGGCAGATGGCGCAACACTTCGGTGAGGTCCACCGAGCCCAGCTTGCAGGCACAGCCCGCTCCGTGCGAGAGCGCGGTGAGCCGCACTTTGGGCTTGGTGGCGCTGGTGCCGACGGTATCCGCCATGCTCATCTCACCCTGCGGTTCGAGGTGCTTGTCTGGTCGCCTCCGACCGCAAAGCTACACCGGCGCTCAGGCCAGGGACACGGGGTCACGCGCCCGCCCCCGGCCGCCCCGCCAGCAGCGCGCGGAGGGCGATGAGCGCTCGTTCCTGCTCGGCCGCGGCGCCGAAACTGCCGTCGCCCCGCTGCAGCTCCTCCAGGGCGGGAGTCACCCGTCGCATCACCCGCTGGGCCTCGGGCAGACCCGTCGCCAGGAGCGCCTCGAGCGTGGCAAACGTGTCGGCGTTGCGCCAGAATCCGTCCAGTCCCTGGTGTGCCGAGACCATGTCGACCAACGTCGTGACCGGCTTCCGATGGTCCGGGCCGCCGAGCGCCAGAGCGTGCAGCCCCGCCACGATCACGTCCGGCGCGAAGAAGCCGGTCCACGTGGACCACTGCGCGGCCAACTGACCCAGGCTCTCGAGGTGGTGCACTACCGCCGGCCGGTTTCCGAGGCCCGCCCTGAGCACGAGCCGGAGACCCAGGCAGCTGACGGCGAACCGCGCCGCGGGCTCCGAGCGGAACGACTTGCCGTTGGGCAGGGTGATGGGTGCCACGCGAATCTCGGGCGGTGCCGGCGCGAAGAATCCCTGCACGTAGTGCCGGCACACGCGCTGGGCATGGCGGGGTTTGTCGCATCCTTCCCCGTAGGCTCCCGGCTGCCCCTGGCGCTCCAGCAGCCACGCCACGATGCGCGCCACCGCGGGCTCGTCGGGAGGAGCGCCGAGATCGAGCAGCTCGTGCGCGCGCCAGATCGTCGGCACGGCGCCTCCGGCGACGCTGCCGTCGGGACGGAGGCTCGCCGTCAGGGTCGCCGCGACGTCACGCACCGTGGCCGCATCCATCGGGTCCGGCGCGCCGAGGGCCGCGCGCGCCAGAATGCCCTGGCGCGTGCGCAACCCGGCGAAATACAGGGCGAGTCGCTCGAAGGCGGTGGGGCTCACGGCGCGAGCGTCCGGGTCAGGAGAAGACCCGCGATCACCACCCGCACGATTCGGACAGCCGCCGCGGGCGTCTGCACCGGCCACTCCATCAGTGCGCCGAGCAGCACGAACACCAGCCAGGCCGAGCCCGCGCCGAGACTGCCGAACCAGAGCGCGGCGAGCAGCGCGAGCAACAGGGCCTCCCCGGCGAGCCACCGGAGACGGCCTCCCTTCCGGCCGGCGGAGCCGGCGAAACGGCGCTCCACTACGTCCCAAACGACGAACCACGCCGCAACCGCGGCCCATCCCATCGCGATGCGCCCGAACGCCACGGACCTACCAGGCCTTCCGGATCGAGTCGGCGGACAGGAGAACGCCGCGTGCCATCACGCGGTCGATGGTCAGCGCGTTGCGGATGTCCTCGAGCGGGTCGCGCCGGAGGACGACGAGGTCTGCCGCCTTGCCTGGCGCGATGAGCCCGAGCGAATCCACACCCAGCAGCAGCGCGCCGTTCCGGGTGGCGGCTTGCAGGGCATCTCGCGGCGACCAGCCGGCAGCCTGCAGCAGCGCGAGCTCCAGATGCTCACTGTAGCCGGGAATGAGCAGCTGGTTCGAGGCGTCGGTACCGGTCGCGACCGTGCCGCCCGCGGCCGCGAATCGGCGAAGAAAGCGATCCTGCTGGGGCCGCGCCGCGCGGAAGGCGGCGTAGTCCTGCGCGGTCCAGCCGGCGCGCTTCACCATGTCCGGCACGTTCCATCGCTGTTGCGCCACTCGGGGCACGGCGCGGAGCATCGTGTCCTCCAGCACCGCGGGATTGTCGAGCCGGCTGAAGGTCTCGTGCAGGACGAGCGTCGGGACCAGGATGACCTTCCGCTCGGCGAGCGTCGTGGCCACCCGTCCCAGGGCGGCCGAATCGAGCGCCGCCCAACTCCGCTCGAAGGCGGTCCACCCCGAGAAGAAGCCCCGGCGGTGGGCGGCGAGCAGCGATGAGGCATCCGGCATCGCCGCCTCGGGAACGCCGCTCAGGTGCTCGATGGACGTGATCCCCTCGCGGGCGGCCGTCACGGCATCGGTGAGCCCGAGATGGCCGGTCACCCGGAGGTTGAAAGTGCGCGCCTCGTCGATCACTGCTTTGAGCAAGGTCGGATCCACCCGCGTGTACACCTTCACCGCGTCCACTTCCGCTCCCACCAGCCGGTCCACGGCCCTCCGCGCGTCGCGGGGGGTGCCCGCGCCGAGCGCGTCGGGATAGGTGGTCGGAAGGCCGTCGATCATCGCCCCCACGGCGTAGATGCGCGGTCCGGCGACCGAGCCGAGGTTGACTCGGTGCCGGAGCTGGAGAATGCTGTCGAGATCTCCGTGGACATCGCGCACCGTCGTCACGCCCCAGGCGAGGTAGCGGGGCAGTGCCCACGGCTCGACGTGCGCGTGGGCGTCGATGAGGCCGGGAATGAGCCACCGCCCCTTCACGTCCACCTCGACCGTGCGGGGCGGCAGGCTGAAGCCCGCTCGCGTGCCGACCGATTCGAACCGGCCTCGCCGCACCACGATGACGGCGTCCCGCAGCGGCGGCCCACCGGAGCCGTCGATGAGCGTCCCGCCGACCAGCGCAAGCCCGTCGGGTGGCGCGCGGCGACAGGCCGCGGCCAAGCTCACCGCCAGCAGCAGGGACGCGGCGGTGGTCGCGAACGTGGCGTTCAGTCGCATGAGAGCCGGAAGTAAAATCCGAGGTGGTGGGGGAAGGCGATGCCCTCTGAGCGAGGTAGTGCGTCGCGGAGGCGCCGGCCTACTTCGGCGCGATCCGCGACAGAGTCAGGCGCCCGGGAGACTCAGCGCCGCCGGCCTCCGCGCCGCCGGGGGCGCTTGGCCGTTTTCCGCGCGGACTTCCGCGCGCTCCTCTTGGCGGGGCGGCGGGCGGTTTTCTTTGCCGCCCTCCTGGCCGGCTTCCTGGCGGTCTTCTTTCCGGCGCTCTTCTTGGCCGATTTCTTGGCAGCCTTCTTCGTCGCGCGCTTGGCGGGCTTTCTGGCGGCCTTCTTGGGACGTTTCCGGGCGACCTTCTTGGCCGTTTTCTTGGTGGTCTTCCGGACGGCCTTCCTGGCGGATTTCTTGGGACTCTTCTTGGCGGCCTTCTTGGCAACGGCGCGAGCGGGCTTCCGGGCCGCCTTCCGCGGCGCGGCGGCGGGCGACGTGGTCTCCCGGGGCCTGGCCAGCGCCGGAGCAGGAGGTGTGGGAGCGGCCGGGGAAGCGGGAGCGGGTGGAGGGTATTCGATCGGAAGGGGATCCATCCAGCCGGACCCGGACCAGCCCATCTCCATATAATGAAGCTCGGCCATCTTCGCTTCCTCCGATCGCAGATGCGGCGTAACCCGCCGCCGGCGTGAGGCGCGCGCGCCTGAAGTTCAGGGTGATAGATATAACTTGCACATCTTCGATGCTTGTGCAAGGCTCGGAAAAGGCGGGCGGGAGCGCGTCCGGAGAGTTGGGTCGAATCGCCCGACGGGGGTGATCTCCCGCGCCGCTCCACCCGTGAGGCAAGTCATAAGTTGAAATATTTCAATTACTTAGAAAGCCGCTATCCAGGGACGATGCGACCGAGCACTGCGTCCACTATTATTACGCGACACTCCCCTCATCCCTGGACACAATTGCCGGTGACACCTTTCCGACCCGAAGCCGGTGGCTCGTTGCGCTCGTATCCGGCCCGCCTCGCACGCCGTGTCGCCACCGTGCTGGCGCTCGCGATGCTCGGCGTGGTCACCACCGGCGTTGCGCAGACCGCCACCGAAGTTCAGGTGACGCCCGAAACCATGACCCTCGGCGTCGGTCAACGCCAGTCAATCTTCGCCACCGCCTACGACCGCCAAGGTAACCTGATGGCGTCCGCCAAGTTCACCTTCTCGAGCTCGGACACCGCCATTGCCCGCGTCTCGCGGGAGGGCACCGTGACGGGGGTGGCGCCGGGGCTCGCCAAGGTGGAGGCACGGGTGCAGGGCAAGGTGGCCTCGCTGGCTGTGCTCATTACCGGCTCCGCCGGGGGCCAGAGCGATACCAGCGCGGAGGGGGCCGTGCTCACGCTCAATCCCCCGACGGCGCTCCTGCTCCCTGGCGAAACTGTCACGATCACTGCGGCGGCGATGCACGAGGACGGCTTGCCCGTCGCCATGGGGCGCGTGAGCTGGAAATCGCTCAAGCCGGAGGTGGCAAGGGTGGACACCGGGGGCCTGGTGCTGGGGGTCTCGGTGGGGAAAAGCATCGTCCAGGCCACCACCTCGACCGGTCTGATGGCCACCGTGCCGGTGGAAGTGGAGTCCGCGCAGATTGCCCTCGTCGGAGGCTCGCAGGTCCTCGGACCCCAGGAGGCTGAAACCCTCCGCGTCGAAGTGCCGGCCCAAGCCAGCCGGCGGCTCTCCGGCGCGCTGCCGTGGCGCTCTGCCGACACGAGCGTGGCTGCCGTCGGACCGACCGGCATCGTGGAGACCAGAGGGCCCGGCCGGACCGAGATTTCGGTGAAAGCGTTCGGCCAGGAGCGGCGCGCGACGATCACCGTCCACCGGCTGGCCCAGACGCTGGTCGTCTCGCCGAAGCCGGTCGCCGAGCCGATCCAGATTCCGCTCCGCGCCTCGCGCATGTTCACGGCGGTGGCCGAGGCGGCCGACTCGACCCCGGTGCCCGAGGCCCGAATCACCTGGGCCGTCGGGGATTCGACCCGCGCCAGCTTCGACCGCGCCACGGGGACGTTGGTCGCGCGGGATACGGGAGCCACCAGCCTGACCGCGAGGCTGCAGGGCTTCGAGCCGGTTGTCTGGCTCGTGCAGATCCTCCCGGGGGTGCTTGGCCTCGACCGGCCGCGCGCCGGCCTGCGCCCCGGGGAGCGAGTCACGCTCGCCGCCTCGCTCCTCGACGATGAGGGCAAGGTGACCGGGCCGGCCAGCGTCGAGTGGAGCAGCGATCACCCCGAGGTGGCAGCCGTGACCGCCGGGGAAGTGCGTGCGGTGGCGCCGGGACACGCGGTCATCTCGGCGAAGAGCGTGTGGGGCGCGACCGTGACCGCGGACGTCTACGTGACCGCCGAGTTGCTGGTCGCCGCGAACCGGGGCGGCACCTTCGGACTCTACCAGCTTCAGCCGGAGACTCCCGACACGATGGTGCCGTTGCTGGTCGACGACGGAGGCAACGTGCAGGGGGTCCGCTCACCCGACCGGACCCGGGTTGCGTTCAGCTCCGAGCGGGGCGGCAGCTACGACCTCTACGTCATGGACGCCGACGGAACCAACGTCCATCGCCTCACGTCCGATCCCGGCGCCGAAGGCGAGCCGGCCTGGACGCCCGACGGCGCGCGCATTATCTACACCGCCACACCGCGCGGTGGGGCGCCCCAACTGGTGAGCGTACGGGCCGACGGGAACGACGCGCGGGCCATCACCTCCTCCGAGGGCGGCAACCGCGGTGCCGACGTCTCGCCCGATGGGCGCCGCGTCGCCTTCGTGTCCCTGCGGGACGGCAACCCGGAGATCTACGAGACCGATATCGGAGGCGGCGCGGCGCGCCGGATCACCAAGACATCGGACAAGGAGTCCAATCCCCGATACTTGCCATCCGGCGACCTGGTCTACCTCGTCGAGAAAGGCGGGAAGACGCGCGTGATGCGCCTGTCCGCTGGGGGCACGACGGCCGCGCAGGTGCTCGAGATCGATCAGCCGGTCATCGCGCTCGCCGTCTCCCGCGACGGTGAGCGGCTGGCCTACGTGGCCGGAAACCTCGCCGAGACGGGCAAGGGCAAGTCCGAGCTGTCGCTGCGCATTCAACCGCTCGCGCCCGGCAGCAAGCCGATGCTCGTTCCGCTCCGTCCGGGTGAGCAGGTGCTGAGCCCGTCGTTCTGACCGGCGCCACCCGGTGAGGGCCCTGGCGCTCGACGCCGTCGGTGGGCTGAAGCACCTGGCCCTCCTGGACCTGCCGCGTCCCGAGATCGAACAGCCGGATGACGTCCGGGTGCGGGTCCACGCCGCCGCGCTCAACCGCCTCGATCTCTTCGTCGCCGACGGACTCCCGGGCGTGCAATACGCCTTCCCGCACATTGTGGGATCCGACGGCGCGGGAGTGGTCGAGGCGGTCGGCCCCGCCGTCTCGCGGGTGCGGGTGGGCGACCGGGTCATGCTCAATCCCGGCCTGTCGTGCGGGAAATGCGCGGCGTGCCTGGCGGGAGAGGAGTCGCTCTGCGCTGCGTTCCGCGTCGTCGGCGAGCACCGGGCCGGGACGGCGGCGGACTACGTGGTCGTACCGGCCGCCAATCTCGCCGCGGTGCCTGAGCGGATGCCGTGGGCCGAGGCCGCGGCGTTCACGCTGGCGACGCTCACCGCATGGCGCATGCTCACGACGCGGGCGCGGCTCCGCGCCGGCGAGACCGTGCTCATCTGGGGCATCGGCGGCGGGGTGGCCCAGGCCGCGCTGGGCATTGCCCGGCACCTCGGCGCTCGCGCGATCGTCACCAGCGGCTCCGAGACGAAGCTCGAGGCCGCCCGGCGTCTGGGCGCCGATGCGGCGGTGAACCACGCGTCGGCGGACGTCGTCGCCGAGGTGCGCCGGCTCACCGAGGGGCGCGGGGCCGACGTCGTCGTGGACAGCGTGGGCGAGGCCCGGTGGGCGGAGTCGCTCCGGGCGCTCTGCCGCGGCGGTCGCCTGGTGATCTGCGGGGCCACCACCGGGCCCATGGTCTCGCTGGACCTGCGACGTTTGTTCTGGCACCAGTGGAGCATCCTCGGTTCGACGCTCGGGAGCCGGCGCGAGTACGAGGAGATCGTGGCGCTGGCCCACGCCGGCCGGTTGTGGCCCGGGGTGGAACCGCCGGTGCCGCTGGCGGAAGGTCCGGCCGCACTCGCGCGCCTCGAGCGGGGCGAGCAGACCGGCAAACTCGTGATCGAGGTGGCGATGTGAGCGACCTGTGGGAACGATTCCGCATCGGCGCCGAGCAGATCGGCACCGTGGTCCCCGCGCTGGTCGGCGCGGCGGTGATCCTTCTGACCGGCTACTTCCTTGCCCGCCAGGTCCAGCGCTGGGCCGACGACACGCTCAAGCGGCTCGACTTCAACCGCATGGCCGCCGCGGGCGGGCTGGACGAGGCCGTGGGCCGCACCGGCTCCAGGCTGGACCCGGTGCGGGCCCTCGCGAAGCTGATCTTCTGGCTCGTCATGCTCGTGGTGATCCTGCTGGCGAGCACGGCGCTCGGCCTGGAGAGCATCAACCAGATGTTCGGGACGATGCTCGCGTTCATTCCGACGCTGATCGCGGGCATCGCGATCGTGATTCTGGGAATCATCGTCGGCGAGTTCGTCCGAGGGCTGATCCTCGCCTCGGCGGGAACGGTGTCGGGCGTGCCCACCGTGGCCAAGATCGCCAAGGGCGCGGTCGTGGTCATCGCCGTCTTCATGGCGCTGCAGCAGGTGGGCGTCGCCGACGAGATCGTGACCGCCGCCTTCACCCTCACGCTGGGCGCGGTGGCGCTGGCCGTCGGGCTGGCCTTCGGGCTCGGCAACCGCGATCTGGCCGGAGAGATCACGCGGCGGTGGTACGAGGAAGGGCGGCGGCGGGACCGTCGCCGCGCCGATCGCCAGGGCCCGAACACCCCTCCGGGCGACGAGCCGCCCATGCCGGATTGAGCCCGGTGACGGGAGCCGCGCCTACTTCAGCTTGAACCGCCCAACCGTCCGCTGTCCCTCGGCATCCTTGATCGACCCGTAGACGGCGCCCTTCGGTCCGAACCCGGCCAATGACGCCCCCTTGGGGAACGCCACCGCGCGCTGCCAGCCCCCCTTCCGGGTGTAGACGTCGTAGACCAGCGGCGCGTCCTCCTGGGCCCGCGGCTGCTGCAACCAGACCTCCCCGTTCTGCCGGGCCAGCGCGAACTCGAACGGCGCCTTGGTGGTGGCGAACGGATAGGTGATCGACAGCTCCTGCGGCATGCCGAATTGCTTCCCCTGCTCGCGCACCTGCTTGAGGACGCGATCTCTATCGGCCTGGGTCACCGGCATCTTGGTGAACTTGTGCGGGGCTCCGCGCGTCCACTCGCCGGCCGGCGTACGCCAATCGATCCGATTCTCGCGGCCGCGCGCCAGCCACGCCGTGCCGTCGGGCAGCACCCCGAAGAAATCGTTCGGAGCGAACACCTTCGCGGCCTGCTGGGTCTGCTCGCCGAACACCGCGTCGCCATACTCGGGCGAGGCGAGATTGGCCACCGTGTCCACCTGGCCCGTCTTGAGCGCGATGCGGACGACCGGGATGCTGTCCGGCCGCACGATGGCGCCCGGCTCCGCGCCGCCGATTACCGCCTGGTAGTCCACCTTGTAGACATGACCCACCGTGTCATAGACCAGCACGGGCGTGCTGCCCGCCACTTGGGCGATCGGCAGCACGCCGAGCGACTTTCCCGACTCGCTCCACAGCGTAGTGCGGATCGCGCCGAAATCCACCAGGGCGATGGTATCGCCGCCCAGATGCGCCACCCACCCCGGAAAACGATACTGCTCCGCGGGCGCGTTCCGAACCAGAGAGTCCACCCGGGTCCCGAGGGTATCCACCCGGCCGGTCTGCAGGTCGGCGGCCAGGAAATGCTTCGCCCGGGTATCGGCGAAGACGACGCGGCCGTCGCGCAGCTCGACGACGTTGCTGACCTGGGCGAAGGTGACCGGCAGCTTTTTCTCGAGCGTGAGGCCCACCTGGCTTTGGGCCGGGGTGCAGCCCAGGGCCAGCAGCGCCAGCGCGCAGTACGATGGTGCCAACTTCATGCAGTCATTCCTCCGAGAGACAGGATCGTCCACGTTATTCGGCGGCCCCGGCCGTCGGCAGCGTGAACCGCAGAAGCCGAACGCCTTCGCGGGACGGCTCCGCCACCAGCAGGATGCCCGGTGCCACGGCGATGATACGCCCGGTACCCGGCACGCGGATCTCCGAGCGCAGACGCCCGCGCCGGTCCACGAGGTGATACCGGCGGCTGGAATCGACCGGCGCCCGGCTCTTCTCCAGCCAGACCTCCCCGGCCGGGCCGGTGAGGCCGGCCTCGAACGGAGGCTTCACCGCCGCGAACGGGAGCTGCTCGGCGGTGCCGCGAAGCTCGGCGGGAAACCGGCGCAGAAACAACTCGCGGTCGTAGCGCGTGACCTCGAGGATCCGGTCGGGGAGCGGCTGGCCGCGCGTCCACGCGCCCGTGCCATCCCGCCAGTCGACCCGGTTCTCGTACACCCGTCCCACCCAGAGCGATCCGTCGGGAAGCACGCCCCACTGATCCGCGCCGCTGAACACGCGCTGCTCGAAGCGGCGGCCCGCGTCGCCCATCACCTCCGCCACATCGAGCGGCGCCAGCCGCGCGACGGTATCCGGGGTGGCCGCCGCCGGCACCCCGCGCACCACGACGGCGGAGTCGCGGTTCCCGCGGCCGTCGGGGCCGGGCCGCGGCGTCAGCTCCACGTAGAACCGGCCGGCCGCGTCGCGCCCGCTGGGCAGCGCGCCCCGCGCCGCATCCCACGTCGGCACCGCCCCGGCAAAGCGTCCATCCAGCGTCCAGCGCGAGACCCGGCGCAGGCCCCAGTCCCCGACGTACAGGGTGTCGCCTGCACGGAAGAGGGTGGACGGGTTCCGCAGCTCCCCGCCTTCGCCGAAGGGTGTCACCGTGCGCGCCGCGCCGTCCACGATGGCCACCTGCTCGTCCGGCGCGGCCAGGAGCACCCACCGGTCGCCGCCGAGCCAGATTCCGGTGGTCACCTCGGACAAGGTGGTGGGAATCGTGTCGGCGGGTGCGCCGAGCGTCAGGACGGGCGCCGGCGGCGTCTGCTCACCGCATGCGGCTGCGAACACGACGGCGGCGAGGCGCGCATGGGTGAGGGCCCGCATACGGGGGAATGTAATGGGGGCGTCCGGGGGGCGGCCCGGGATGGCGCCACCGCTACGGATTCCACCAGTACGAGATCTTGACCAGGAAGATGTTGTCCGCCTTCGCGCCGAACAGGCGGCTCAGCGAGTGACCGGCGCGAAACCCGCCGATCGTCTCGGTGTCGGCCCGGTTCTGGGACCAGACGAGGAAGAAGGTCGATCCCGGCAGGTATTCCCACCGGAGCACCGCGTTGCCGCGGAGCGACGCGAGGGAGAAATCGGGATCGTCGATCTCCCGTGGGTCGGCCGGGCCGTCCGGGCCGTCGGGATCGATCACGATCCGGTCGGGGTCCGCCGTCTCGAGGGCCGCCGGGTAGGGCGTGAAGGCGTAGCTCCGTGGCCGCGCGAGCTCCTTGTAGCCGCGGTAGCGCCCGGACGAGAGCAGCGGCTGCGCATATACCTCCAGGCTTACGCGCGGCGTGAAGATCCAGTTCAAGCGGAGGCTGGCCGAGAGCGTCGTCTGGTCGAGGTCGGCGAAGACGTAGCGGTGGCCGAACGTGCCCGTGGCGAGGGCATCGTCGAAGGTGTCCACGTACTGCGACGTGGTGCGGGTCCGCTCCAGCAGTGGCTCGAGACGGAGCGAGAGCCGCCCGCCGAGCTTCCATTCCACATTCGTGCCGACGCTGAACCGGTCGTCCGCCCCCTCGCCGTAGTGCGCACCGTGGAGCCGGAGGCCGAACAGCCAGCGCCGGTTGGGATCGCTCCCGAATTGAGCGTCCCATTCCACCCCCGCCGGACTGGCCATGAGGGGACCGCCGCGGCTCTGCCGGTCGCTGAAGGTGCGCGGGTTGTAGGCGACGAACCACCGGCCCTCCGAGAAGTTTCTCAGCTGGTACAGGCCCGTGAGGAAGTACCCGGACGACGTCCGGTCGCCGCCGAAGTTCCAGCCGCGGAAGGCGGCCAGGTTGACGCGCCAGCTTCGCATGAGGCGGCCCGGCCGGGTCCATTTGTGTCCGACCATCAGATGCGTGTTGATCTGGTCGCCGCGGGATTGGAAGCCCAGGTCGTTGACCTCGTAATCGGGGTCCACGACGCCGACCGCGGAGTTCACCATCCAGTTGCCCTGCTGCTTGTTGAGCGAGAGCCGGCCGGCCAGGCCGGTGAGTGACGTCGCTCCCGTGTCCACGCCCAGATAGCTGGCGTCCGGCCGCTGGAAGTAGTGGACCGAGTTCTCCTGCAGGGAGCGGAGCCGTCCCGCGGTCCCGCTCACGCGGCTCATGCCGGCCCACCCCGTGAGAACCCACCTTCCGTTCGGGTCGAGCGTCGTCCAGCCGTCCACGCCCAGGCCCAGACCGTCGGCGTTGAGCTCGTCCCGGAGGCCGGAGGTGCCGAAGAAGCGGTGGGTGGCGGTGCCGAGTATGCCGAGCCCCCGCCGGCCTTCGGCGAACTCCTTCTGCGCGCGGTAGAGGCCGTAGTAGGTCCGCGGCTCGAGCTCCGAGCGCCACCGCCGGTTCCCGAGTGTGAACCGGCCGACTTCGCGGTCCGTGAGCGCGCTCAGGGTGCCCAGGCTCCAGTTCCCGACCTTGCCGCTGAGCTTGAGTGCGCCGAGAATCGTGGTTCCGTCCGGGACCACGGCGAAATCGTTGTCGGGCTGTTCGCCCTCCGGCGCGCGCCCGATGCGGCGGGTGTAGAGAAACGTCGGGTCGGCCCAATTGAACCCCCAGAAGTCGTTGGCGCCGCCCGAGCCGAACTCGAAGATGCTGGAGCCTTCGACGAAGAACGGGCGGCGTTCGTCGAAGAAGGTCTCGACGTCGCTCAGATTGACCACGGCCGGATCGACTTCGACCTGGCCGAAATCCGGGTTCACCGTGCCCGCCAGCGTCAGGTTGCCGCCGAGCCCCAGCTTGAAGTCGGTGCCTGCCCCGGCGCCAAAGCGCGAGCCGTCGCGGAACGGATCGCCCGCTTCGTGGGCGGTGTACTCCGCGCGGCTCGTGGCGTACGGCAGCACTTCCAGCCGGGCGGGCGGGGAGACGCTTTCGATTCCCTCGAGCGTGGGGAAGCGGGAGACGAACCCGCTTCCCTCGCTCGGCCGGTACGCCACGAAGTCGCGCTCGTTCCGCCGGGCGATGAGCCGGAAGAAGTTGATGCCCCAGCGATAGCCGCCCTGCTTCTCGAACCGGAGCTGCGAGTACGGGATCCGGAGCTCGGCCGTCCAGCCGAGCGAATCGCGCGCGGCCTTGCCCTGCCAGACGCCGTCCCAGGTGTCGTCGTCCCACTCGTCGTTGGAGAGCGTGCCGTCGTAGAGGGTCCCCGCCGCGTTGATGCCGAAGAAGAAGCCGGTGCGACGATCGTGGTAGCTGTCGAGGAAGACCGTGAAGCGGTCGGAGCCGGAGAACCGGTCGCGCCGCGCGAGCAGCGCCAGCACCGAGTCGGGGGCCCGATCGTACAGCCGCGCACCGACATAGAGCGCCCCGTCGTCGTACAGGATACGCACCTCGGTGCGCTCGCTGGCGGCAGTGCCCTCGTGCGGCTCGCGCTGGACGAAGGCGGTCACCGGGCTCGCCGCCGCCCACGCCGCTTCGTCCAGCACGCCGTCCACCGAGACCGCGCCGGTGACCCGCGCCGCCATCACGCCTAGGGTCGGGATGCGCGGGAGGGTGTCGTGCTGGCCGGGGCCGGCCAGTGCAACGAGCGCCAGGCCGAGGGAGGCAGCGAGCATCGGGATCCTCGCGAGCGAAGGTGAGCGGCGGCGGTAGGACGGAGTGTTGGACAGCCGGAGCGCTCGAAGGGTTGACCGGGACGGCCCGCTCAGGCGGGATGTCGGACTGGCGGCGGGCGGCGCCCGGTGAAACGATTCGGGGCCGCCCGCGGTAAGGGGAGGCGGTGTTCACGTTTCCTCTTCTACGGCGGCCCTCCATGCGCGGCTTCTGCTTCCTGCTCGTCACCCTGCTGCCCGCGGCCTCTGCCTGCGGCGGCGCCGGCACCCCCGTGACACCGGCGCCCGCCGGGGGCACCACGCCCGCGATCACCCCGGCCGATCTGAAGATCCGCAGCTCGATCTTCGCCGACGACTCGATGCGGGGCCGGCGCTCGGGCACGCCGGGCAACGCGCGGGGCAACGCCTACATCGCGGGCGAGTTGGCCAGGCTGGGCCTACGCCCGGGCGGGGACGACGGCGGCTATCTCCAGCACGTGCCGCTGGCGAGCTACGCGATCGACACGGTCAAGGCCACCCTCCGCGCCGGCTCGTCCACGCTGACGCTGTTTCGCGACTATTTCCCCTACCAACCGACCTTCGCCGTGCCCGTGCGACCGCTCGATGGGGCCCCGGTGATCTATATCGGCACCGCGGGAGATTCGTCGGCGCTGCCCGACCGTGAAGCACTGCGCGGCAAGCTGGTGGTGTTCCGGAGCGAAGCCACGGGCAATTCCCTCGGCGCGCCGGACCTGGGGCCCGAGGGGCGGTTGGGGCAGGTCGCCGGCATCGCGATCACGCAGATCGATCCGCTGCTGGCGCAGTTCGCCGAGTATTTCGAGGAGCCGCGCCAGGAGGTGGCGGAGGAGGTCCGGGTGCCCCCTGGGGTCACGCAGCCGCGGATGTTGTTCCTCCCCACCGCGGCGATCGAGAAGCTGTTCGGCCGGCCGCTCGACGCCCTTCGTCCCGGCGACACCGGCGCCGCCGTGCAGGGCGACGTCCAGTTCAACCGCACCGAGCTGTCCGCCACGAACGTCATCGGCATTGTCGACGGCTCCGACCCCACGCTGCGCGGGCAGTACGTGGCGCTGGGCGCGCACAACGACGCCATCGGCATCGTGGCCCCGGTGGACCACGACAGTCTCCGGGCCTACAACACCGTGCTCCGGCCTCGCGGCGCGAACGACGCGCCGCGTGACCCGTCAACGGCGGAGGCGGCCCGGATCCGTGCGATGCTCGACAGCCTGCGCCGGCTCAGACCTGCCCGCCTGGATTCGATCGTGAACGGCGCCGACGACGACGGGTCCGGATCCATGGGACTGCTGGAGATCGCCGAGGCGGCGGCGCGCGGGGGAGCGCGTCCCAGGCGGTCGCTGCTCTTCGTCTGGCACAGCGGAGAGGAGTCGGGCCTGCAGGGCAGCCGCTGGTTCACCGATCACCCGACCGTCCCGCGCGACTCGATCGTGGCCCAGATCAACATCGACATGATCGGGCGCGGCGGCCCGGAGGATGTGGCCGGCGGCGGTCCCGGGTACCTGGAGGTGCTCGGGTCCCGGCGGCTCTCGACCGAACTCGGCGATCTGGTCGAGCAGGTCAACACCGACGGCAAGTACGGCTTCACGTTCAACTACGCCTACGACGCCAACGGCCACCCCGACCAGTACTACTGCCGGAGCGACCACGCCATGTACGCGCGCTACGGCATCCCGATCGCCTTCTTCAGCTCGGGCAGCCACCGGGATTACCACCAGCCGACCGACGAAGTGCAGTACCTCGACCTCGACAAGTTTGCGTCGGTGGTCCGCTACGTGGCGGCGCTGGCGGGGCGCGTGGCCGACCTCGACCACCGGGTGGTGGTGGACCAGCCCAAACCGGATCCGCGGGCGCCGTGCCAGCAGTGATCCCTAACCTCTTGCCCTCCGCCGACTTCCACCCGCTATCCAGAGTTGCATTCGGGCCTCGATCCCCGGTATATTTGGGGCCCGGCCCACCCTCCGGGACCGCACGATTTCCCCTAGCCAGCGACGGCCATGACCGCACCGAACTCGCGCGAACGGATCCTGCCCCGGCTCATTGAAGAAGAGATGCAGCAGTCGTTCATCAACTACTCGATGAGCGTCATCGTCTCCCGGGCGCTGCCGGACGTCCGCGACGGACTCAAGCCCGTCCACCGGCGCATTCTCTACGCGATGAACGAGCTGGGGCTGGTGCCGGGACGGCCGTACAAGAAGTCGGCGACGGTGGTGGGCGACGTACTCGGCAAGTACCATCCGCACGGCGACCAATCGGTGTACGACGCGCTGGTGCGCATGGTTCAGCTCTTCTCGCTGCGCTATCCGCTGGTCGACGGGCAGGGGAACTTCGGCTCGGTGGACGGCGATCCGGCGGCGGCCTACCGCTACACCGAGGCCCGGCTCACGCGCGCCGCGGTGGCGATGCTGGAGGACATCGACAAGAACACCGTCAACTTCCAGCCCAACTTCGACGACCGGCTACAGGAGCCGACGGTCCTCCCGTCCAGGATTCCCAACCTGCTCGTGAACGGTTCGTCGGGGATCGCCGTGGGGATGGCCACCAACATCCCGCCGCACAATCTGCGCGAGGTCGCCAAGGCGATCGAGCTCCTCATCGACACGCCCGACGCCAGCGTCACCGATCTCCGGAAAGTCATCAAGGGCCCCGACTTCCCGACCGGGGCGTACATCTACGGGCGGGAGGGGATCAAGGAGGCCTACGAGACCGGCCGCGGGCGGGTCATCATGCGCGCCCGGGCGCAGATCGAGGAGAAGGAGTCGTCGGGCCGCTCGCAGATCGTCATCACGGAGATTCCCTACCAGGTCAACAAGGAAAACCTGGTCAAGGCCATCGCCGAGCTGGCGATGGAGAAGAAGATCGAGGGCATCAGCGGCGTCAACGACGAATCCGACAAGGAGGGGATGCGGGTCGTCGTCGAGTTGAAGCGCGATGCCATTCCCAACGTCGTGCTGAACCAGCTGTACAAGCACACCGCCATGCAGTCCACCTTCGGCGTGATCATGCTGGCGCTCGTCAAGGGCGCCCCCAAGATCATGAACCTGAAGGAGCTGCTCGAGCACTACATCGAGCACCGGCACGAGATCATCGTCCGCCGGACCCAGTTCGATCTCGGCGCCGCCGAGGCGCGGGAGCACATCCTCGAGGGACTCAAGATCGCCGTCGACCACATCGACGAGGTCATCAAGATCATCCGCGGCTCGAAGGACACCGGGGAGGCGGACGCCCGGCTCCGCAAGCGGTTCGGGCTGAGCGAGAAGCAGAGCGACGCGATCCTGAACATGCGCCTGGCCAAGCTCACCGGCCTCGAGATCGACAAGCTGGAGGCGGAGCTCAAGGAGGTGCGCGGCACGATCAAGGAGCTGAAGGGCATCCTCGCCTCGAAGCCCAAGCGGATGGGGATTCTCAAGGAGGAGTTGGGCGAGGTGGTGACCCAGTTCGGCGATGAGCGCCGGACCGAGATCCTCAGCGATCAGGGCGAGTTCACGGTCGAGGACCTGATCGCCGAAGAGGATATGGTCATCACCATCTCGCACACGGGGTACATCAAGCGAATCGCCATCACGACCTACAAGCGGCAACGGCGCGGCGGGCGGGGGCTCAACGGCCAGGATCTCAAGGCCGACGACTGGGTGGAGCACCTCTTCATCGCCAGCACCCACGACTACCTGCTGTTCTTCACGAACACCGGCCAGCTCTACTGGCTCAAGGTCCACGAGATCCCGCAGGCCGGCCGGGCGGCGCGCGGCAAGCCGGTCGTCAACTGCATCGCCATCAAGCCGACCGAGCAGGTCTCGGCGCTGGTGCCGGTGCGGGAGTTCGCCGACGACAAGTGCCTGGTCTTCGCCACCCGGCAGGGCACGGTGAAGAAGACGCTCCTGTCGGCGTACGGCAACGTCCGGACGAACGGCATCTGCGCCATCAACATCGACAAGGACGACGAGCTCATCGACGTCCAGGTGTGCGACGCCAACAGCGACATCGTCCTGGCCACCAAGGACGGCATGAGCATCCGCTTCCACCAGGGCGACGTGCGCGAGATGGGGCGCGCCACCACGGGCGTCAAGGGCGTCGAGCTGGCCAAGGGCGACGCGGTTATCGGCATGGTCGTGGTCCGGCGGGACGCCACCCTGCTGGTCGTGAGCGAGAAAGGCTTCGGCAAGCGCTCGGAGCTGACCGATTACCGCGTGCAGAAGCGCGGCGGCAAGGGCATCATCACCCTCAAGAAGACCGAGAAGACCGGACCGATCGTGGCGCTCAAGGAAGTGATCCCCGAGGACGAGCTGATGATGATCACCCGGCACGGCGTGATCATCCGGGTGCCGGTGGACGGGATCCGCGTCATCGGCCGGAACACGCAGGGCGTGAAGGTGATGAACCTCGACGCGGGCGACGCCGTGGTGGATGTGGCCCGGGTGGTGAAGGAGGATGAAGGCGGGCCCGAGGACGTGATCGCCGGCGAGGAGGGGACGCCGGTCGCCGCGGGCGACGAGAGCTAGCCCCGCGCCGCTCGCGGCGCGGCGGCGGTCAGTCCAGCGCCGACAGAGTCGGGCCGCCCGCCTCCTGGCGCCCCGCCTCCCCGCTCCGCACCAGCGCCACCCGGGCGGTCACCGGGCCCACGAGCTCGAAGATCGCCACGGCGGCGAGCACCACCGTGGTGACGATCGGGGCCAGATCGGGAAACCGCTGGTTGACCGACAGCAGCAGGCCGATGGCGAGTCCCGCCTGCGCCAGCATGGCGGCACCGAGATAGCGGCGGACGGGCGGCTCGGCCTTGAGCCGCCGCGCCGCGTACCCCGCGCCGAAGATCTTGCCCGTGCCCCGCCCCAGGACGTACACCAGCCCCAGAACGCCGAGCGAGGGAAGCAGCGAGAGATTGAGGTCGGCCCCTGCGATGACGAAGAAGATCGCATAGAGCGGCGGGTCGGTGCGCGAGAGGGCCTCGAACAGACTCCGGCTCCGCGCCGAGAGATTGGCCATCGTCGCGCCGACCGCGAGGCTCGCCACCAGGGGCGAGAGCTCGAGCCCGCCGGCCACACCCACCGTGAGCAGCACGCAGCCCGCCAGCAGGATCAGGATCTCCCCATGCTCCTCGGCCTGGGTGGCCCAGGTGGCGAGCAGGAGTCCCATGAGGTAGCCGAGCGCCACCGACCCGATCAGTTGCCAGAGCAGCGGAAACAGCGAGCGGTAGACCACATCGAGCGTCACGCCGGTCGTGAGGCCGGCCTGGCGGAAATCGAGCACCGCGGCGACGATGGCGAAGGCGACGAGGGTGAAGATGTTGTTGATCGCGATGACCCCCGTGAGGGTCTCGGTGAGCGGCCCCGCGGCGTCGGACTCGCGCATGACCATGAGCGTCGAGGCTGCCGCGGTCTCCATCGCGATCGCGCCCAGGAGGAGCGCCACCGGCCAGGGCTGCCCCACGATGAGCGCCCCCCCGCCGACGAGCGCGGCGGTGAGCAACGTTTCGACCAGGGTGACCAGCAGCACCTGGCGGCCCGACTTGCGGAAGCGGGTGAGGTCGAGCGCCGACCCGATGGAAAAGAGGATGAGACCGAGTGCGACCTCGCTGAAGACCTCGAGCCGTTCCAGGCTCTGATGCGAGATGGCATCGAATCCCGAGGGCCCCAGCGCCACCCCGACGAGAATGTATCCCGTCACTTCGGGAATCCGGACGAACTTCACCAAGTGCCCGGCGAGTAACGCCAGGAGCAGGATGATGCCCAGCGAGGTGAGCTCGGTCATCTGCCGAGAAAAACTCCACGCTCGCTACGCTCTCGAGGCTCGTCGCTCTCCCGCCGATACACCAGGTATACCGGCCCTTCCGCCCCGGCCAAGGCCTGTTGGGCCTGGGTGGAGGTCACGGGCTGCAGCCGGCCGATCCGGAGCAGGCGGTCCCGGGGACGAAGCCCCGCTCGGCCGGCGCGGCTGTCGGGCTCGACCTCGGCGAGGACCAGTCCCGTCGGCTCGGACATGAGTGTGAGTCCGAGCGACGTGTCCCTCGCGATGGGCGCATCCGTGAGCTTGGCGCCGGCCGGCCGCCCGTTCCTGATCAGCGCGAGCGTCCGCCCCATGGCGGGGCCGGACAGGAGAAGCTCCGCGAGCTCGTCCGGCGATCGGACCGGCAGGCTGTCCACCGCCGCGATGACGTCTCCCGGGCGGAGCCCGGCCCGTCCCGCGGCGGTGCCCAGGACGACCTCCCCGACCAGCGCTCCGGTTTCCGCCTTGAAGTAGCGCCGGCTCGTCGCGTCGAGCGCCTCCGTCCGGAGTCCGTAGGCCCGCCTGAGTCGGGCCTCGGACGACGCGCCGGCGGCAAGCACGGACTCGACGTCGGCCACGGACACGGCCGCGTAGCGCGCTCCGCAGCGGCCGACGATTCCCATCAGGTTCCCCTCAAGGTCGAACAGGCCACCGCCCTCGAACTCGGCGCCGAGCGGCGTGGCCACCACCTGCTCGCGATAGACTTGATTCCCGCACCGGACCGTCGTCTGTCCGCCCGACATCCCCACCGCCGAAGCGATCGTTCCATCCGCCTGACGGGCCGCCACCAGCACCCAGCCGCGCCGCGCGAGCCGCTCCGCCGTCGCCTGGACGACCGGGATCGCGCTGGTGTCGCCGGCGCGCGGCACCGCGATGAGCGGCGAGTCGGCGCTTCCCCCGATCACGACGCTATCGGGTCCGGCCCACGCCACTCCGCCGGCGCCTAGGTCGTCCAGGTACACCAGATGGTGCGCCACGACGGTGACGCGCCCGGCGAGAAAGTCGGTCAAATCACGGAGCTCGCCTCGGCGGGCGAGCGCCTGAAGCGGCGCGGTCTCGCTCAGCGGAAGGGAGGTGGCCTCCGCCAGCTTCTTGGGCTTGACGAGCGCGCCGATGGCGAGCACGAGGACGGCCGCCCCTGCCAGGAGCGCGACGTATTTCGGCTGTGGCCGTCCGGGGAATTCCCGCCCGGTTGGAGGAAGAGAGTTCACTGCGCCCGAACCTCCCTGAAGTGGCCCGCATAATACCATTCCCCCGAGGTCGGCTCCAGCTATCGGCCTCCATCCAGCTCGAGGTCCAAGAGCCCCGCCAGCGGCACCCGGACCCAGGCCGGCCGATTGTCCAGCTCGTACTGCAGCTCGTACAGGGCCTTGTCGAGCAGAAAGGCCTCCAGGACTCGGCGGAATTCCGCGGGGCTCGCCGGCAGAAACGGCGCCGGGCCGGCGGTCCGGCGATAGGACCGGAGGAAGACGCAGGCCACCGATCGCTCCCACAGCCCTGCCCACGGCAGCAGCCGCTCGAGGTCCCCGGGCCGGCGGGCCACGTGTCCCATCAGGGCCACCTGCGAGGCGTAGCTGAACGAGCGGAGCATGCCTGCCACGTCGCGGAGCGGAGGAAACTTCCCGCGTCGCTCGTCCAGCGGGCGGGAGGGCTCGCCTTCGAAATCCAGGATGATGAAGTCCGTGCCGACGCGGAGGACCTGGCCCAGGTGGTAGTCGCCGTGAATCCGGGTCTGGACCGGACCCGGCGCCAACCGGTGCAACTGATCGAGCTTCGTCCAGACCCGGCCGCGATAGCTCAGGACCCGGCTGGCCTGGTCCACCACCTCGTCGGGCAGCCGCGGAATGGCGGCCTTGAGGAGGTTGAAGGTCTCGAGGGCGCGTCCCCGGATGCCCGCGGCCAGACGCATCCAATCGTCGGCCGAGGTCGGCGCGGGGGAGAACGCGGGATCGTCGGACGGCTCGGCCAGCGCCAGGTGCAACTCCGCGGTGCGCCGTCCCAGGATCGCGGCGGCATCGTCACTGATGCCGAGCAGCTCGTCGAGGTCGGCGGGGAGCGGCTCGTCACTGTCGTCGAACGGATCGGGCGGTACCGCCGTGGGGAACGGCTGTGTCAGTGCCCGCTCGTGGTACCGGCCCAGCTCTTCCTGGAACCAGTGCCAGCCGTCGCCCTGGTTCGGGATCAGCCGCTGCAGCAGCGCGAGGGTGGCCGACTGATCGTCGTCGGACCGGTACTCGAGCGCCCCGGCGAAGGCGGGAACGCCGTTGAAGCCCGCCGCCTCGGTGAGGTGGCGGGTAACCTCGACGTCGGGATTCGGGCCGTTCACCACTCGGCGGAAGAGCTTGAGGATCAACTGGTCGCCGTAGACGACCGACGAATTGCTCTGCTCGCCGCCGAGACGCTTGACCGGCCAACGCTCCTCGGGCCGGACGATGTCCTGGAGCGCCCGCCCGGCCACGCCGACCAAGCGGCCGCGATCTCCGAACCGCTCGCCCTGCTCCGCGATCAGCCGCTCCAACTCGAGGCACGACTCGTCCCGGGCCATCGCGTCGAAGAGCACGCCCGGGACCCCGCCCACCACGACCGGCGAGAGCACCGCGTCGGGGTGTTCGGTCCGGAGGCGGTCGGCCTCGTCGCCGGTGGCCACGGCTGGGGCCACGAGGTAGCGCTCGCTCTGGTCCCCCTGATAGCGCACCTCGACCAGCAGCAGGCCGGCGCTCGGGGAGAGGGAGATCGCATCGGTGACGCGGCACGCCTGAATGGTTCTCGATTTGCCGCCGAACCAGCGTTGCCGGGGAAGATGCGCCGGCAGTACCCTGCCCTCGAGCGTCGAGCGAGACCCGAACTCGTTGAGCGCCTCCCACGCGCCCTGCGCGGGCAGGATCAACGCGAGGTCGGCCCCCGTGTCGGCTGGCGCTTCGACCGGCTCGGCCTCCCCGTGCAGCTCGAACCAGAGGACGCCGTAGGGACCGAGCGTCAGCGGATACGGGGTCCGCGCGATCTTGGGAAACTCGACGTAGCCGAGCATCTCCACCGGTGTCTTGCCCGCGAGGCTCGAGAGATCCAGCTGGAACGGCTGCGCGAAGCGCGACAGGTTGGCGACGCACAGGACCTGCTCGCCCTCGTAGCTCCTGATATACGCCAGCACCTTCATGTTGGCCGGGGCCAGGAACTCGATCGTCCCCCGGCCGAAGACCCGAAACAGCTTCCGCAGGGCGATCATGTGCTTGGTCCAGTGGAGCAGGCTGGACGAATCGCCCTGCTGTGCCTCGACGTTGATGGCCTCGTAGCCGAAGCTCGGATCCATGATCACGGGACTGTACAGGCGCGCCGGATTGGCGCGCGAGAACCCGGCGTTCCGGTCGCCGCTCCACTGCATTGGGGTTCGCACCCCGTTCCGATCGCCCAGGTAGATGTTATCGCCCATGCCGATCTCGTCGCCGTAGTAGATGATCGGCGTCCCGGGGAACGAGAGGAGGATGCTGTTGAGCAGCTCCAGGCGGCGGCGATTGTTCTCCATCAACGGCGCCAGGCGCCGGCGAATGCCCACGTTGATCCGCATCCGCGGGTCGGCGCTGTAGGCGAGGTACATGTAGTCCCGCTCGTCGTCCGAGACCATCTCCAGGGTCAGCTCGTCGTGATTGCGGAGGAAGATCCCCCACTGGCACGGCTCGGGGATCCGGGGCGTCTGCTCCATGACGTCGGTGACCGGGTGGCGGTCCTCCAGCCGGAGCGCCATGAACAGGCGTGGCATGAGCGGAAAGTGGAATGCCATGTGGCACTCGTCGCCGTCCCCGAAGTATGCCCGCACATCGTGGGGCCACTGGTTGGCTTCCGCCAGAATCATCCGCCCGGCGTACTCCTGGTCCAGCGCGGCGCGAAACTGCTTGATGGCGGCGTGGGTCTCGGGGAGGTTCTCGCAGTTGGTGCCGTCCCGCTCGACGAGATAGGGGATCGCGTCCAGCCGAAGCGCGTCCACGCCGAGATCGAGCCAGAACCGCATCACCCCGATCAACTCCTCGACCACCGCGGGGTTGTCGAAATTGAGATCGGGCTGGTGAGAGAAGAACCGGTGCCAGTAGTACGCCTTGGCGTCCGGATCCCAGGTCCAGTTGGATTTCTCCGTGTCGGTAAAGATGATCCGCGCGCCGGAATATTTCTTGTCGGTGTCGCTCCAGACGTAGAAATCCCGCTCGGGCGAGCCGGCCGGCGCCGCCCGCGCGGCCTTGAACCACGGATGCTGGTCGGAGGTGTGGTTGATGACCAGCTCGATCAGCACCTGCAGGCCACGGGCATGGGCCTCGCCGAGGAATTCCTTGAAGTCGTCGAGGGTGCCGTAGGACGGGTGGACGTTGACGTAGTCCGCGATGTCGTAGCCGTCGTCCCGGAGCGGGGACGGGAAGAACGGCAGGAGCCAGATGCAGGTGACGCCGAGGTCCTGGAGGTAGTCGAGCTTCTCGATCAGGCCGCGAAAATCCCCGATGCCGTCCTGGTTGGCGTCGCAGAACGCCTTGACGTGCAGCTCGTAGATGATCGCATCCTTGTACCAGTAGGGATCCGACGCGCTCCCCAGTTTGACCATCGGACTGACTCCAGCCGGGCGAGCCGGCATCAGGACGAGAGTGAGCCTTCCAGGAGCGCGATCGGCAGAGTGGCGAGGGCCGCGGACACGGCCAGCGACGCCCCCGGCCCCTGCCGCTCACCCGTGAGCGAGTTCCGCCACGAGAAGCCGTGGAGCGACGCCGGCAACGGCACCACCGTGTCGCCCCAGGCCTCGGAGCCGGTGGGCCAGCGGTCGGACGCGAGGTCGGCCACGAGTCTGGGCGCGAGCGCCACCGCGGCCTGATCCCCGTTCCGCCGGGCGAAGCCGACCAGGTGATCGGCACGCGCGCCGGACGCCGTGAGCGGCAGGTATTCGCCGCGAAGGAACAGGTCCGGACAGCGGCGCCGATACCGAAGCCCCACCAGCGTGAGATACATCTTCACCCGCCCATCCGGCCAGTGCTCGAGGAGCGCGCCGACGTCGCCGGCCACGGGGTCGCCCCGTCCCGCCGACTCCGACAGCGGGACCAGCTCGGCCAGATGCCGGCGGCGGGCCGCGAAGTCCACCGGCCGGCGGTTGTCCGGATCCACCAGGCTCAGATCCCACAGTTCGGTTCCCTGGTAGACGTCGGCGACGCCCGGTGAGGCGAGCTTGAGGGCCATTTGGGCCAGCGAATTGACGGCGCCGGTCCGCGCCAGCTCGCGGGCGAACGGCGCGAACGAGCGGTGGAACGCGGCGGCTTGCTCCCCCAGGAGCACCGACCGGACGAATCGGCCGACCGCCTCCTCGTAGGCCGCCGACGGGTTGATCCAGCTCGTATGAATCTTGGCCTCGCGCATCGCCTTGAGCAGATACTGGTGGATCCGCTCGACCAGCGACTCGTCCGCCGCCTGCGCCAATGGCGGCCACATGCCGAGGAGCGACTGATAGAAGAGATACTCGTCGCCCCGATCCGGAGCGATCACGGTTTCCGCCGTTTCCCGGGCCGGGGCGTTGATCCGGGACCAGCGGTTGAGGAGCGCGCGCCAGCGGACCGGCATCTCGCTCAGGGCGTTGAGCCGGGCCCGCGCGTCCTCGCCACGCTTGGTGTCGTGGGTGGCGGTGGCCAGGAGGGTCAGCGGCCACCGGGCGAGCCGCTCCGCGTTGGTCCGATGAAACCGCTCGACGCCGGGCCCGAACCGCTCCGGCTCGCCGCCCACCTCGTTGAGCGACAGCAGCGGGCCGAACCGGTAGAACGCCGTGTCCTCCACGCCCTTCGCCTGCACCGGGCCGGTGTACTGCTGGAATTTCATCGCGAAGCGCAGCCGGCGGCGCAGCTCGGGCTCCGGAATCGCCGGATCGGGCTGTGGCAGCAGCATCCGGCGCAGGAAATGAAAGATCGTCGGCTCGAGCGCCGGATTCCGCCGCAGCGCCGACGCGATCGCCCGGTCCACCGCCGCCTCATCCTCGGCGGTCCAGCCTTCGCCCCGGACGTAGGTCCGGTAGACGGGGAAGCAGGCCACCACCTGGCGGAGCGCTTCCTGGAGGCTGTCGAGCGTGAAATCCCGCCACTGCCAGCGCCCCTCCGAGATCCGGTTCAGCTCGGCGGCCAGCACGTTGAGCTCGCTGGCCATCGAGGTGGTGACGATGAGCTTCTTCGATTGGTAACAGACCTCGGCGAACTCGTCGTCGCGGCCGGTAAAGGCCTGGTACACGGTCTTGAGCCGCACCCCGTCGACCGGGTCGACGAAGATGCCGTTGAGCTGGTTGAGGTACTCGTAGCCGGTGGTGCCGTGGGTGCGCCAGGACGGGTCGAGCCGCTCGCCTTCGGAGAGAATCTTCTCGACCACCGTCCAGACCGGTGCGGGTCCGAGCAGGCCTGCGAGGTCGTCGAGATAGCCGGCCGGATCGAACAGCCCGTCCACGTGATCGAGGCGGAGCCCGGTCACGCGGCCCTCGCGAACCCATCGGGCGGTAAGCGCGTGGGCCGCCGCGAAGACCTCCGGCTCCTCCATCCGGATTCCGGCCAGCTCGTTCACGTCGAAGAAGCGCCGATAGTTGATCTCGTGCATCGCGGTGCGCCAGGAGGCCAGCCGGTACGGCTGGCCCTCGAGCAGCTCGTGCATCAGCTCGAATGAGGACGGCTCGCCGGGCCGGCCGTTGAACCGGCGGAGATTCTCCTCGAGATGGGCGCGGAGCACTTCGGATCGCTCGAGCAGCGCTGCCAGGCGGCCGAGCGCGACGTCCTTCTCGCGCTGCCGCTCGGCCATCTGCGTCGGGTCGGTCTCGGTGTACGGCGGCAGGTGGTCGAGATGGAACAGGACGCTCAACAGCTCGGTCAGGTCGGGATCGTCCGCCGGGAGCCGGGCGCGGAGGTCGTCCAGCCGGTGGCCGACCACCAGCCCGAGCCGGCGCGGATTGAGGGGGAGATCGAGCTCGTAGAGCCGGAGCCGGATCGCTCCATCCTCGTACGCCAGCCGCAACTGACCCTGCTCGAGGGTCACGCCGTACTGGTCGCCCAGGATCGGGAGCAGGATCCGATCCCGCAGCTCGTGCTTGACCGGATTCCAGTCGATGTCGAAATAGCGGGCGTACGGCGAGGACGGACCGCTCTCGAGCACGCTTCGCCACCAAGGGTTGGCCAGCGGATGGGTGCTCATGTGGTTGGGAACGAAATCGAGCAGCAGCCCCAGGTCCCGGCTCCGGAACGCGTCGCTCATCGCGTGGAAACCGTCGTCGCCGCCCAGCTGGGGGTCGGCCCGACTGTGATCGCAGATGTCGTAGCCATGGGCGCTGCCGGGCCGCGCGGCGAAGACCGGGGAGCAGTAGCACTCGCTGATGCCCAGCTCGGACAGGTACGACGCCAGCTCGGCCGCGGCCGCGAAGTTCTGACTCGGGCTCAGTTGAAGGCGGTACGTCGAGACGGGAAGCCGGGCCGGAAGCGGGGCCGCCATCTCAACCCCTGCGGGCAGCAGCGGACAGGACCACCGCGCCCGGCCGCGCGAAGCGAGCCTCGGCGCCGAGCTCCACCGGGAGCGGATCGGCGGTGTACTCGGGATCCTCGGTCGTCAGGAGCGCACGCCAACCCTTGCCCAGTTTCGTCGCGCCCGCGCCGCGGAGCCGCACCAGTGCGAGGAGCGCCGAGTCGGGGCCGGGACGCTCCAGACGCAGCACATCGCCCTCAGCAGCGATGGTGAACCCGGAGGATCCGGCCGGGTCCTCGAGCGGCGGAAGACCCCGTCGAAGCGCCAGCAGCCGGCGGTAGAGACGCAGCACCCCCGCATGCGGCTCCCGCTCCCGCTCACTCCAATCGAGGTGGGAAGCGACGACGGTCTCCTGCGCCTGCGGGTCGGGAATCGTCTCGCGGACGGTTGGGTCGGCGAAGGCCTCGAACCGGCTGAACTCCCGGCGCCGCCCCTCGGTCACCGCGCGGCCGAGTTCCGGGGTGTGGTCGGTGAAGTATCGGAACGGGCTGCCCGCGGCCCACTCCTGTCCCATGAAGAGCAGCGGGGTCTCGGGAAGGAGGAGGAGCAGCACCGACAGGGCGCGCCACACCGCGAGGTCGACCTGATGATGCAGCCGCTCGCCGAACGCACGATTGCCCACCTGGTCGTGATTCTGGAGAAAGACCACGAACCTGCTGAGGGGGATGCCGGCCGGGTCGCTGCCTCGCGGCCCGCCAAAGTAGGGGGCCTGCTGGCCGGTGTAGTACCAGCCCTGCCGGGTCGTCGCGGCGATCGACTCCGTGCGCCCGTCGAAATCGGCGAAGTAACCGTCGCGGTCCCCCGCCACCGACGCCCGCACCTGGTGATGGAAATCGTCCGACCAGACCGCGTCGAGCCCGTACCCGCCGCGCTCGCCACGCTCGACGAGGTGGGCCAGGTTCTGCGCGTCCTCCGCGATCACATGCGCCTGGCGTCCCGTCCCGGCCAGCGATGCGTGGACCGCCGCCGCCAGCTCCGCGAGAATGTGGACCGGTCCCCGATCGACGATCGCGTGGGTGGCGTCGAGCCGAAGCCCGTCGATGTGGAATTCGTGAATCCAGCGGAGCGCGTTCTCGATCACGTAGCGCCGCACCGGGCCGCTGTCCGGTCCGTCGAAATTGAGGGCGCTTCCCCACGGACTCTTGTGGGTGCGGGAACCGTAGCCCGGGCTGAAACTCCCCTGATAGGCGCCGTCCGGCCCGAAATGGTTGTAGACCACATCGAGATGCACGGCCAGGCCGAGCCGATGGGCCTGATCGACCAGCGCGCGAAGGTCGTCGGGGCGGCCGTAGCAGCGCGCGGATGCGAACGGCGCCACGCCGTCGTAGCCCCAGTTCCAGCGGCCGGCAAAATCGGCCAGCGGCATCAGGAGCACGGCCGTCACGCCCAGATCGGCCAGGGCGGACAACCGACCGGCGACGCCGGCGTACGTGCCGCCGTCGGTGAACGTGCCGACGTGGAGCTCGTAGAGCACCAGCCGCTCGAGCGGGACGCCGGACCAGGCGGCATCGCCCCAGGTGTAGGCGCCGGAGTCGATCACCTCGGATGGACCGTGGACCCCTTCGGGCTGGAACCGGGATGCCGGATCGGGGAACGGTCCGGCGCCGTCCACCCGGTAGCGATAGCGGTGGCCGGGGCCGACCGCGGCGTGCGACAGGGTGAAGTGGCCGTCGCGCCCAGGCTGCATCGGGTATTCGCCTTGGGGCCCGGGAGCCTCCACCACCAGATCTACTTTCGTTGCCTCGGGCGCCCACACCACGAAGCGGGTGTCCCCGCCGGTCCACGTCGCTCCCAGCAATGGATCGTATCGACTCACGAACCGGGCTCCCATCCCGGGGCGCGGAAGCCGACGATGGCCAGCGGCGGCAGCGTGATGGTGAGCGACTGGGGGCGGCCGTGGAGGGGGAGCGGCGCCGTGTCGACCCCGCCGTAGTTCCCGAGCCCGCTGCCGCCGTAGAGCTGCGCGTCGCTGTTGAGAATCTCCTGCCAGTAACCGGCCACCGGCACGCCGACCCGGTAGTTGTTGAGAGGCACCGGCGTGAAGTTGCAGGCGAACATCAGCGGCACCGTGCCCGGCCCGCCGCGGCGGAGAAAGCTGAGCACGCTCCGGGCGGTGTCGTTGCAGTCGATCCACTCGAATCCCGACTGCTCGCAGTCCAAGCGATGCATCGCCGGCTCGCCGCGGTAGAGTGTGTTGATGTCCCGGACCCAGCGTTGGAGCCCCACGTGCTTCGGGTCGGCCAGCAGGTGCCAGTCGAGGCTCTCGTCGTGATTCCACTCGCCCCACTGGCCGAACTCGTCGCCCATGAAGAGCAGCTTCTTGCCGGGGTGGCCGAACATGTAACCATAGAAGAGCCTGAGGTTGGCGAACTTCTGCCAGTCGTCGCCCGGCATCCGGCCGAGCATGCTGCGTTTCAGGTGGACGACCTCGTCGTGCGACAGTGGCAGGACGAAGTTTTCCGAGTACGCGTACATCAGGCTGAACGTGATCAGGTGATGGTGGTAGCTCCGGTGGATCGGATCCTTCTTCATGTAGTCCAGCATGTCGTGCATCCAGCCCATGTTCCACTTGAAGGTGAACCCGAGCCCGCCGAGATAGGTCGGCTGGGACACCATCGGCCAGGAGGTCGATTCCTCGGCGATCACGGCGACGCCGGGCGACTCGGCGTGCACCACTTCATTGAGCCGGCGAATGAAGTCGATCGCGTCCAGGTTCTCGCGGCCGCCGAACGGGTTGGGCACCCAGTCGCTCCCGCTCCGGCCGTAGTCGAGGTACAGCATCGACGCGACGGCATCCACCCGGAGCGCGTCCACATGGTAGTAGTCGAGCCAGAACAGCGCGTTGCTGATGAGGAACGCGCGGACTTCGTTCCGGCCGTAGTTGAAGATGAACGTGTCCCACTCGGGATGGAGGCCCTGCCGCGGGTCGGCATGCTCGTACAGGTGCGTGCCGTCGAAGTACGCGAGCCCGTGCTCGTCCCGCGGGAAGTGGGCCGGGACCCAGTCGAGGATCACGCCGATGCCGTGCTGATGGAGCACGTCGATCAGGTGCATGAGATCCTTCGGCCCGCCGAACCGACCCGTGGCGGCGTAGTAGCCCGTGGTCTGGTAGCCCCACGACCCGTCGAACGGGTGCTCCGAGAGCGGCATGAACTCGACGTGGGTGAATCCCATCTGGTGCAGGTAATCCGGCAGCTCGTCGGCCAGCTCCGCATAGGTGAGCCAGCGGTTCTGCTCCTCCGGCCGGCGCCGCCACGATCCGACGTGCATCTCGTAGATGGAGATGGGCTGGCGCCGGAGGTCGCCGGTCGCCCGCGCGGCCTGCCACGCTCCGTCACCCCACGCGTAGCCGTCGAGCGAGGCCACGCGCGAAGCGGTGGCGGGCCGCATCTGCGCGGCGAAGCCGTACGGGTCGGCCTTGTCGGCGCGATAGCGGCCGTCCCGGGACTCGATCCGGTACTTGTAGTGGGCGCCCTCCCCGATGTCCGGGATGAACGTCTCCCAGACGCCGGAGTTCTCGAACACGGTCATCGGATGGCGGCCGCCGTCCCAATCGTTGAACTCGCCGACGACGGACACCCGGGCGGCATTGGGGGCCCACACCGCGAACCGGACGCCGCGCCGCCCACCGTCCTGATGCAGGTGCGCGCCCAGCGCCTCGTAGGCGCGATAGAGCGTGCCCTCGCCGAGCAGGTGGAGATTGAAGTCGGTCAGCAGGCTTTCGGTCATCATGGCGTCGCTCCTTGCGGCATGGCCGCCAGGCGGAAGACGGCCAGCGATCGAGCCGCGATCCGATACGTGACGTCACGCATCAGGTAGCGCCGACCCCAATCACGCTGGGCCGTGTCGAGGATCAGCTCCCAGCGTTCCGTCGGCAGGTGTTTGGGCAGGTGGAACCGGACCCGCTCGTGATGCGCGTTGAGCGCCACGTAGAGGGTGTCCCCGACGACCGGCTCGCCATCCTCGTCCAGCTCCCCGAGCGCGGTCCCGCTCAGCCACACGCCGAACGACCGGATGAAGTGGGAACCCCAGGCGCCGTCGTCCATCTCTCGGCCGGACGGGCGGTACCAGACGATGTCCTCGACACCCTGGCCCCGGATGGCCCGCCCCTGGAAGAAACGCCGCCGCCGGAGCACGGGTTGCAGCCGGCGGAGACCCAAGACATATCTGGTGAACGCGAGGAGATCCTGATCGGCCGGCTCGAGATCCCAGGCCAGCCAGCTCAGCTCGTTGTCCTGGCAGTAGGCGTTGTTGTTCCCGAGCTGGGTGCGGCCCATCTCGTCCCCGCCGCAGAGCATCGGAACGCCCTGGGAGAGCGCCATGGTGGCGATGATGTTCCGCCGCTGCCGCTCCCGGAGGGCCAGCACCGCCGGATCTTCGGTGGGTCCCTCCACGCCGCAGTTCCAGCTCAGGTTGTGACTCTCGCCGTCGGCGTTGTTCTCGCCGTTGGCCTCGTTGTGCTTCTCATTGTAGCTCCACAGGTCCAGCAGCGTGAACCCGTCGTGCGCGGTGACGAAGTTGACGCTCGCGTACGGCCGCCGGCCGTTCCAGCCGTAGAGGTCGCTGCTGCCGGCCAGCCGGGTGGCCAGCTCGGAGGCCATCCCCCCCTCGCCCTTCCAGAACTTCCGCACCCCGTCCCGGTAGCGGCCGTTCCACTCGGCCCACCCGACCGGGAAATTGCCCACCTGGTAGCCACCCTCGCCCAGATCCCAGGGCTCGGCGATCAGCTTGACCTGCGAGAGGACCGGGTCCTGGTGGATGATGTCGAAGAATGCGCTCAGCCGGTCCACCGCGTGGAGCTCCCGGGCGAGGGTGCTGGCCAGGTCGAAGCGGAACCCGTCCACGCGCATCTCCAGCACCCAGTAGCGGAGGCTGTCCATGATGAGCTGGAGCACCCGCGGATGCCGCATGTTCAGCGTGTTGCCGCAGCCGGTGTAATCGACGTAATAGCGCGGCTCC